>SVSY01000014.1 GCA_015064065.1 Oscillospiraceae bacterium
TCGTTGAGCATACCCAGATCCGTATAGCTCAACTCGGCAACGACGCGGGCATTATCGGTGCGGCGGCTCTTGAATAAGATATAACTCGGAATGCATAGGTAAAAAAGCTTTCGCGAAACACGGTTTTCGCGAAAGCTTTTTATTGTAAGACGAAAACCCCGCCATAGTGGCGGGGGTCAATAAAGGCTTTGCCAGAAAGCCGGAAATCGAATAAAGAGTAGGAGCAAGCCAAAGGCTCCTTCCGAGAGGGAGCTGTCACCGAAGGTGACTGAGGGAGAGTGCGAGCAGTAAGAGAACTTATGTTCAATGTGTCTGTTATGTTTTTTGATTTTTCAACAAAATACTCTATCCAAAGAACATAAAAAGTCAGTATGAACGCAGGCTCCTTCCACCGCAAGCGGTCCCCCTTCCTCTCGGAGGAAGGCTTATATTGTTCACCTGCAAGTGCGCACTTACTCACCACCGAATGCGGTGGTGTAATAGAAAATAGCCGATACGGAATAAAATCCATATCGGCTTTTTTACTGTCCTTTAGCACCCGAGGCTATGGCGGGTGGATATTTATTTTTACAGTTACGCAAAGACCGTCACTCTACCGAAAGAATGAAATCGTAGATAGGCTGACCGCCGCAGATAGTGGATATCTCGGCGCGGGGGTGTTTTGTGCGTATCATCTGTTCTATTGCAACAGCCGAGTCCTCGCTGACGTCAGCACCGTAGAAAATAGTGACGTAGGAGGGAGATACCATTTTGTCGGCGAGCTTGGAAAGACAGGTGTGCGCGTCGTTTGCAACGCAGTCGATAGATCCGTTGATAAGACCTATCATCTGTCCGTTCTTTATCTTCTCACCGTCGATGGTGGTGTTTCTTATAGCGTGGGTCACCGACATACTCGTTACGTGCGAGATAGCCTCTTCCATAAACTCAAGGTTGGAGTCTGCGTCGGTCTCGGGGTCAAAGGATATCATCGCGCAGATGCCCTGCGGAACGCTCTTGGTGTTGAGCACGATCACGTCGCGATCCTTGACGAGCTTTGCCGCCTGAACCGCTACGAGATAGATATTCTTATTGTTGGGAAGCACGAATACCGTCTTTGCGGGGGTCGATCTTACGCCGTCGATTATGTCCTGAGTGCTCGGATTCATAGTCTGACCGCCGTGAATGACCGTGTCGACGCCGAGGTCGCGGAAGGTATCCGAGATGCCCTCACCCATACATACCGAAACGAAGCCGTAGGTATTTTCGGGTGCGACTACCTTTGCTTCTTCCTTTTTAGCCTCCTTGCCTTCCGCCTTGGGTGCGAGAAGCTCGGAGTGCTGCTTACGCATATTTTCTATCTTCGCCGTCTCGAGCATACCGTACTCTCCCGCCTTTTCAAAGACTCTGCCGGGGTGGTCGGTGTGGACGTGGAGCTTTATTACTTTTTCGTCCTCGATAAATACGACGCTGTCGCCTATCGAGCAGATGAGCTCGTGGAGCTCAGATGCCTTGTTCTCGCCCTCGTAGAGCTCGTACTTCTCGACTACGCACTCGGTGCAGTAGGGGAAGGTTATCTCCTCGGTGGAAAACTCGGAGAAGTCGGCAACACCTGCGCTCTCCCCGCTCTCCTTATTGAGAAGCTCGACGGGCTTCTTCTTGAGTGCGGCGAGCATACCGCGCAGAGCGGTGACAAATCCGCAGCCTCCCGCGTCGACAACTCCTACCTCCTTGAGAACGGGGAGCTGCTCGGGGGTCTTTTCGAGTGCGGTCTCAGCCGCCTTTGTAAAGCGCGCAAAGAATTCAGCGATATTGTGGTCGCCGTACTTTCCGCATTTGAGCGCGCTCTCGGCTTCCTCGGCACTGCAACGCATAACGGTCAGTATAGTTCCTTCGGTGGGCTTCATTACTGCCTTGTAGGCTTCCTCACAGCCGCGGCGAAGACCTGCCGCAAGCTCTGCAACGCCAATGCTGACCGAGTCCTTGAACTCCTTTGCGAAGCCGCGAAGGAAGAGCGAGAGGATCGCTCCCGAGTTTCCTCTTGCCGAGCGAAGAACGAGTGCGGCGGCGTCGGACGAACAGTTAGCTACCGTGGTGTACGAGTAGTCAAGCTTTCTGACCGCGCCGAGCGTGAGCGTCATATTGATACCCGTATCTCCGTCGGGGACGGGGAATACGTTCATATTATTTATCTTTTCCTTGTCGTTTTCAAGCGCGTTAGCACCCGAGATCAACATAGAAAGAAAGGTTTTTGCATCTATTCTCATACTTACCTCTTTTTATGGGTGGTGAGTTATCTCTGACTTCCGAGGAAGAAGAGCGCGAGCGTGCCGGGGCCTGAGTGAGAGCCTATAACTGCGCCTACGTAGCCGATACGCACTTCTTTTACTCCTATTTCTTTTCTGATACGGTCTGCGAGGTACTCTGCGTCCTCAATGCAATCGCCGTGCGAGATGAATACGACGGCTTCTGAGCGGTCTCCGATCATAGTCTCATTTGCCTTGTCGAAGAGAGCATCTATAGACGCGCGTCTGCCGCGGGCCTTGCCGACGTTGATGAGGTGACCCTCGTTGTCAACGTGCATAACGGGCTTGATGCCGAGCATAGTGCCGACGACCGCCGTGGTCGCGCTGACTCTGCCTCCTCTCTTGAGGAAGAAAAGGTCGTCGATCGTGAACCAATGGCAGAACTTGAGCTTGTTTGCCTCAACGAAGTCACGCACCTCCTCGATGCTCGCGCCGCTCTGCTTGAGCTTTGCCGCGTGGTAGACGAGAAGTCCCTGACCGAGAGACGCGCAAAGCGTGTCGGCAACGAGTATCTTTCTGTCGGGATATTTCTCGGAGAGCTCCTCTGCGGCAAGTCTGCCCGATGCAAAGGTACTGCTAAGACCCGAGGAAAATCCAAGATAGAGGATATCCTTTCCGTCCTCAAGATAGGGTGTCATCGCCTCAAGAAAGGTATCGAGGTTTACTGCCGCGGTAGAGGCGGATTTCTTTTCACGCAGAAAAGCGTAAAGCGCGGGAAGGTCGAGCTCGCTGTTTGCGCGAGGCTCTTGTCCTTCAAGCGTTACGGTGAGGTCGAGAAGCTCTACGTCGAGCTCTTTTATCATTTCGGGTGTGAAATCTGTTCCCGAATCGGTGAGAATAATGTAATTATTCATATTAACGTCCTTTCACGTTCAAAACGCGGTTTATAGAATTTTTAAAAGTGGTTATCAAAACTACATCTAAAAATATTATAAAGCAAAACGCGCGTTTTGTCAATAGTTTTTCGCATATTTTGGAAAACGTGAGCCTTTATTTAAGAAGATGACGCTTGATCTTGCGTGAGGTGGTCTTTTCGAACTCGGTATCGCGGAGCTCTACGACCTTGATATGCTTGTAGGTGGGGAGAGTCTTGTTGAGCTCGTTGATCGACTTCTGGATCTCCTCCTGCATCTGCTCCTTGGTAGTACCCTCGGGGAACTTGGTAGCGTCGGGGAATACGAGAGCGGTGAGATTGACCTCACTGCCCGCCTGTCTGCCGATAACCGCGCTCTCTGCGATAGTTTCGATGTTGCCGAGATATTCCTCGATCTCCTCGGGGAATACGTTCTTACCGTTCTCGAGCACGATGACGGTCTTGAGTCTGCCCGTAATGAAGCAATACTCGTCCTCGTCGAGATATCCTACGTCGCCCGTTCTGAACCAGCCGTCCTCGGTGAAAGCATCGGCGGTAGCTTCGGGGTTGTTGTAGTAACCGAGCATTACGTTGTCGCCCTTGACCTGTATCTCGCCCTCTATAAAGCCCTTTTCGTTCTCGTAGCCGTCGTGAATTCTTACCTGACAGCAGGGAACGGCAGGACCGACCGAGGCGTACTTACGGTTGAAGTAGGGAACTACACAGGTCAGGGGCGCACATTCGGTGATACCGTAGCCCTCGTATATCGAAACGCCGAGCGTATCGAAAAATTCTACCATTCTGGGATTGAGAGCCGCGCCGCCGCAGACGATCTTTTCAAGTCTGCCGCCGAAGGAGTTGAGTACCTCGGCGAAGAGATCGCGTCTCTTGTCTACGCCGACCTTAAGGAGCGATCTTGCCGCGGTGATACCGAGCTTGAGCTTCTTATCTCTGCCGGTCTTCTTAGCCTCAGCCCAGATCCTCTTGTAGAAGGTGTAGATGTAAAGGGGAACGAGAACGAGACCCGTAGGCTTGAATATCTGAAGGTTTTTGAGAACGTGGGTGATGGAGTCGTTGATGCAGATATGCATACCGTAGTCCATTCCCGCAAGCAGACAGGCAAGCTCGTAGGTGTGGTGTATGGGAAGGAGCGAGACGATGGTGTCGTCGGGAGTGAAGGGAACGGTCGCTGCCGCGCTTGTAACTACCGAGAAGATATTCTTCTGGCTGAGCATTACGCACTTTGACGTGCCGGTAGTACCCGAGGTAAAGAGGAACTCTGCAAGAGCGTCTCTGTTCTTGACGTCGGGGATCTCGTAGCCTGCCGCTACCTCAACTGCACCCTCTTCGTAAAGGGTGTTCAAGGGAATTATCTTATCGCTGAGCGCGAGCTCTTCTTCGGTCGGCTCCATAGGAATGAAGCAGGAAAGCGAGGAATGAGCGTCCATAGCGTTCTTGAATTTCGAGTTGAAGCTCGAAGAATATACGAGTGCGTCGGCGTCAACGCTTTCCATAAAGCCTTCGATAACGCTGATCTCAAGCTCCTTGTCAAGCGGGATAGCAACTCCGCCGACCGAGAGGATAGCAACGTAGGAAGCCATCCAGTTTACAGAGGTCTCGCCGATGATGGCAATACGCTTGCCCTCGAGTCCTCTCTTGGTAAATGCTGCCGCAAGGCTCTTAGCCTTGTGGAGAAATTCTCCGTAGGTAACGTCGTGGAGCTGACGCTTTTTGTCAAAGTAGGTGAAAACGACCTTGTCGGAGTGCTTTGTAAGAACTCTGCAGAAGTCCTTAACGTCCATTACTCTTTCGTAAAGTCGTATCTCCTTGGGCTTATTGATTATCTTAGCGGTCTTTTCCTTGCTCATTTTTATATTGATCCTTTCATAATTATAATCTTTTTAAAGTGTGTTTTCCGCCTGCTTTAATTTGTCGCAGATGAGGTCGAAGGTAGCGTAAAAGGACATCAGCTCTTCGAGAGGGATATCCTTGCTTACAAAGGAGTGGACCTTAGTCACTATCTCATTTATCTCCTTTGCAGTATCTTTTCCAAGTGGGGTGAGCTTTAAGCGTTTTCTGTAATTTATATTTTCGCTGTCAGGCTCGGTGATGTAGCCCTTTGAGCAGAGCTCGTTTACAATGCGCGACACCTGCGCCTTGTCTATGTCGCAAAGCTTTGCGAGTCTGGTCCTCGTCAGTCCCTCGGGGGCAGAGTCGAGATGGCGCAGACACATCGTGTGCGCGCTCGATAAGCCGTAGTGTGCCATATATTTGCTTTTCAGCTTTTGTATACTCTTGAGCGCACAGCAGGTCGCAGAGTAAAATCGGTCAAATCTATCGTCTTCCAAGTCGATACCTCCTTTCACGATAATATCCATTATACTATATAAGTATATGATATCACAAAAATGTTGAGGTGTCAACAACTTTTTGATATTTTTTTCGAAAAGCTATTTACAAATCAAAAAAAAGCGTGTATAATATATTGAAGGATCGGGCAGAAGTGCCCGCATTGGTCTGCGAAGAGGAAAAATCCGTAAAGCAAAAAGCAGAGAACCGTTGCCTTGGGCTGTAAGCATCGGTATGAGCTTTTCGGTGTGTGCGCCTCGGAGACCTCAGTGTGAGCCGCGTTTGCGGGGTAGCGCTGACGTAGCTCTGCGTTAAAGAGAAGCTTGAGGGGCATTCGCCCAAAGCAGAGTGGAACCGCGTTTTATACGCCTCTGTGCCGTCGGCATAGAGGTATTTTTGTTTTTTGGGAGGAGCTTATGAGTTCTGTTAAAAACGATAAAATAAAAAAAGCCGTACAAAGCTCGGCAAAAGCGGCTAAGGCGGCAAAGAGCAACGCACAGAAGTTTATCGCATCGGTAAAGGAAGACGTTGCGGCAGTCCGCGACCGTGACCCTGCGGCAAGAAGTGATGCTGAGGTATTGCTTCTTTATTCGGGTGTGCACGCACTTATAGCGCACAGGATAGCGCACGGACTTTATAAAAAGGAGAAATATCTGCCCGCGCGAGCTATAAGCCAATTTGCAAAGATGGTCACGGGAATAGAGATACACCCCGGAGCTAAGATAGGCAAAGGACTCGTTATCGACCACGGCTCAGGCGTGGTGATAGGCGAGACGGCGGAGATAGGCGACAACTGTACCATATATCAGGGCGTTACGCTCGGCGGCACGGGTAAGGACGTCGGAAAGCGTCACCCCACGCTCGGCAACAACGTTATGGTAGGCGCGGGAGCAAAGGTGCTCGGACCGTTCTATATCGGAGACAACTCCAAGGTGGCGGCAAACGCCGTCGTGCTCAAGGAGATACCCGAGAACTGCACGGCTGTAGGTATTCCGGCTAAGGTGGTTCGCAAGGAGGGAGTAAAGGTCGAGGGTGAGCTTGACCAGATACACGTTCCCGACCCCGTGGCTCAGGAGATACGCAGACTTGAAGAAAAGATAACTGCGCTCGAAGCCGAGCTCGAAAATAAGGCTGATAAAAAGAAAAAATAAAGAGGAAAAGATATGCTTATTTATAATTCACTTACAAGAAAAAGAGAAGAATTCGTACCCAACGTCGCAGGAAAGGTAAGTATGTACACCTGCGGACCTACAGTTTATCACTACGCGCACATAGGAAATCTGCGCAGCTATATTATGGAGGACGTGCTTGAAAAGTACCTTCGCTACACGGGACTTGACGTTACCAGAGTAATGAACATCACCGACGTCGGACATCTCTCGAGCGACGCCGACACGGGCGAGGACAAGATGCTCAAGGGTGCGCGCCGCGAGAATAAGACGGTTCTGCAGATAGCAAAGTTCTACACCGACGCGTTTTTTGAGGACTGCAAGAAGCTCAATATCAAGACTCCCGAGGTAGTTGCTCCCGCTACGACCTGTATCGACGAGTTTATCAAGACCATCGAGGCACTTATCGAGAAGGACTATGCGTACGAGGCGGGCGGAAATATCTATTTCGACACCTCGAAGCTCTCGCAGTATTACGTTTTCAACGATTTCAAGGAGGAGGATCTTGAGGTCGGCGTGCGCGAGGGTGTTGAAGAGGACACCAACAAGAGAAACAAGGCGGATTTCGTGCTTTGGTTCACAAAGTCGAAGTTCGACGATCAGGAGCTCAAATGGGATAGCCCTTGGGGTATCGGTTACCCCGGCTGGCACATCGAGTGCTCCTGCATCAGTATGAAATATCTCGGCGAATATCTTGACCTCCATTGCGGCGGAATAGATAACGCGTTCCCCCACCACACCAACGAAATAGCGCAGAGTGAGGCGTTCGTGGGTCACAAGTGGTGCAATTATTGGTTCCACGTTCACCACCTCAATACAAATTCGGGCAAGATGAGCAAGTCGAGCGGTGAGTTTTTGACCGTCTCGCTTCTTGAGTCCAAGGGCTACGATCCCCTCGTCTACAGATTTTTCTGCTTGCAGTCGCATTACCGCAAGTCGCTCGTTTTCTCCTACGAAAATCTCGACAATGCGGTCATCGCGTACAACAAGCTCGTTGCAAAGATCGCCGCGCTCTATAAGGAAGAGCAGGGCGAGATCGACGCAGAAGCGCTCGCGGCTCTCAAGGCGAGATTTTCCGCGGCTATGGATAACGATCTCAATACCTCGCTTGCGATCACCGCGCTTTACGACGTGCTCAAGGCAAAGACCAATGCCGCAACGAAGCTTGCCGCTCTTGCAGACTTTGACAGAGTTCTCTGCGTAGGACTTATCGACGCCGCACAGAAAATATTTGATGCGGAAAAGCGCGCCGCAGAAGCCGAGGCAGAGGCTGCTGCTAACGATCCCTTCGTTGCTTACGTTCAGGATATGATAGCACAGCGCGCCGCCGCTAAAAAGGCAAAGGATTTTGCACGCGCCGACGCTATCCGTGCCGAGCTGCTCGAGAAGGGCGTTACTCTTACCGATACCTCTCAGGGTACTAAGTGGTCTTTAGCAGAGTAAGTTAGTTTGTGTTTAATATTTTCGTACCTTTTTTGAAAAAAAGGTACCGAAAAAACTTCCTAAAAAAGAAGTTTTTAGGAACATCAAGGTTGGTTTGTGCAGTTTAAATGGCATAATGAGTAATTTTTTCTAAGGTAGTGTTCGCGGACACCTCATCGGTACCGCGAACACTTTTTATTTTTTTATAATAAAAAAGAGTTTTTGGTACCGATGAGGTGACCAAAAACTCTTCCTTAAAAAAATCACTTTGAAAAAAGTTTAGTTTTCAAAAAGCAACCTTGATGTTCCAAAAGAAATTCCCTTGCAGGAAGTTCTTTTGGTTCTTTTCTTTCAAGAAAAGAACAGAAAAACACCCAATCCAAATCTAACTATTATATCTTAGCCTGGCTTTCGCAATAGACACAGCGGTAGACCTTGTTTTCGCGGTCGGTAAGCTTAAATACGTGTGAGAGCTCCTGCTCGGTCGAGGTGATACAGCGAGGGTTTTTACATTTGACTATATCGACGATCTCGAGGGGAAGCTCGGGGTGATACTTGCTTACGTTAACGCCGTCCTTAATTACGTTGATAGTGAGGTTGTGGTCGATATAACCGAGCACAGAGAGGTCGAGAGTGATGTCGGCATCTATTTTGATTATATCCTTTTTACCCATTCTGCGACTGATCGCGTTTTTGATTATAGCGACGGTGCAATCGAGCTTGTCAAGTCCGAGGAACTTATATATCTCCATAGCCTGACCCGCTTTGATGTGGTCGATAACGACTCCGTTCTTTATCTCATCTACGTTCATTTTGCCGCCTCCTCCAAAAGCATTTTGATAAGAGCCATTCTTATATACTTACCGTAAAGCACCTGCTTGAAGTAGCAAGCTCTGCTGTCGTTGTCCACGCCTACGCTGATCTCGTTGACACGGGGCAGGGGATGCATGATGCAGAGGTCGCTCTTTGCGAGATCGAGCTTTTCTACGGTAAGGATGTAGCTGTCCTTGAGTCTGATATAGTCCTGCTCGTTAAAGAAGCGCTCGCGCTGTACGCGGGTCATATAGAGTATATCAAGCTCGGGAAGGCTGTCCTCAAGCGAGGTAGTCTCTACGTACTCGATACCCTTGCGGTCGAGGACCTCGCTCTTTACGTAATCGGGAATAGTGAGCTCCTTGGGGGAGATAAGCACGAACTTTATGCCCGTGTATCTCGAAAGCGCGGTGATAAGCGAGTGGACCGTTCTTCCGAATTTAAGGTCGCCGCAAAGACCTACGGTGAGGTCGGTAAGACGTCCCTTTTCACACTTGATGGTAAGAAGGTCGGTAAGCGTCTGCGTGGGGTGGTTGTGACCGCCGTCGCCCGCGTTTATCACGGGAACGGTCGCGTTCATAGCCGCGACCATAGGCGCGCCCTCCTTGAAGTGACGCATTACCATAATATCTGCAAAGCAGGATATTACCTTCGCGGTGTCAGAAACGCTCTCTCCCTTAGCCGCCGACGAGCTCTGCGCCTCGGAAAATCCGAGAACGCCGCCGCCGAGTTCCATCATAGCCGCCTCAAAGGAGAGACGGGTACGGGTCGAGGGCTCGTAGAAGAGTGTAGCAAGCTTTTTGCCTGCGGCGGTCTTCGAATATTTGGCGGGGTCTGCCATTATGTCCTCTGCCGTGGCAATAAGAGCTTCGATCTCGCCTACGGTCAGATCTTCGATTCCGATAAGGTGTCGCATATTACCTGCTCCTTTAAAATTTACTGCTTTGCGCCGTTGATGGCGAGATAGTTCTTGATGCGCTGAACGTTTTCTGCGTGCTCAGGTTTCTCCTCAAGGTACTCGATGATGTCGTATACGTCAACTACGGAATATACGGGGAAGCCGAACTGCTCCTCGATCTCCTGCATAGCGCCCTTTTCGGTCTGACCCTTTTCCTTGCGGTCGACCATAATGAAGGTAGCCGCGACCTTTACGCCCTCAAGGTGAGAGAGGATCTCCATGCTCTCGCGTATTGCAGTACCTGCAGTGATAACGTCCTCGATGATGACTACCTCCTCGGGAGCGGTGGGAACGTATCCTACGAATACGCCGCCCTCACCGTGATCCTTTACTTCCTTACGGTTGAAGAAGAAGGGAACGTTGAGGCCGTTCTTGGAGAGTGCAACGGATGCGGATACGGCAAGCGAGATGCCCTTGTATGCAGGACCGTAGAGGACTGCCTGCTTTTTGCCGAGCTTCTCAAAATACGCTCTTGCGTAGAATTCGCCCATCTTTGCGATGTCGTTACCCGTCTTTATCATTCCTGCGTTGATAAAGTAGGGGATCTTTCTTCCGCTCTTTGCGGTGAAATCTCCAAACTTGAGTACGCCCGCACCTTCCAAAAATTCTATAAATTCTCTCTTGTAGCTTTCCATATTATATCTCCTTTCTAAGCCTTCCCCAGCGGGGAAGGGGGACCGCTTGCGGTGGATGAGGAGAATTCTCACCACACATACGGTTACTCCAAATTTAAGTGTTTTAGTATATCGTCGCAAACTTGATCAAAGTTATAGCGAATGCTTCGGTTTGAATACCTGAGAACTGTAATGCCTAAATTTTTTAATTGGGTATCCCTGATGTCGTCTTTTTTCTTTTCTTCTTCCCCCGTATGTTGTCTTCCGTCTATTTCAATGGCGATTTTATTTTTGGCTATGAAAAAATCTAAAATAAAATTTTCTATATTTTTTTGTCTGTTGACGGTAATAGGTAAGTCCTTTAAAAAGTCATACCAAAGATGTTTTTCTTCGGGGGTCATATTTTTTCGAAGACTCTGGGCGTTTTTTACTAAGTTTTTGTTATAGCTGTATGACATATCAGCACCTTTTCGGGTCTTCTTTTTCTACTCATCCACCGCAAGCGGTCCCCCTTCCCTGCTAGGGAAGGCTAATGAGATCTCCCTTATATCAAATCTTTCATTAAAGTTCTTTGTGCTACTTTCTTTCAAGAAAGTAGCGAAAAACCGTATCCTTAACCTACAAACTCAGCGACGCAGCGTCTGTAAGCTGCAACGGGGTCTTCTGCGGCGGTGATAGGTCTGCCGACAACGATATAGTCAGAGCCGATCTTTTTAGCCTCTGCGGGAGTCATAACTCTCTTCTGATCACCGACGTCACCGTCAGCAAAGCGAACGCCGGGGGTAACGGTAACGAAGCCATCACCGCATCTCTCGTGTACCTTGCCTGCCTCAAGGGGAGAGCAAACTACACCGTCAAGACCTGCCACTTTAGCGTTGTGCGCGTAGTGCATAACTACGTCGGCTATATTTTCCTTAATAAGAAGATCCTTTTCCATGCTCTCCTGATCTGTAGAGGTGAGCTGAGTTACAGCGATGAGCATAGGACGGCTTCCGTCCTCACGGGTGAGACCCTCAATAGCCGCCTGCATCATACGTACAGTACCTGCGGCGTGAAGGTTGGTCATATCAACGTCAAGGCGAGAGAGAACCGCCATAGACTTTTTGACCGTGTTGGGAATGTCGTGAAGCTTAAGGTCGAGGAATATCTTGTGTCCGCGCTTCTTTATCTCGCGGACGATCGAGGGACCCTCTGCGTAATAAAGCTCCATACCGATCTTAACGAAGGGCTTTTCTTCCTTGAAGAGATCAAGGAAAGCGAATGTTTTTTCTGCGCTGTCAAAATCACAGGCGATGATAACGTCTTTTCCCATATTTATTTTACTCCTTTAATTATTTCCGAAAGTGAATTTATGCCGTACTTATCCATAACGGCAGGAAGCTCTTCGATGATCTTTTTGCACGCGAAGGGATCAACGAGGTTTGCCGCGCCGACCTGAACCGCGGTCGCACCCGCGAGCATCATCTCAATTACGTCCTCAGCCGAGCTGACACCGCCCATTCCCACAACGGGAATATTGACTGCGTGTGCCACCTGATATACCATACGCACTGCAACGGGGAAGATAGCCGCGCCCGAAAATCCGCCCATCTTGTTTGCGATGACGGGCTTGCGGGTCCTAAGATCGATGCGCATTCCGAGAAGCGTATTTATAAGGCTGATGCCGTCAGCGCCTGCCGCTTCGCAAGCCTTTGCTATGCTTACGATGTCGGTGACGTTAGGCGAGAGCTTGATGATTATAGGCTTGGTGGTAACAGTCTTTACGGCTCTGGTGACCTCTGCCGCCGCCTCGGGCGACGTGCCGAAGCTCATTCCGCCGCCGTGGACGTTGGGACAGCTTACGTTGACCTCTATCCAGCCTACCTGATCGCACTTGTCTATTTTTTCGCAGGTGTAAACGTATTCGTCGACCGAAAATCCCGATACGTTTGCCATAACCTTTTTGTTAAAGCATTTAGCGAGCTTGGGAAGCTCAATGCCGATGACCTTTTCAACACCGGGGTTCTGGAGACCGACCGCGTTTATCATACCGTTCGGGCATTCTGCAATTCTCGGGGTAGGATTGCCGAAGCGTGCTTCCTTGGTAGTTCCCTTGAAGGAAAACGTGCCGAGAATATTTATGTCGTAGAGCTCTGCGAACTCATAGCCGAATCCAAACGTACCGCTTGCGGGTATCACGGGATTGTCAAGCTCTATTCCGCAAAGGTTTACTTTCATTTCTCCCATAAGATATCCTCCTTCTGCATAACCGGTCCTTCCTTGCATATGCGCTTATAGCCCGTGATAGTCTTGCAGGAGCAGCCCATACAAGCTCCAAAGCCGCAGCCCATACGTTCCTCAAAGCTGAAGCTTCCGCCCGTGGTCGACTTGGAATATACTGCCTTGAGCATAGGCTCAGGCCCGCAGGTGTAGAAATGCGTGTACTCAATACCGTCCATAACGTCGGTAACAAAGCCGCGTGTGCCGTAGCTTCCGTCAACGGTGGTTACGTAAACGTCAGCACCGAGCTCGCGGAATTTTTCCTCGTAGAAGACCTCGTCCTTTGAGCCAAAGCCGAGAAGGACCGAGCATTTCTTGCCTTCTGCGGCAAGCTTTCTGCAGAGCAGATACATCGGGGGCACGCCTGCGCCTCCGCCTATAAGCAGGGGAGCGTCGCCTGCGAGCGAAAGGTCGTAGCCGTTGCCAAGACCCGTGAGCACGAGCCAGCTTTCACCGACAGGGGTCTTAGCCATCACCTCGGTACCCTTGCCGACTACCTTGTATATGAGCGTCAGCTCGTTTCCCTCGACGTCGCATACCGAAATAGGTCTGCGCAGGTAGAAGCCGTCGAGCTTTATATTGACGAACTGTCCCGATGCACTGATGTCGCTTGTGTCACCTACGAGTACGCACTCGTAGGTGTTTTTAGCGATCATTCGGTTGCTTTTTATTGTAAAAAGTGTGTCTTTCATATTATCCTCAAATATGTTTAATATTGTTCTGATAGATCGTTCCAATCCGGATTGACAGCTTCGATCAAATTGTTTTTCTTCTTTCTTACCCAGCCTTTTAATTGCTTCTCACGCAGAATTGCATCTTCGGGAGAATCGTATTTCTCACAATAAACCAATTTGTCCAAAGAATATCTCTTTGAAAAACTATCGTTTATTCCTAGTTTATGTTCGATCAAGCGTCTGTGTATGTCATTGGTTACACCTATATACAGAACGCTGTTGGATTTATTGGTTATGATGTAAACATACACTATAAGCAACTCCTGCATTCAAAATTTAAGGATGTCATCCTGAGCGGAGCACCGAGATATTATAATGGGTGATGAGCAATTTTAACAGTTCGGTGCGTAGTCGAACTCTTTTTCAGACCCGTAAGGGTGAAAAAGAGCGAACGAGGAGCTTGCCGACGAGTGAGGGATCTCTAAAGAGATTTGATGTTACCCTTTACAATGCAAAAGTTACTTTTATACAAAAGGGTTACATAAAACCGTAAGTAGATCCCGAAAGCCGTCTTGACGGCTTTCGCTTTTGGACGAATTCGCTATATTATCGCTCCTTCGTCCAAAAGTTCGACTCGCTTCGCTCGCTCAGGATGACGAGCTGGAGGAGGAAAAGCAAGTTTAGGATTTATCAGCTGTCGATAGTCGAGATCGTGATCGTGATGTCCTCAAGCACGTTGAGAAGCACGCGGACGGTGTCGAGCGAGGTCATAATAGTGACGTTGTTCTCGGTCGCGTAGCGGCGAATGAGTGCGCCGTCGCTTGCCGAGCCGACGGAGTCGATGTCACGCGTATTGATAACGTACGCGATGTGACCCTGAGAGAGTGCGTGTGCGATCTCGTCGCTGTCCTCTTCGATCTTCTTCATAATGTGTGTGCGGATACCGTTTTCCTTAAGGAACTTTGCAGTGCCCGAGGTAGCTACGATGTTGAAGCCGAGGTTGTAGAAGCGGCGGATGAGGGGGAGAGACTCCTCCTTGTCCTTGTCGGCGATAGTAGCGAATACAGTTCCGTAGTTCTGAAGCTTCATACCCGAAGCCTGAAGTGCCTTGTAGAGTGCGCGGTAGAACTTGTCGTCGTATCCGATAGCCTCACCCGTGGACTTCATCTCGGGAGAGAGGTATGCGTCGAGTCCGCGGAGCTTGTTGAAGGAGAATACGGGAACTTTTACGTACCAACGCTTCTTCTCTTCGGGGTAGATGTCGAATATGCCCTGCTCCTTGAGCGACTTGCCGAGAATTACCTCGGTAGCGATATCTGCAAGGCTGTATCCCGTTGCTTTGGAAAGGAAGGGAACGGTACGCGAGGAACGGGGATTTACCTCGATGATATAAACGTCGTCGTGCTCGTCAACGATGAACTGAATGTTGTAAAGACCGACGATGCCGATACCGAGACCGAGCTTCTTTGCGTACTGAAGGATAGTGCCCTTTACCTTGTTGGAGATCGAGAAGGTGGGATATACGCTTATCGAGTCACCGCTGTGAACGCCCGTGCGTTCGACGAGCTCCATAATACCGGGAACGAATACGTTCTTTCCGTCACAGATAGCGTCTACCTCTACCTCCTTACCGCTGATGTACTTGTCTACAAGGACAGGCTTGTCCTCGTCGATCTCGACCGCGGTCTTAAGGTAGGTGCGGAGCTGTTCCTCGTTTCCGACTATCTGCATAGCTCTTCCGCCAAGCACGAAGCTGGGGCGGACGAGAACGGGATATCCGATGTCAGCGGCTGCTGCAAGACCGTCTGCGATGTTGGTAACTGCTTTACCCTTTGCTCGAGGAATGTTGAGCTCATTGAGAAGGTTCTCAAACGCGTTTCTGTCTTCTGCGCGGTCGATAGCCGAGCAGTCTGTTCCGATGATCTTAACGCCTCTGTCAAAGAGCGGCTGTGCAAGGTTTATTGCGGTCTGTCCGCCGAGAGAGGCTATAACGCCCTCGGGCTTCTCAAACTCGATGATGTTCATAACGTCTTCGGGAGTGAGCGGCTCGAAATAGAGCTTGTCCGCGGTGGTATAGTCGGTAGAAACTGTCTCGGGGTTGTTGTTGATGATGATAGCCTCGTAGCCCGAGTTCTTAATGGTCGATACCGCGTGGACGGTCGAGTAGTCGAACTCAACGCCCTGACCTATTCTGATAGGTCCTGCGCCGAGAACCACGATCTTCTTTCTGTCGGTGAGTACCGAGGAGTTCTCGCCCGAGTAGGAGGAGTAGAAGTAGGGGATATACGCACCCGTGTGGCAGGTGTCTACCATACGGAATACGGGGAAGAGCCCGTGCTCCTTGCGACAGTTGTAAACGTCAAGCTCGCCGCACTTCCACATTCTTGCAACGTATTTATCCGAAAAGCCCATCTTCTTTGCCGCGGTGAGAATTTCGATATCGAAGGGGTGAGCCTTGAGCGTTTCCTCCATATCGACTATGTTCTTGATAGCCTCAAGGAAGAAGGGAGTGATCTCGGTGATCTCGTGGATCTTTTCTACGGTAACTCCGCGTGCGAGAAGCTCTGCGATACCGAAGATGTTGTCACTGCGGAAGGTGGAGATATAATCGAGTATCTCCTCGTCGCTCATATTGTCGAACTTTGCGTGATATACGTGATATACGCCGACCTCAAGCGAACGCATACCCTTAAGGAGAGATTCCTCAAGGTTCGAGCCTATTCCCATTATCTCTCCGGTCGCCTTCATCTGCGTGCCGAGCTGATTGGACGCGCTGGTGAACTTGTCGAACGGGAAGCGGGGGAACTTTGCTATAACGTAGTCGAGGCTGGGCTCGAATGCCGCCGTGGTGTTTGCTATTTTGATCTCGTCGAGGGTCATACCGACTGCGATCTTTGCGGTAACGCGCGCGATGGGATATCCGCTTGCCTTGGAAGCGAGAGCCGAGCTACGCGATACGCGGGGGTTTACCTCGATGAGATAGTATTCGCTGCTGTGGGGGTTGAGTGCGAACTGAACGTTACAGCCGCCCTCTATCTTGAGCTCCTTGATGAGCTTGATAGCGCTGTCGTTGAGCATCTTGAGGTCGTGGTCGCTCAGCGTCATTACGGGAGCTACGACTATGGAGTCACCCGTGTGAACTCCGACGGGGTCGATGTTTTCCATACCGCAGATGGTGATGGCGTGGTCGCTTCCGTCGCGCATTACCTCAAATTCGATCTCCTTGTAGCCCTTTACGCTCTTCTCGATAAGGACCTGATGAACGGGAGAAAGTCTGAACGCGTTAGTTCCTATCTCGATAAGCTCTGCCTCGTTGTAAGCAAAGCCGCCGCCCGTACCGCCGAGTGTGAACGCGGGGCGAAGAACTACGGGATAGCCTATTCTCGACGCCGCAGCTTTTGCCTCTTCAAGATCGTAGGTTATCTCGGAAGGAATAACAGGCTCGCCTATCGACTGGCAGAGCTCCTTGAAGAGCTCTCTGTCCTCTGCGCGCTCAATAGACTCGCTCGAAGTACCGAGAAGCTCAACGCAGCACTCCTTGAGAACGCCCTTCTTTTCGAGCTGCATAGCGAGGTTAAGACCTGTCTGACCGCCGATACCGGGGAGGATCGCGTCGGGACGCTCGTATCTGATTATCTTTGCAACGTATTCGAGAGTCAGAGGCTCCATATATACCTTGTCGGCAATAGTTGTGTCGGTCATAATGGTAGCGGGGTTGGAGTTTACGAGTATTACCTCATAGCCCTCCTCCTTGAGTGCGAGGCACGCCTGAGTGCCTGCGTAGTCGAATTCAGCAGCCTGACCGATGACGATAGGGCCTGAGCCGATTATCATTACTCTTTTTATATCTTTTCTTTTTGCCATTTTTAATACCTCACGTCCTGTATATTTATGCTTTGTTTATTTTCGGGTCAAGATAAGCAAGCTTTCCGCGCGATACGGTAGCGATGCATCTGCCGTATACCTTTTTGTTTTCAAAGGGGGTGCACTTGCCCATAGATGCAAACTCATCGACGTCGATGACGTATTCGTTCTCAAGGTCGAATACGCAGTAGCCCTCGGGGTCTATTCCAAATCTCTTGGCGGGATTTATCGACATAAGCTCGATAAGCCGCTTGAGCGAGATGAGATTTTTCTTTACGAGCTCGGTGTAGAGCACGGCGAACGCACATTCAAGTCCGACTATGCCGTTAAGGCTCTTAAGGCCTTTTGATTTTTCCTCAGCCGAGTGCGGTGCGTGGTCGGTCGCGATCATATCTATCGTGCCGTCCTTGATGCCATCGATGAGCGCAAGTCTGTCGCGCTCGGTGCGTATCGGCGGATTCATACGGAAGCGTCCGTCGTCAATAACGTCGTTCTCGGAGAAGACGAGATAGTGAGGTGCGGTCTCGCAGGTGACGTCGACACCGCGCGCCTTTGCATTTCTTATGAGCTCAACGCTCTCTGCAGTGGATATGTGGCAGACGTGGTACTTGACGCCCGTCTCTTCTGCAAGCGCGATATCGCGCTCTATCTGCTTGTATTCAGCCTCGGGCGAATCTTTTATCTGAGTGCCGTCCTCGCAGTGCGCCGAAATTACCTTGTCGAGCGCTTTTGCGCGGAGCATAGCTTCTTTCATAAGTGCGGAGCTGTCAACGCCGCGTCCGTCGTCGGAAAATCCGCAGACGTCGCTCGCGATATCCTCGATGTCGGAAAGAGCCTCGCCCTTTTCTCCCTTTGTGATGCTTCCGAAGGGAATTACCTTTATTTTTGCGTCGCGTTCAATAATGTCCAACTGTTTTTGCAATCCTGCGCGGGAATCGGGCACGGGGTCGAGATTGGGCATAGTGCAGACCGCCGTGTAACCGCCCCTTGCCGCCGCCGCGCTTCCGCTTGCGATAGTTTCCTTATAAGAAAAACCCGGCTGACGAAAATGCACGTGCACATCGACAAAACCGGGAAAAATAACGTATTTGGAACTATCAACAGAGACATCACCCAAAAGAGATGTCTCGGCGACAAAAGTATTTTCCTTTTTGATTATAGGATCCTGCAAAAAAACAGAAGGGTTAGAAAAAGTTATCTTCATTTTCAAGTCCTCCTTCTGCAATTATTTTTATCTTTATTATTATACAATATTATGTTCATTTTGTCAAGGGATTTTGCATAAATCCTTTCGGTGATTTTATATAAAAATGACCGAAAAAAGCGCTTCGCTTATCGTTTATGATAACCGAAGCGACGTTTTTATTTGTTTTCAAAGGATTCGAATACAAGGCGCGTGGCAAGAGAATAACCGCGTTCGAAGGCCTGTGCGGAAAGCGAGTCGGAAAGGAGCTTGCCGAGCTCTTCGTATCTTCTGAATATTTCGATATTTTCTTTTCCGAGTATCTCTTCGATCTTGTTGCAGCATTCCAAAAATTCCGAGGTCGTTTTTCGGAATTCTTCAACGTCGAGTACGTTTGGCGTAGCCGCGGGGTCAAAATAATAAAGCTCTGAAATAGTTTTTTTCATAATTATTCTCCCAAAAATAAAAAGTGCGCCAACCGAAATCAGCGCACAAAAAACGCAAAATTCCGATTTGTCGCTCAACAAACATTACGCAGAATGGATCTTATCACACTCACATAAATGGAATTTGCGTTTTTATCAAATTCACAATGTGAGTATGACGAAAAAAGAGTATACTTATCCACCTTGATAAAATAAACCCGTTTACGTTAATATTATGTTTGTTGAGCATTTTCATTATATCACACTTTTTTGTGTTTGTAAAGAAAAAATGAAAAATTATATGTTTTTTGCGGTTTTCACCTTTCAAAACGGTCTGGGTCGTCGAGGCGCCGACCCCTACGGGTTTGTAGAAAATTGTTTCGAAGATAGTAGCAAGATAGCGGTCTAACAAAAAGGCTCTCCCCGAGGGAGAGCTGGACGCGGAGCGGACTGAGAGGGGGAGCGGTATTAAAAGGCAGCAGCACCTCACCTCTGTTTGTCATCCTGAGCGGAACACCGAGATATAAGAAACGAAAGAGGCAGAAAACAACAATTCGGTGTGGAGTCGAACCCTTTTTCAGACCCGAGAGGGTGAAAAAGGGCGAACGAGGAGCTTGCCGACGAGTGAGGGATCTATAAAGAGGTTATATGTAAAGTCATTGTAATTCAAAAGTTACTTTTATGCAAAAAGGTTACATAAAACCGCATAGTAGATCCCGAAAATTGTCTTGACAATTTTCGCTTTTGTGCGGAGTCGCTATATTACCGCTCCTCCTTCCAAAAGTTCGACTCGCTTCGCTCGCTCAGGATGACGAACAGAGTGTTTGTTTTGCGAATGTGCGTAGCCGCGAGTACCTATGTGATTTGATTGCGACATCGGACCGTCGAGGACGCCGGTCCCTACAGGTTTGAGGGGATTTGTTCGAAATTGCGTTATCCCGACGAAAAAATGCCCCCCGCTTTTGCGGGAGGCAAATATGTTCTTGAATTATTCAGCGTCAGCGGTCTCTTCAACAGCTTCAGCGGTCTCTTCGGTGTACTCTTCGGGCATAGCCTCAGCTTCTGCCTGAGCCTCGTCGAGAAGAGCGCGGATAGAAAGGCTTACCTTCTGCTTTTCCTCGTCGATAGCGATGATCTTAGCATCAACTACCTGACCAACCTCGAGAACGTCGGCAGGCTTGCCGATCTTCTGCTGAGCGATCTGGGAAATGTGGATAAGTCCGTCAACACCGTCAACGATCTGTGCGAATGCGCCGAAGGGCATAAGGCTTACGATCTTAACGGATGCAACGTCGCCAACTGCATACTGGTTGGTGAAGAGATACCAGGGGTTCGTGTCGTCGGTCTTGTAGCCGAGAGAAATTCTCTTCTTCTCAGCGTCGAAGCTCTTAACGAAAACGGTGATCTCGTCGCCGATAGAAACTACTGCTGCGGGAGAAGCGATGGGCTTCCAGGAAAGCTCGGTCTTATGTACCATACCGTCAACTCCGCCGAGATCTACGAATGCACCGTAAGCGGTCATGCTCTTAACGGTACCTGTGTAGGTCTGACCCTCTGCGATGTTCTCCCAGAAAGCTGCCTCGTTAGCCTTGCGGAGCTCTCTCTGAACCACGCGGATAGAGCCGATAGCCTTGTTGCCCTTGATCTCGATGATCTTGAGGCTTACTTCCTGTCCCTTGAGAACGGAAATATCACCGTCTCTGGAGATGCCCGTCTGAGATGCGGGAACGAATACCTTGGTAGCACCTACGAGAACGTTTACGCCGCCCTTGGTGATCTCTACTACCTTACCGGTAACGATCTCAGCAGCTTCGTTTGCGCTTACGATCTTCTGCCAGTTCTTTGCGCTGTCAACAGCCTTCTTGGAAAGCTCTGCGATACCCTCGATATCGCTTACTCTGCCGACTCTGCCTTCGATCTGGTCGCCCTTCTTGTAGAGCTCTGTAAGCTTTACAGAAGGATCGTCTGTGATCTGCTCAGCCTTGATAATGCCGGTTACCTGTGCGCCGACGTCGAGCTGTATCTCAGCGTCTGTTACGTAGGTTACTGTTCCGGTAACGATGTCTCCTGTATTTAAAGTTTTGAAAGATTCTGCGAGCATAGCTTCGAAATTTTCATTCATTTCGCTCATTTTGTTGTATACCTCCTGAATTACGCCTGACGGGGTAGAGGCCCCCGCGGCTATGCCCACTCTCGTGTGGGCTGACGTATTTATTAAATTGTCAACCGCAAGCTCGTCCGCTCTTTCAATTCGGAGAGTATGCGGGCAATTTTCTTTACATACGGCAAAAAGCTTTGCCGTGTTGGAGCTTTCCTTGCCTCCGATGACTATCATAAGGTCGCATTCGGCTGCAAGTGCGGCGGCTTCCTTCTGCCGCCGGTCAGTAACACTACATATTGTATCAAAAATTAACGCATTTGTACATACTTTTTTTGAAACTTTTTGTGCTTTTCTCCATTCTGACAGTTTTTGGGTCGTTTGAGTGGCTAAAATCGGGGTTTTATTGTTCATTTTGACGAAAAGCCAATTTTGGAGTGCCTCTTCAAACTCGTCAGCGGAGGCAAAAACGTACTTTTCGTGCTCAAAATAGCTCATAATTCCGACGACCTCGGGATGCTCCTTTGCGCCGAGAAGTATGAAAATATTATCCTCGCTCGAATGCTTTTTTGCGATGTCGTGAATTTTTTTTACGTAGGGACACGTGCAATCCACGTATTTAAAATAGGGGTATTTTTCTGCGAGCGTGCGGAGAAGCTCCTCGTCCTGCTTTGGAATTCCGTGAGCGCGGATAAATACGGTCACGGGAGAATTTGCGTCCGCGCTTTTTGCAAGCTGCTCGGCTTCCTCTATAGAGGTGACTCTGACTCCCTTGCTTTTGAGCATCGCGTTGTAGGTGTCGTTGTGGATAATAGTTCCGAGGGTGAATATACGTTCGCCTGCAGAGCCGTTATCTATGGCGCGCTCAAGGCTTTCGGTCGCGCGCTTGACGCCGAAGCAGAAGCCCGCGTTTTTTGCTACAGTTATCTCCATACGCGCTCAGCTCTTCTTTGCTTTCTTTGCTTTTTTTGCGGCGCGCTCGCGCTCAAATTCCTCGCCGATGTTACATATCTCGTCAAATACAGTGTTGGTTATGCGTGCGTACTCTCCGCTTGCCTCGGGGTCGTAGCCAAGCGACTCGAAGGGGATCATATCGCCAAGGATTATATAGGTCCTGCGGAAGAGCTTGAAGCGGTTCTTCTTTCTCCAGATATACGCGGGAACTATATTAGCCTGCGCCTTGGTAGCGATGAGTGCCATTCCGTTCTTCGTGCGTGTCTTGCGGGGGTCTTCGCCGGGGTATCTGTGACCCTGCGGGAAAATGCCGAGCACTTTTCCGTCGGTAACAAGAGAGACTGCATTCTTTATCGCGCCTACGTCGTTTCCGCCGCGGTCTATGGGGAACGCTCCGAGCAGACGGATCAGCGGGGCAAGAACGGGAATCTTAAAAAGCTCCTTTTTTGCCATAAAGCAGACCTGATTTTTGCGGAATGCGTAGCAGAGAGCGATCGCGTCGGTAGCCGAGACGTGATTTGCACAGACTATGCATCTGCACGCGTCGGGCTCTTTTTCGGGATTTACTATTTTATAATTGAATATCACGCCGACGATACCTGCAAATATCGCATAGATAATGCGGTACGCGCGGCTTCCTGTCTTTTTCTTCTTATTTTTAGCCATTTATCTCGTCTCCGACCTTTTCTTTTACTATTGCTATGACAGCTTCAACGTTCTCTTCAAACGAGAGATCGCTGTTGTCGAGCAGTACGGCGTCGTCAGCCGCCTTTGTGGGAGCTATGGCGCGCGAGCTGTCCGCGTCGTCGCGGCTTATCATCTCGGCAAGGACATCCTCGTATTTTACGTTCTGTCCTCTCTCGACAAGCTCTTTATAGCGGCGCATAGCGCGGCATTCGGGCGAAGCGGTCATAAATATCTTGACCTTTGCCTCGGGCAAGATCACAGTGCCGATATCTCTGCCGTCCATAATAACGCTGTTGTGTCTTGCTATCTCCTTCTGCGTCTCGAGCAAAAAGGCTCTTACGGAGGGGATCGCAGAGACGGCAGACGCATACATAGACATTTCGGGCGTGCGTATAGCATCGCCGTAGTTTTTGCCGTTAAGGTAGACCACCTGCGCGCCGTTTTCGTATTTGACCTCAATAGAGAGCGAGGGAAGGAGCGCGCCGACCTCGTCGGCATTTTTGGGGTCTGCGCCGTTCTGCTTGACGTAAAGACCGACCGTGCGGTAGAGCGCACCCGTGTCTACGTAGAGAATATCAAGCTTTTTTGCGACTGCCTTGGCTACTGTGCTTTTTCCCGCGCCGCCGGGACCGTCGATAGCTATATGAAACATAAAAAACCTCACCTTATTTATTTTATCTGATTTATTCAAAGAGTGAAAGCGCGGCACTCTCGCCTGCAAGCACGCCTGTCGAGAAGGCTATCTGCAGGTTATATCCGCCCGTGTACGCGTCAAGATCGATGACCTCACCCGCAAAATAGAGCGAGCGACAGAGCTTTGAGCGCATCGTTTTTGGGTCTATCTCCTTGACCGAGACTCCGCCCTTGGTGATTATTGCCTCGTTTATTGGTCTGAAGCCCGAGAGCGAGATGCGCAGGCATTTTATTACCGAGACGAGCGCGCGCCGCTCCTCCTTGGTTATAGAATTTACCTTTTTGCGTTCGTCGATACCCGAAAGAGAAATGATAACGGGTATCATTTTTTGTGGGAGGAGGTCGCCGAGCGCGTTGACGAAGTCCTTGTTTGCGTATTTTGAGAAGTCGGAAAGTATTCTCGCGTCAAGCGCTTTTTCGTCAAGCGCGGGCTTGAGGTCGACGTGCGCCTCGTACTTTCCCGAAGCGGCGTCGGGGAGATGCGCCGATGCCGAGAGTATCATAGGACCCGTCAAACCGAAATGAGTGAACATCATCTCGCCGAAGTCCGAATATATCTCCTTGCCGTCGTCCTTGCGGACTATGGAAAGAGAGGTATTTTTGAGGGAGAGACCCTGAAGGGCAGGGCATATCTTGCTCTGCGAGGTCATAGGCACGAGCGAGGGAAGAAGCGGTGTGACAGTGTGTCCTGCAGCTCTTGCAAACGCATATCCGTCGCCGTCAGAACCTGTGCGGGGGTAAGACTTTCCGCCCGTGCAGATTATCACCGCACCGAACTTATAAGCAGCACTGTCGGTCTTAAGACCGGTCACGTCGCCGTTCTCGAGCACTAACGAGAGCACCTTTTCGTAAAGCGTTCTCACGCCGAGCTCTTTTGCCGTTTTCACAAGCGCCTTTACTATGTCGTCAGCCTTGTCGGACACGGGGAATACTCTCCGTCCGCGTTCGACCTTGAGCGGAACGCCTGCTTCCGCGAAGAAATCCTGCGTATCACGCGTGTCGAAGCGTCCGAGCGCGCTGTAGAGAAAGCGTGGATTTGTGGGAACGTTTTGCAAAAACTCTTCAACCGTGCAGTCGTTTGTGACGTTGCAACGCCCCTTGCCCGTTATCGCGAGCTTTTTGCCGCAACGGTCGTTTTTTTCAAAAATAGTTACTTCGGCTCCCATACGCGCCGCGCTGATAGCCGCCATAAGTCCTGCCGCGCCGCCGCCGATAACGGCAACGCCCGAGCTGTTTTTAAGATCCATATCAAATTATCCTTGATTGGTGTCGTAGACGTTGAATTCGTCCCAAATCTTTTCGAGCTGATGCAAGCGCACTGTAAGCTCGTCCTGCTTTTTGCGCGAGACCGCAACGACAAGCGCATTTATAACGCTGAGCGGCGCTACGAGCGAGTCGGCAAACGACGCCATATCGCTTCGCGCGCAGAGAAGCTGATCCGCGGCGCTTGCTATGGGAGACTGTGCGCTGTCGGTAAGTGCGATAACGTCAGCTCCCGATCTTTTTGCAAAGGTAACTGCGGTGATCATCTTTTTGGAATAGCGCGGAAAGCTGATAGCGACCATAACGTCGCCCTTTGAAATGCTTATAAGCTGTTCGTATATCTCGGTGATAGAGGTAGCCATAATGTATTTGACGTCGTCGAATATCATATTGAGGCTGTGATTGAGCGACTGTGCGAGGACCGACGAAGAGCCGAGTCCTACGACGTATATATGCTTTGCATCGACGAGGCTGTTGACAGCCGCCTCAAAAGCGGTATGGTCGATGTCTTCTATAGTGCGTTTTATTTTGTCGATATCCGAGATCAATACCTTTGAGAGCACGTCGCCGTTGCCGATAAGGTTGTTGGTGATCTCCATACGCTGAAAGGAGTTGAGCTTGGCGCGGACTATCTCCTGAAGCGAATGCTGAAAGTCGGGATATCCGTCGTATCCGAGCTCTATCGCGAAGCGAACGACGGTCGATTCCGAGACCTTTACTGCAGCACCCAGCTTTGATGCGGTCATATACGCCGCCTTGTCGTAGTTGTTCAAAATATATTCGGATATTATCTTCTGGCTCTTTGAAAAGCCTGACATTCTGTCCTGAATTTCGCTCAAAAGATTACGTTTCATAATTTTCTCCCGTGTGTCGTGAAATACGGCAAAGTGAAGGATGATGGTCTTGATGCAAAAATGCATACATAATTATTATACCGCTAATTTTGGGGAAAGTCAAGTTCTTTCGTGTTTTTTGTCAAAATAGTTGAAAACGGCAAGAAGCGCTAAGAAGCGGCAAATGATAAAAAGCCGCTTTTACCATTTTCTGATGGCAAAGCGGCTTTATACGCAACTGTTTTTTTGTTTTGAACGACGGTCGATAGGGCAGATATTTTTCTTAATCCTTATGACAGTGGTCGGTGAAAAATCCCTCGAGGTCGACCTCGTAAGAGCCTTCCTCTGTCTTTTTAAAGCCTACGGCTTTGATAAGACGCTCGGTCTGCTCGTCGTCCACCGAGCCCTTATAGAACGCGTAATGCACGCCGCACAGATCGATGAAATTGAGCGTACCTCTGCCGAGCACGAACATAGCCTCGAAGTCGAAGCCGTCCTTTACGGGCGCGAGGTCGTAGACCATACCGCCCTTGTCGGTGAGCTTGAATTGGCAAACGCCCGCGAGCTCGTCGTCAACGGTCGCCGAATAAGCGAGCAGGTCGGGGTCGTATTTTACGTTACAGCGCAGGCATATCTCCTCCTGCGTAAGCTTTGATTGAATAGGAAGAACCTTTAGCATATCTATGTCCTTTCAAGTGTTTTCAACTTAATTTTCTTTACTGTTTTTTAAGTAGGATATCTCGTCGGCATCGAGAAAACGCCATTCTCCGCACTCGAGCGAGCCGAGCGTGATATCTCCGATCGCAACGCGCGATAGGCGGGATATTTTAAGATCCTGAAGCTCGCACATTTTTCTTATCTGACGATTTCTGCCCTCGTAGAGAGTAAATTCAAGCAGAGCTTCCGAGTCCGAGCACGAGAGCGGGCGCACCTTGACGGGAAGTATCTCGTAGCCGTCTATTATCATAGGCTTGCCGAGTGCCTCGAGCTTTGCTTGCGTGACGGCTGAGGTCACGGTGACGTGATATATTTTCGGTATTTCGTGCCGCGGGTGCGTGAGCCTGTTTGCGAGCTCTCCGTCGTCGGTCAGAAGCAGAAGTCCGTCCGAGTCCATATCGAGTCGTCCGACGGGATAGACGCGCGCGGGCAGGTCCTTGACGAGCTGTGCGACGGTGGGTCTGCCTTTTTCGTCCGAGAGCGTTGTAACGTATCCGCGAGGCTTATTGAGAAGCACGTAATGCCGTTGGCTGCTCTTTCGCTCAAGCCGTTTGCCGTCGTATTCCACAACGTCGCGCTCGGGGTCGATCCTGTCGCCAAGCGTTGCGACATTTCCGTTGACACGCACACGCCCTTTTTTTATTTCTTCCTCGGCGGCACGGCGCGACATAACGCCGCAGTCCGAGAAATATTTTTGAAGCTTTATAGAGTCCATATATTCCTCTTAAGAGAAAAATTTGTTCTTTTTGAAAGACGCGTCTACCGTGTAGGCGGCGATGAGCGGTGATGATACTGTTCCGAGCGAAGAGGTGAGCGTGAGGCTGCCGAGCCGAGTGCCCTCTTTGAGCGGCGCTATCTCAAATCTCTGCTCGAACTCGAGAAGAGTTGCGTATTCTCGGCTTTCCTTAGGCATAGTCAGCGCAAGCGGCAGAGAATTTGTGGCGCGCACGAATTGCTCGCGCCCGCCCGATATTGCGTACTGATATGAAAATTCGCCCGCATCAAAGAGCGTGACGTGCTCGAAATTGTCAAATCCGTAATCGAGCAGAAGCGCGTGATCGCGCCAATCGTCAGGGGCGTTGAGCGTTACGGCTATAAGCGTAAGTCCGTCGCGCTCGGCTGCGCTGACAAGGCATCTGCCCGTCTTTTTCGTAAAGCCGGTCTTAACTCCGATAGCTCCCTCATAAAGCGAGAGCATTTTATTGTGGTTGTGAAGATATCGCTTGCCCTCACCGTTTGGCATATCCTTTGTGACACCCGACGGTATCTGCGCTTTTTTCGTTGCGAATATCTCGCATAGAGCGGGGAGCTTCAGCGCTTCGGCGCTTATTTTCGCTAAGTCGTAGGCGGTCGTGTAGTGCTCTTCGTCATAGAGCCCGTGCGGGTTTTTGAAGTTCGTGTTCTCAAGCCCGAGCGCGCGTGCGCTTTCGTTCATCTTTTCGGCAAAGGCATCGATGCTTCCCGACGAGGCTATCGCGAGCGCCGCGGCGGCGTCGTTTGCCGACTCTAAGAGCAGAGCGAGCAAAAGCTCCTTGACCGTGAGTATCTCGCCCGCGCAAAGATAGACCGACGAGCCCTCGACACCTACCGCTTCGGCGGGTATGGTGACGGGTGTATCGAGCGGCATAGTTTGGGCTATTACGAGCGCGGTCATTATCTTCGTCGTGCTCGCTTCTCCCATACGCTCGTGCGCGTTCTTCTCTGCAAGGACCGCACCGTTCGAGTCGATAAGCACAGCCGAGCGCGCAGAGATATTATGCGGTGAGTAGGCAGAGCTTGTGCCGCTTGCATAAAGCATAGATATCGAAAGCAAAAGCGCGCAACAAAGCAGGAGCGAGAGTGCTCTCGCCCGAAATGAGAGAGTTTTCTTTTTCATATACACCCCGTTCGATATTTCTCGTTTTCAATGTAAATCTATACGCTGAAAACGGGAAATATGCTCAAAGGGGCGCAATTTCGAATAAGATAGGATATTACTCTGCAGTCTCTTCGGTCGCAGTCGCTTCCGCGTCGTCCTCGGACTTATCCTTAGCGAAGAGAGCCTTGATCTTTGCGATGATGTCAGGGGTGCGCTCAACGAGGTCAGCGATCTGGTCAACGGGATCGGGCTTGCCCTTGGAGCTTACGTTGATGAACTCGACGTCGCCGTCCTTGTCGCATACGAGGAAGCCTACGGGAACTACGGAAAGACCCGTTCCGCCTCCGCCGCCGAAGTTCTGAGGACGGAGCTGAACGTCCTTCTTTGCGTTGTAATCTACGCCGCCGGTAGCTATTCCTACCGATACCTTGGATACGGGAATGATGACGGTTCCGCCGGTTGCCGCAACGGGATCGCCGATGATGGTGTTAGCGTCTACCATCGAGCGAATGTTTTCCATTGAGGATCTGATTATCTCGGGGATCTTGTTTTCGGTTGCCATAATATTATTCCTTTCAATATTAAAATTGCGTTATGCTTGTTTATATAAAGGTCAAGAGACCTTGTGTCCGTTGGCTTTGGGGGCAGAGCCGTCCTGCTCTGCCGCTTTTTTGATCTTGCGCTTGACGGTCTTGAAGATATACTTTATAAGCTGACCGATCGCCGCACCGAGCACGTGGAACAGGTGCCACACGCGCAGGGCGAAGGAGACCTCGATATCTATCTCGGTCTCGTCCGAGCAGAAATCCGCGCTGATATCTATATCCTTGTTTACGGGGGTCTTGACCGTCTTTATATTGTCGATGATGGGGAAGAGCACGTTTATCGCCTGAGTTACAGCACCGTAGGTTATCGCCGTCGTTGCGGCATCGCCCGTGGCGATCTTGAGCCGTATGCGCGCTATCTTTATGCGAAGATGTCCGAAGAATTTGCCTATGACCTGCTTTAAGAGATTTGCGACAAGAGAGACGATGTCGAGTATCTCGCCTGCGGATTTTTTCTCCTTTTTTACCGTGCCCTCTGCCTTGGCTTTTTTCTTTTCTTCTTTTTCTTTCTCCTTAGCCGCTTTCTTTTCGGCTTTTTTCAGCTTCTTTTTGGCTTCCTTTTTCGCGCGCTTTTCCTTTATCTTGCGAGCCTTTTTCGCGCTCATCGACTGCGGGTATTTCTTCTTTTTTGCGGGAAGAATTTTGATTTTGAAGCAGAGCACTCTTACGAAGAGCGTCACCTCGCCGCAGTACGCGACAGTCACGGTCGCCTTCAAAGAGAGGAGAAACGCCAAAAAGAGCACTATTACGATAAGCGCAGTCATAAATTTCTCCTTTCTTTGTTTCTTAGTAGATCTTAATTATTCCTCAGCGCTCTCGCCGCCGTCGTCGATAGATATCTGTCCGTCGTCTTCTGCGAGGATCGGGACGTCCTCGGTCTTGGGTGGGAGCATTACCTCGGTCTCGGGCAGCTCCGAGAGCGAGCGCAGACCGAAAACGCGAAGGAATTTTTCGGTTGTTGTGTAGAGCATCGGGCGGCCCGGAGCGTCAAGTCTTCCGCAAGCCTCGATAAGAGCCTTGTCTATAAGTGAATTCATAGCATACGAGCTGTCAACGCCTCTGACCTGATCGACAAAGGTACGCGTTACGGGCTGGTTGTAAGCCACTATCGCAAGCACCTCCATCGAAGACGCTGAAAGATTTCCTCCGCGGCGGATACCGAGAGCCTCGCGTATGTAGGGAGCGTACTGCTCTTTAGTGCAGAATTGGCAGGTGTCCTCAAAGGTGAGCAGAGCGATGCCGTGCTCAGAGCTTTCGGAATTGTATTTTTCGCTCATATGCTTTATAAGCGTTTTGGTGTTACGCAGATCGAGTCCGAGCACCTCGGCTATCTTCTCGTATTTTACGGGGTAGCCCGCGGCGTAGAGTATCGCCTCTATCGCGCCCTCTATGCTTTTTATGGTAGGCGCGCCGTCAGACTCGCCGAGATTTATCTTTTCGTCAGCCATATCGTTACCTCTTTACATATCAGTAAGAGCCATTTGTTCAGGCTCGTTTTCGGTCGTGTCAAGCAGATATTCGCTCTCTTGGACGTCGTCCTCGTTCGTGTTGATGATAAAGCGCGTGTCAGCTCCAAGCAGAGCGTTTTCTCTGTTCCACTCGCCGTCGACGCTGTCGGCTATCAGAAGCTTTCTGACCTTCATAAGCTCAAGCACTCCGAGGAATGAAGCTATCATATCTGGGAGCGTGACCTCGGCGTCAAGCAGCTCTTCAAGGCTTGCCGCGCCCTGCTTTTCAATTCGGCGCAATATCGAGACTATCTTTATTTCGACAGGAATGATAGGCTTGCTTATCATAGGCTTGAAGGTAGTCGTAGCCGCTTGCTCAAGCGCGTTGTTATAAGCGACTATCCTACGGACCGCCGCACAGAGCGCCGTAACGTCCTGATCGGCAACGAAGGTCTTGTCTACCGAGATCTCGTCGGTGTCCTTGACCATTCGTCCGCTGTAATAAGCGTACATAGGCGAGAGCTTTTGCGCCGCTTCCTTTGCCTGCTGATAACGCAAAAGGGCGTCGGTAAGCGTTGCACGCGGGTCTGCCGCCTCCTCCTCGGTCTTCGGGAGAAGCATCTTGCTCTTAATGAGCATAAGCTCGCTTGCCATAACGATAAACTCGGAGGCGAGCTCCATATCGAGCTCTTGCGCCTTTGCGATATACTCGATATATTGGTCGCAGATGAGCGATATCGGGATATCGGTGATGCTCACCTTATTCTTTTGTATAAGAGACAGGAGCAGATCGAGCGGTCCTTCGAATTGCTCAAGCTTGTAGGTAAGTGAGTCCATAATACTCCCGATGGCGTAAGATTTTCGGTCAGAGCAGACCGAACAGCCTTAAAATGAGGTTAGTTACCGCGTCGAATACTAAGTTGAAGACCGGATCGAGCACGTCTGTGAGCAGAAGCACGAAAAAGCCGATCATAATATAGCGTTCGTAGCGCTGTATCTTGAAATAGAGGTCGGACGGCAGGAAGGTAAGAGCTATGCGCGAGCCGTCGAAGGGCGGTATCGGAATGAGATTGAAAACGGCAAAGGTCACGTTCATTGATATTGCCGTATAGAAGAAGAGCGAGGTCAGCATTACTACGTTGTGCGCCATAAGGCTCGACATCGGCACGTAGACTATGACGAGCGTGAATATCTTGAACAGTCCCGCGAAAATTATTGCCAAAAGCAGATTTGAGAGCGGTCCTGCGGCGGCGCAGATAGCCATATCGCGCTTTGGCTTTTTGAAATAGCGCGTGTTTATCGGTACGGGCTTTGCCCAGCCGTAGCCGACAAGCATCATCATAAGAAAGCCTATAGGCTCGAAATGCTTGAAAGGGTTGAGCGTGAGTCTGCCGAGCGAGCTTGCGGTCGGGTCGCCGAGCTTATTTGCGACGTATCCGTGTGCGGTCTCGTGCACCGACAGAGTCAGGAAGAGAACGGGCAGAGAGAGAAGAAATACGGCGACGTATATCTTTATCGTGTCCGGATCTCCCGATGAGAATGCTCTTATAAGACTGAATAACATAATTTTCTCCGATATCAGAGTACGTCGTTTCTGACGAGATCCTCGTAGGTCTCGCGCTTTACGGCGACTCTTGCTTCTCCGTCCTTTATCATTATAACGGGCGGACGCGGAATGCGGTTGTAGTTAGATGCCATAGAGTAGTTGTAAGCAC
>SVSY01000015.1 GCA_015064065.1 Oscillospiraceae bacterium
AAACAAGTTATCTTGAGCCTGACGATCTGTATGGGTACGGCTACCTTGAGGCAATCAAGGAAGTGTTTTTGGATGAATAAGTTGCATTTTTGTACTACGAGCCCATATTGGTGCAACAATTTTGCACCCTAACACAAAAGTCCTTGTTTTGCAAGGGCTTTTCGTGTTTTTAGGGGTAAAAAACACCACCCTTTCACCATTGCACCTTTTCCCCGACCTTTTGGACTTGAACTTGATACTCAACCCCAGGTTGAATAAATTAAACCATTGAGTTATTGTATAAATATATTATATGTGGTATAATTAAATCAACGAAAGGAGCTGACGATATGGAAAACGTAAATATAGTTTTGGCAGCAAACATATTAAAGTATAGAAAGAAAAGCGGTTTAAGCCAAGATGAACTTGCACAAAAGTTAGGAGTTACTTTTCAAGCAGTTTCAAAATGGGAAAATGCAAAAGCTGCGCCCGATATTACATTTTTGCCGATTATGGCTGACATTTTCGGTTGCTACATCGATGAACTATTCTCACGAGAGATCAAGACAGAAATTCATTATGATCACTGTGCGGAATTCCCTTGGGCAGATGATACCGTTATTCGCGGAGTGGTCTGCGAGGGAAGAAAAATATTGCAATGCGAGTCCTTAGTTGATAGATTTACCTTTGAGATAATCGGCGATGCAAAGAATGTGCAGAGTGAATGTAATATTGAGGTAAACGGGAATATATCCGGCGGTTGTAGCGCGGGAAAGAATATCAATGTTTCCGGCGTTGTTTCCGGAGGATGTAATTCGGGCGCAGAGACCGTTATTGGTGGTTATTTGTCGGGCGGTTGCAATAGTGGTGGAGACATCACGGTCGCAGGCTCTTTTTCTGGGGGCTGTAATTCAGGCGGCGGCGTTACTTGCGGTGGGAATCTTTCGGGTGATATCACCTGTGGAGGATATGTGACAGTAAAGGGAGATGTTGAAGCAGTAAAGATTAAAGGAAGTGTTATTTGCAATTCTCTGAAATGTGATAAAGTTGAAGGCAACGTTACGATAAATAGCGTTGACTAAAAAGGTTCAAAATTGTTGGGGAAAAACAACAAAAATCCGCTTTCGTAAGAACGCGGATTTTTGTTCGTGTTATCAACTATTATAATTTTTTATCTTCTTTAACGATATTCTCGGCATATTCGAGTGCCTCGTCGATGTTGGCAAGGAAGTGTTCTGCACCGACCTCGTCGTAAAATCCGGATCTCTTCATTACCGAAAGGGGCTGTTCATTGACGTGCGAGAGCAGAAGGGTAATTCCATCCTTTTTGCATACCCCGAGAAGCGATTGCAGGCTTCGCATAGCAGAAGCATCGAGCGCGGGCACGTTTCTCATTCTGATTATCAACACTCTATCGCCCTCTTTGATGGGGAATTTTGAAAACTTGTCGGCATCTGCGAAGAACATCGGTCCGTCGATCTCAAATACTGAGGTGTGCGCAGGTATCTTCTTAAGACGGCCTCCGTCTGTTGCGGATTTCTCATCTGCTGCAGACCAGATCCTGATGTGTGTGACGTCAGCCATACGTTTCATAAAGAGAACCACTGCGAGTATCATACCTACTGCAATAGCAACTACAAGGTCAAATACGACCGTCAGCACAAATGTCAGCACAAGCACGAGGACGTCGCTCAAGGGAGCGCTCTTGCATATCTTGACGAACTGACGCCACTCGCTCATATTGTAAGCTACCATAAACAGTATAGCAGCTATGATAGGCATAGGTATCCACGCGGCATAGGGCATAAGCAAAACGAGTATCAAAAGCAGAACAGCGGCGTGCACCATACCCGAAACAGGAGTTCTGCCGCCATTTTTGACGTTCGCGGCGGTACGGGCTATAGCACCCGTTGCGGGAATACCGCCAAACAGACCCGAGCAGATATTGCCCGCACCCTGAGCAATAAGCTCGGTGTTGGAGTTGTGGCGGTCGCCTATCATTCCGTCGGAGACCACGCAAGAGAGCAGAGACTCGATAGCGGCAAGAATAGCGATAGTGAATGCACTCGGAATAAGCTCTTTTATCATTCCAAAGTCAAAAGAGGGAATAGAGAACTTTGGAAGCTCGCGGGAGATGTTGTAAAGATCTCCGATAGTGTTTACCTCGAGCGGTAAAAGCTTGACTAAAAGTACACCGACGACAACGGCTATAAGTGAGCCGGGGATCTTGTTGAGATACTTGAGCTTAGGCCATACGATAAGAATAATGAGTCCTATCGCACCGACGAGCAGAGCCTGCCACTCAAAAGTAGTCAGCGAAGCGACGATAGCCGAAAGCTTTTCGGTAGTTTCAATCGCGTGCGTTCCGGGAGCAAAGGTGAGTCCCAGAAAATCCTTTATTTGACCTATAACTATAGTGACGGCGATACCCGCGGTAAAGCCTGTGGTGATAGTGTAGGGAATGAACTTAATAAGAGAGCCGAGACGGCATATTCCCATAAGTATTAGTATAAGTCCCGCCATTATCGTGGCGATAACGAGGCCGCCCGTTCCATGCTGAACGACAATTCCGGCAACTATGGTCGCAAAAGCCGCCGTAGGTCCCGAGATATTGACGTTGCTACCGCCAAGGAATGCAATTACAAAACCCGCAACGATAGCGGTGTAGAGTCCTTGCTCAGGCGAAACGCCCGAAGCGATAGCCAATGCGATTGACAGCGGAAGCGCGATGATGGCGACTATCAAGCCTGCCACAAGGTCGTTTAGAAGCTGTTTTTTGCTGTAAGATCGAAAAGCTGTGAAAAGTTTTGGTTGAAAGGTCTTCATTTTTCTATTCCTTAAAGTGATAAAATTCGATACGCTATATTATACATCATTTTTTTCTTTTTTTCAATAGAAAATCAAAAATATCTTGACTTTAAAGATTTGCCGTGATACAATGATCGTAAATAAAAATATATAAGGAGAAAGCTATGCGAGAGTTTATTTTCCCGACTAGAATAGTTGATCATAAGTGTGCTAAAAGTCCCGACGTCTTGCTCAAAAAGCAGCCTTTGCAGATAGGACTCGCAGAAAAGCATTTTGCAGAGTTCGCGGAAGGAGACTACGTTATTCTTGATTTCGGCAAGGAGATGTGCGGCGGCGCTCGCATCTTAGCAGGCTTTATGCCATATATAAAGGTCAGACTTCGCTTTGGAGAGAGCCTTTGCGAGTGCTGTAGCGATATAGGCGGAGAGAAGAACGCTACCAACGACCACGCGTTGCGTGATTTCGTGACCGATCTTACACAGCTTTCGGATATGACGTTTGCCAATACGGGATTTAGATTTCTCAGAATAGACTTTTACGGTAAGGCTCAGATCAAGTGTATAGTAGCGGTCAATAACATACTCAAACGCAAGCCGATATATACCTATTCGGGAGAGGACTCGCGCATAGACGATATCTTCAACGTGGCAAAACGTACGGTAGACCTTTGCTCCTCAAGCGGATACGTCTGGGACGGAGTAAAGCGCGACAGACTTGTGTGGATAGGCGATATGCACCCCGAAATGCTCGCACTCACCACGCTTTACGGTCCTATGCCCGAAATAGAACGCTCGCTTGATTTTGTAAGACAGCAGACAAAATTGCCCGAATGGATGAATACGATGCCGATGTATTCGCTGTGGTGGATAATAATTCTTGCCGACTACTACGAAAAAACACGCAAGAATAGCTTCGTTTTGCGCCAGATCAATTATCTTAAAGCATTGATAAAGCAGGTCGATATGTACGTAAAGGAAAACGGAGAGCTTAATTTCCCATCGTATTTCGTGGATTGGCCCACACACGGTCAGCCTGACGAGATACACGGCGCACGAGCTATTATCATAATTGCTATGAAAAAAGCAATAGCTCTTCTCGAAACACTCGAAATGGATAGCTCTGCGGCTCGCGGCGTTTTGGAAAAACTGTTCAAGATAGAGATAGCACCTAAGACGAGTAAGCAGGTCACGGCGCTCAAATATTTCGCCACCGAACTTACAGAGCAGGATAAGATGCGTCTTACAGAGGGCGGTGCAAAGGGAATGTCAACCTTTATGAGCTACTATATCCTCAAAGCCGTAGCTTCGTTTGATAAGCCTTTTGCAGTAGAGATGATGAAAGAATATTACGGAGCGATGCTGGATAAGGGCGCTACGACCTTCTGGGAGGATTTCAATATAGAATGGACGGAAAACGCTTGCCGCATTGATGAATTTCCTACCGCAGACCAAAAGGATATCCACGGCGACTTCGGCGCATTTTGCTACGTTGGCTACCGCCATAGCTTCTGTCACGGCTGGTCCGCAGGCGTTATTCAGTTTATAAAGGAAGAGTGCGAATGATAATCTCGCTCCCGAACAGCTCGGCGGATTGAATTTGTATGCATATTGCAATAATAATCCGATAGTTTTTTCGGATTACTTTGGAAATGCTATTGATGTTGCTAGAGTTAGTAGCAAAACGGGTAAACTAGCTAGAAGTTCCAGCTATATTGCTGAACGAATCGTTTTAACAATTTGGGACAGCCGAAATTTCTGGAAATATTTGTTTCACTTGTTTTAAAGGAGGAAATATGGCAACGCAAGATATTATTAAAAAACATTTAGATTTTTTGATATATCAATATGGATTTGAATTTGAATATGTGTGTAACGAAGGGGAACATTTTATTTTTAAAAATCAGTGGGGATATTTCAAATATTATCAATGGTCCCAATTTGGCGAGGAAGAGTTCTCTGTGAAAATAGGTTCAAATTTTAGAACAATTAAATTATATGAAGAATACCCCCAAATAGTAGGACAATTTAATCAAAATCATAAGGGATTTAAATGGTTTTTCAAAGACTCAAGAGATGATTTTTGGTTAATGGTAGCCGCCATTATTAAAGATGAAATAAATTTAAAAAATAGTATATTTGGGTTGCCACTTGGATAAAACGATTTCTACATTTCACGGGCTGCTTCGGCAGCCCTTGGTTGAAGATGCTATAAACGAAGAATTTAGTGGCGAAACCTGGATCAAAGCAGGATATAATGCTTTGTGGGGCGCTGCAGGCGGTGCGCTTGGCGGACTTATTGCAGGACCTTGTGGTACATCTTTGGCTTCAAAGACAGTAAAATTCTTGAAACATCCGATTTCAAATACGGTTTCCGAATTTGTTGAAAATTTAATTTTAGATTTTAGTAAATGGTATTTTGAAAGTGGAGTAGAGTACTTTGTTAATAGATTAATAGAAAGGGATTGACCTTTATGAATGAAAAACGTTTTCGTAGTTCTAATTGGTTTTTGGGATGGTTTTTTACTTTTGTATTGCTTTTAGCGGTATTGTTGCTTATAATTCCAAATGTCGCAATGTTTATTTTGTTTCATGATGATTATATCAATGAAAATGCCTTGAAAGTGATTTTTACTTATACCATGGCTGGGATTATGATTGCAACAGGTATCTTTTTGATCGTTTTTTGGTTTTTCACAATCAATGCATTTTGGTGTTGGCTGTTAATTGAAGAAGATCGAATTGTATTTACCCCGGTTTTTAAAAAAGATATAATAATAAATTTCGATGATTGTATTCATGTGGGAATAGCTGATTGGGATAAAGATCGCAGACATCAAGGATTGTATGATGCGATTTCAGAGATCTGCGAATCACGAGGAGATGATGGTAAATATATTTATATAACTGTCGCATCCTTTCCGGAAAAATATAGACACAGGATAAACAGAGTAATATCAAAAAAAGGATTTATTAAATTTCCTTATGATGATGAGGTTTGTTTGGCGTTAATGGAGGCTATTCCTGCCAGAACGGGAGAACTCAGAGCATTTTATAATCGTATGCAATGGAACGACAAAAAAATTGCCAAGGAAAACGAAAACAAATTAAAGAAAAAATTAAAGAAAAAGGAAATGAAAAAGAGAGCAAAAGGACAGAAGAACGCAAATAAGATAACCTCTCTTAAAGATTAAACACTTACTAACAAACATTTTCACGGGCTGCTTCGGCAGCCCGTGTTTTGTATATTGACAGGGAGTAGATTTTTTGATATAATAAACTCAGTAGGTCTTACTTTTTCGAAACCGGACGTTTTCTGAACTCCGACGCAATTGAATATCTCGCTCCCGAACAGCTCGGCGGATTGAATTTGTATGCGTATTGCGTTGATAATCCGGTTATCTTCATTGATCACCAAGGAACTAAAACAGATTCAATAGGATTTTCTTTCTCGTTTGGTGGTTTAGGTTCAGGATATTCAATTTCCATTTTCTTGTCAAAGGATTCTAATGAAATGTGTGCTTTTCAATGGTCTTATTCTGTTCCAAAAGACGAAGATACGAGGAATACGGAATTGGGTGTTAATATAGGCGCTAGTTGGTTTTGGCAACAGACTAACTTGGATAATGTGAAGGACTTGGACGAAGAATCAAAAGCTGCAGGCATAGCGGGAGGACCTATAGGTGTAGATATTATAACTAATCAAGGAAATGAAATGATAGGAAATCAAGTTTCTTTAGGTGTTGGTATATCTGCGACTGCGCATGTTAATGAAACATATACTACTACTATTGGTAATCCGTTTCAATCGTTATTCTCTTGGATTAAAGGATGGTTTTCATGAAAACAAAATTGAACGTAACTAAAATAATTTTAATTTCTTTAGCGGCAATTTTGATTTTATGTTTCTTTTTATATTGTTCTAAATCTGTAGAAATGAAACAATTAGATTGTATTGCTGTTGATGAACAAACCGGACATATTGCAATCGCATATTATACAACTGCAGCCAAAGTAGATGTTTTCGATAGCAAAGGAAATTTGATGTTTTCAAAGGTATACGATACTCCCGGCAAGGGTATCCACGATATGCTTTGGAAAGATGGGCAGTTGTATTTTAAAATGGGGAAAAATACTGTTTTAGTAGATAGCGAAGGAAACATCGTGGCAAATGATCCTAATATTGAATTTCCTATAATATGGTTCGATGATTGGGAAAAAGACGGGGGATCATATAAAAAATATATTAACGGTGTGGAATATCGTTATGATAAAGCAAATTTTTTCGAGTATTTCGCAAACCCCGTCGATAGGATTTATATAAATGACGGAGAAAGTGAAAAATGTATTTGGGATAGTGCATACTAAAATATTTTCTTTTAATTGATTAAGGACTATTGTTCTCACGGGCTGCCTCGGCAGCCCGTGTTTTTATCTCTTGACAAGGAGTAGCTTCTTTGATATAATAATATTGGCGGCAACATTCTTGAAAAGAGAACGTATGATCTTTGCACAGCGGATTGGTTAGGCGGTGCAAATTGCCCGGAGGGATACAAAAAGGGTTCTTTAGCGTGGGCCATTGCTGAAAATCTATTAGGAACAAGTGTTATTCCTTTTTATTTCTTGTTCGGATATTGATTTTATGTTGTTTGAAATTTATTTAGGAGGACTCATGAAGAGGTTTCTAATACTGACAATAACTATTTTATCATTATTGCTTGTTTCTTGTACTAATACACCACGAGATTGGCATTTTGCGAAAGATTTGTCTGAAATTGCTGAAATAAAGATAGTAAATGTGGATGCAGAACATTACAAGGAATTGGAAACGTATGAGGTTATAAAAGAAATAGATTTATCGTTAGCAGAAGAACTATGTTCTGAAATAGATAATATAGATGCTAAGAGGTATAATTTTATGAGAGAAGACACTTGCGGAACCTGTTTTTTGATAGTCTACGCAGGCGGAGAATATGAATTAATATCTGTTTCTGAACCTTTGCATTTTATCTATTCTAGTGATGGTAAAATGTTGGGACCTAAGAGTGCAACATGGTTGAAATTTGATAAAGAGCAATTTAATGCACTAATTGATAAATATTTAAATATGGAGGAGTCTACTGAAAATTAAATCATGACGAAGAGCTTCTAAGCATTTGGGTGAAAAACTTTTTGGCAAAAATATCCCGCAACTTTTTAATTCGATAGCGATAGGTCTTTTGGAATATGGTACGATGGAGGCAATATATGGATTTTAGAGGCGATTTTAAGAATGCATGTGAAGGCTATTTAATGGAATCAATTTGTGTTCTGCTTCAACTGTTTGGCGTTTCTTGTGTTGCGGGTGTAATCGTAGCTCTTTTTGATTGCGACGTTAAGATTAAGTTGCTGGTTGCGATTGTTATTCCTGTGATTGCTTTTTTAGGGCTTGCTTTTACCACATGCAGAACTGCACTTCTTTCCGCCGTTGATAGAATTTTTAATTTGACAGTTACGAAACAGCTTGTATTTACTAAAATAAAAGACGATTGGTCCGGCTCAAGTCGTTGGGATAACAGTCTTATTTGTAAGTTTTATGATAAAAAATTGATTGTTGATCGACGCAAGCTTATATGTAAAGATGAGATGGGAAAAAGAGTCGTTTTAAGAAGCGTTATGACCTCAAAAAAATGTCAAGCAATAGCAAACAAAATAGATGCCAATAGTGGTTGGGAAGAAAACGTGACATACGGAAAATTATCGCACATCATATTAAAATATGAGTCCAAGGATGATTTTTCAAGAATGCTTAACAGAAAACTATAACAATGATTTTTACATCGTATAAAGACATGGAACGATTCTATGTCTTAGGAGATCTTCAAAATTAACATTTTCACGGGCTGCCTCGGCAGCCCGTGTTTTTGTTTGGTTAGTATATTGACAAGCGATGATTTCTTTGATATAATAGTTGGGTATGCTATGATATCGATAGTTTGGAGGTAATTTATGCTTTCGTTTGAATGTGATTACATAAAAGGAGCACACCCGAAGATACTTGAGGCGCTTTTAAAAACCAATATGGAGACTATGTCAGGGTATGGAAACGACCCTTACACCAAGAGCGCAAAGGAAAAGATACGCGCGGCTTGCGGCGGCGACGTTGACGTTCATTTTCTCGTTGGCGGCACGCAGACCAATAAGATAGTTATAGATTCGTTGCTTGCGTCCTATGAGGGCGTTATTGCGGCTACTACGGGACACATCAACGTTCACGAGTCGGGCGCAATAGAAGCGTCGGGACACAAGGTGCTCGCGCTTCAGGGTGTCGGCGGTAAGCTTGAAGCATCTACCGTGAGAAAATACATCGAGAGCTTTTATGCTGACGGCACGTACGAGCATATGGTATTTCCGGGAATGGTCTATATCTCTCACCCCACCGAATACGGCACTCTCTATACAAGATCAGAGCTGTCCGAGCTTTCGTCTGTTTGCCGCGATTTCGGTATTCCGCTTTTCCTTGACGGCGCGAGACTCGGATACGGACTTATGAGCTATGAGACCGACGTTACGCTTGCCGACATAGTAGAGCTTTGCGACGTATTCTATATAGGCGGTACAAAGGTAGGTGCGCTTTGCGGTGAAGCCGTTGTATTCACAAAGAAAAATACCCCTAAGCATTTCTTTACGATAATAAAGCAGAACGGCGCATTGATGGCAAAGGGAAGAGTGCTCGGCGTTCAGTTTGACACGCTGTTCACCGACGGTCTGTATTTTGACATCAGCCGAAACGCTATAAATATGGCTAAAAAGCTCAAGGAGCTTTTTGTCAGCCACGGATATGAGATGTTCGTAGAGTCGCCTACAAATCAACAGTTTGTTATAGTTGAGAACAAAAAGCTCGAGGAACTTTCAAAGAAGGTAGGCTTTGATTTTTGGGAAAAGCTCGACGGCGAGCGCTCTGTAGTTCGTTTTGCTACGAGCTGGGCGACGACCGACGAGGACATCGACGCACTTGAAAAGATAATTTAAGGTGACTATGGCAATAAATAAATTTATAGGAACAAGGAGCTTTTACAAAAAGCTTCTTGCGGTAATGATACCGATACTTGTACAAAATGCGATAACGAATTTTATAAGCTTGCTTGACAACATTATGGTAGGTCAGGTCGGAACAGAGCAGATGTCGGGCGTTTCGATAGTAAATCAGCTCATATTCGTTTTTAATCTATGCATTTTCGGAACGATATCGGGCGCAGGACTTTTCAGCGCGCAGTTTTTCGGTAAGGGCGACCACGACGGAGTTCGCCACACCTTCAGATTTAAGCTTTACGTTTCGGTCGCAGTTCTTGCCGTTGCTCTTACGCTATTCATCACCTGCGGAGAGCCGCTGATATCGCTCTATCTTCACGAGGGAAGCGAGACGGGCGACCTTGCGTTGACTCTCAAATACGCAAAGCAATACCTTGCGATAATGCTCATAGGACTTGTGCCCTTCACGATAACACAGACCTATGCGGGAACACTTCGTGAAATAGGGCACACAGTTCCGCCTATGATAGCGGGAATAGTCGGTGTTGCCGTAAATCTCTCGCTTAACTACGTGCTTATTTTCGGTAAGCTTGGTGCACCTGCTCTCGGCGTTGAGGGCGCGGCTATTGCGACCATTGCTTCGAGATTTGTCGAGTGTATAGCTATAATAATATGGGCGCATACGCACAAGAGCAAATGCGAATTTATACGTGGCGTTTACCGCTCGCTTCGCGTTCCGCTTCCGCTTGTGAGGGCAATAACTAAAAAAGGTTTTCCGCTCTTGCTCAATGAAACTCTTTGGGCGGCGGCACAGGCAACTTTGCTTCAGTGCTATTCGGTAAGAGGAATAGCCGTCGTATCGGCTCTCAATATAACCAACACCATATTCAACACCTTCTCGGTGCTCTTCTTGTCAGTAGGCTCGGCGATCGCGCTGATGCTCGGTCATATTCTCGGAACGGGCGATACCGAGGGGGCAAAAGATGCGGCGAGAAAGATGATAGCCTTTTCGCTCGTTATGGGCGCGGTGTGCGGTGCTTTCGTTGCGATCTGTGCGCCTTTCTTCCCGCTGATATACAATACCTCTGCCGAGGTAAGAGGACTTGCGACCTCACTGACCTTCGTTATAGCCGCCGCAGCACCGTTGCACGCGTATCTCAACGCTTCTTATTTTACGATGCGCTCGGGCGGAAAGACGTTGACCGTATTTATGTTCGACTCGGTATATGCGTGGGTCGTCAACGTCCTGCTTGCATTCGTGCTTGCAAATTTCACGTCATTGCCGATACTTACCGTATATATATGCTGTCAGGGTATAGATATACTCAAGGGCGTACTCGGAACTTACCTTGTAGCGCGAGGACAGTGGGCAGTAGACCTTACGAAGAAAATAAATTAAAAATAGCTCAGCGTTGCACCTAAGTGTAACGCTGAGCGTTTTTGCTATTATTTTTTCCAAGTCTTATGGGAGAAGAGCAGGAGCATGGGGAAGAGCTCAAGTCTTCCTGCAAGCATATCAAAGATAAGCACGAGCTTGCTAAAGGGATTGAAAAATGCAAAATTTCCCGTAGGACCGACGAGCTCAAGTCCGGGTCCGATGTTATTCATGGTAGCGGCGACCGACGTAAACGTAGTGATAAGATCAAACCCTTCTATTGAAACAAGCAATACAGATGCAATAAAAGTGAAGACATAGCATACCATATAAACGTTGGTGGCACGAACTACTTCGTGTTCAACGGGATGTTTGTCGATCATTACCTTTCTTACCTGTTTGGGATGGAGCATAAGTGATAATTCTTTTGCAATGCTCTTAATAAAGATAAGGATACGCGATATCTTTATTCCTCCGCCCGTACTGCCCGCGCACGCGCCTATAAACATAACCGTAACGAGTACCGCTCGAGAGAGCGTGGGCCAAAGGTTGAAATCTACCGTTGCAAATCCCGTCGTGGATATTATAGAAGCCACAGAGAAGGAGACGTGTTTTATTGCTTCTCCGACAGAGTCGAAGAGTCCTACAGTATTTAACGTAATGATAGTTATTGCTGCGATGACTATTCCTAAAAAGGTGCGGATCTCGGTGGTAAACGCCTCTTTAAAGCGACGCAAAAGGATTAGATAGTAGGAAGCGAAGTTTATTGAGAAAATTATCATAAACACCGTTGTAACTATCTGAATGTACGAGGAATACCCTAACAAGCTGTTGCGTTTTACTCCAAATCCACCCGTTCCCGCCGTTGCAAACGAGGTGTTTATTGCATCGAATATCGGCATACCGCCGCAGATGAGAAATAGAAACTCAAGAAGCGTAAGCACGATGTATATGAGATAGAGTATCAGTGCTGTGGTTTTGACTCGCGGAACGAGCTTGCTGACCGACGGACCGGGGGACTCAGCCTTCATTATATGCATATTGTTTCCGCCACTGAGAGGAACAAACGCCATAACGAATACGAGTACACCCATTCCTCCGACCCAATGAGTAAAGCTTCGCCACATAAGCGTTGCGTGCGAAAGTTCCTCAACGTCGGCAACTATGCTTGCACCCGTGGTCGTAAATCCCGATACCGTTTCAAAAAGCGCATCGATGTAAGAGGGGATCTCGCGTGAGATGAACATCGGCAAAGCACCGAAGATACTGAGAAATATCCAAGACAGAGAAACGATAACAAAGCCTTCGCGGGAATAAAGCGTCTTGTCCTTCGGTTTTCTCCATATAAACAGAAGACCGATCAAAAGACATATCCCCATAGAAATGAGATATGAGGTAAAGACTTCCTCGGAGTATATTATTGCCGTTAAAAGCGGTGCGAGCATAAATCCCGCTTCAAAAATAAGTATCCAACCGAGAATGTTTTTTATCATTCTGAAATTCATATCCGCCTCACCTGAGTATGTCGGTAATATCTCTGAGCGCAAGCTGCTTGGATACTACGATCACTCTGTCACCCGTCTGTATCTTGTCGTAACCTCTTGGGATAATGACCTTGTTGTTTCTGAGGATAGATGCGATAAGAACGTTTTCCTTGAATTTAAGCTCGGCAAGCGGAATATTCGTTATCTCGGACGTTCCGCGGATAATAAATTCAGCCGCCTCGACCTTACCGCGAATGATGTTGTAAAGCGTTTCAACGTTAGAGCCTATAGAGCCTTTCATCGAACGGACAAAGCGAATTATCATATCCGCAGTAATACTCTTGGGTGTGATAACGGTGTTCAGATCAAGCGAGCTTACGACCTCGTCAAAATCGGTTCTCTGAATTTTGGTTATAAGCTTTCCGCTCGTTTCATTCTTTGCAAAGAGCGAGAGGAGAATGTTTTCCTCGTCCTGATCGGTAAGTGCGGCAAAAGCGCCTGCCTTTGCAAGTCCCTCGCCGAGAAGCACGTTTCTGTCGGAGCAATCGCCGTTTATAACGGTGACGTTGGGGAATTGCGTGCAGAGATATTCGCACAGCTTTCTGTCGCGCTCGATTATCTTGACCGATATCGAGGAACGCTCGAGTATCTCGCACAGATACTGGGTTATCTTGCCGCCGCCCGAAATGATCAGATCCTTGACCGACTGAAGCTTATAATTTATCTTCGCGAAGAACTCCGCTGCCTTGTTGGGTGCGGCTATGAGAGATATGACGTCTCTCTGCTCAAATTTAAAGTCACCGTTTGCGATATAAGCTTCCTCGCCGCGCTCGACGGTGCAGATAAGAACGTCGCACTTAAGCACGGTAGATATCTCGCGTACGGAAAGATCAACGAGAGGGCTGTTTTCGGGAAGTCTGAACTTTACAAGCTCTACTCGACCTTTTGCAAAGGTGTCTATCTTGATCGCGGAGGGGAAACGCAGAACGCGCGATATCTCGCCTGCCGCGGCATATTCGGGATTTATTACCATAGCAAGACCGAGCTCGTCCTTGAGAAAATCTGCCTCAACGCTGTAGTCGGGATTTCTTACGCGCGCGATAGTCTGGCAGTTACCCGTCTTCTTAGCGACCATACAGCAGAGCAGGTTGAGCTCGTCTGAATCGGTCACCGCGATAAGAAGATCGGCATTTTCAATGCCCGCTTCTTTTTGTATCGCATAGGTCGCGCCGTTACCGAGTATTCCAAGAACGTCGTTTTGCGTAGCAGTAGCCTGCAGACTTTCAGAGTCGATATCAACTACGGTTATATTATTTCCTTCTTCGTTTAACTGTTCGGCGAGCGTTTGACCGACCTTGCCGCAGCCTACTATGATTATATTCATAAAATACGTCCTTTCACAAGATCGAATAGATCAAAGAAGAGAAGAGTCAGGCTCAAAAGAGGGGATTACCTTAAGCTTGAAAGCGTTTATGCGGTTGAGACGGTCGATGCGAGCCTTTGTGTCGCTATCCTCGCAAACGCCCGTGCGGATATATTTGTCAAGAACTGCATAGGTGAAGCCGAGCTTGTCCTCGTCACTCTTACCCGAAAGTCCGTCGGAGGGAACTTTTACAACAAGATTTTTGGGGAGTCCGAGATAAAGACCTATCTGTACGACCTCGGCAACAGTGAGCTTGCCAAGAGGCGAGAAATCACCCGCGGAGTCGCCGTAGCGTGTGGAGTATCCAACGTAATCCTCAGAGAGATTGCAAGTATTCGCAACTCTGCCGTTGAGAGTCTGCGATACTGCATAAAGAGTTGACATTCTTATTCTCGGAGGGAGATTGATGCGCGCCTGCTCGTTCAGAGGCAGACCGCAATCGTTAAGACTTTTTATAACGCCATCGGTGGCGTCCTTTATATTGCAAACGAAATTCTTTATACCAAGATGAGAGACGAGCTGCTCGGAATCGGAAATGTCGCTCTGCACACCGTTGGGCATAAGCACACCGATAACGCGCTCCTTGCCGAGAGCCTCGACGCAGAGAGCCGCGACAACGCTCGAGTCTTTGCCGCCCGAAATACCGATAACGGCGTTACAGCCCTTGCCGTTCTCTTCAAACCAATCGCGTATCCAATTTATAACAGCTTCGGTAACTTCTTTTACGTTAAACATAGAATTCTCCTTAGTAAAAATAACTATACAGGTATATTATACACTCTTAAAATAGAAAAGTCAATAGTTTTATTAAGACACCGTATTGACAGAGAGATATATTTGTGTTATGATAGATTCATAAAAAGAATGCGGAGGATACCCGAGTGAAAATTTCCGTAATACAGCAAAGACTTGATATCCGTTACGATCACCGTAACGATCCGCCTCTGCTTGATACTCTTATCAGAGATGCCGACAGACGTCTTGACGAATGCTTCGAGCTTATTGAAAAAGCGGCGGGAGAGGGAACAGATCTTGCAGTTACTATAGAGACGGTAAACGCGTGCACGGCACTCGGAGATACCAGATTTGCGTATAACGAGTTGTACGGCGGCATTGACGGAGCGACGGCTAAAAGATTTTCAGCGGCGGCAAAAAAGCACGGTATTTATATCGTTGCAGGACTTCTTTTGACTATCGAAGGTGAGCCGTATAACTGTGCGGTGCTTTTTGACCGAGACGGTGATGTAGTTGGAATTCATAAAAAGGTGCATCTTCCCGCAGGTGAAGAGCTTCACGTCAAAGCAGGCGATCGCTTCGAGGTGTTTGCGACAGAGCTTGGAAATATAGGAATGCTCGTATGCTGGGATATGCAGTTTCCCGAAGCGGCGCGCGAGCTCGCCCTCGGCGGCGCTGACCTTATATGCTGTCCTACACTCGGGTGGGAGAATATATACGGACTTTCACGTGCATACGAAAACAGCGTTACCATAGCGGCGGCTATGACAGCATTCGGAGACGAGCTTCCCGCGCTCAATAGCCCCAGCTGTATAGTTGACAATATGGGAAATATAGTTGCGGCGGCAGAGAAGGATACCGTCTGCGTCGTCACGGCAGAGATAGATATTCTCAAAGAGCCCGAAACACAGTACGGCTCGCATATATTCTATCCCTCAAATTCTATGCGAAAGACAAGATTTAGTCAACGACGCCCCGATACCTATAAGTTGCAGAATAAGCCTCTTGAAGATATGCCGCTGTACCATAGATATTTTAAACAGTAAACAAAGGGAGACTGACCGTCTCCCTAAAATATTTGTGAAAGAAATTTTCATATACTTTTTAAAAGCACTTGACAAGGGGTCTTATATATGATATAATACAACTGTGTTAAAAATATAGCAATCCTTGCACCCGAAAACAAGTTGCGTTCGCGCTTCTGACTTGAAGGCTATAGGCTTTTGTTTTGTCGAGCCATACCTGTTTTTTTCGGTATGGTCATTTTTATTTTCAGGAGGACTGATATGGAAAACAGAATTGCAGTTATGGGCATTATAGTAGAGGACGTTGACTCTGTCGAAGCTCTCAACTCGGTGCTTCACGACTACGGCGCTTACATCATCGGACGAATGGGAATACCTTACAGAGACAGAGGACTTAACATCGTGAGTATAGCGATCGACGCACCGCAGGACGTTATCGCCGCTCTCGCGGGAAAGATAGGAAATATCGAGGGAGTGAGCGTCAAGACAGCATACTCCAACAAGATATATAAAGATTGATATGAAAAAACGTGTTATCGAGCTTATTGAAAAGCTTGCGAGAGAACACACGCTCTCGCTTGAAGAATACGAATATATAATCACCAACCGCGACGCAGATGCAATAGAGCGGGCAAGAGAGCTTGCCGTTTCGGTGCGTCGCGCGGTCTACGGAAATGCAGTATATATCCGAGGGCTTATCGAGATAAGCAATATATGCAAAAACGACTGTATTTACTGCGGAATACGCCGTTCAAATCACGATTGCGACCGCTACCGTCTTACAAAAGAGCAGATACTCTCTTGTTGCGACGAGGGATATTCTCTTGGCTTTCGCACCTTTGTAATGCAGGGCGGAGAAGACCCGCATTTTGACGACGACGTGCTTTGCGACATAGTCAAGGCGATAAAGACAAAATATCCCGACTGCGCCGTTACGCTTTCAATGGGAGAACGAAGCCGCGAGAGCTATGAAAAGCTTTTTTTGGCGGGTGCTGACAGATATCTGCTTCGTCACGAGACGGCAGACGCCGAGCACTATTCAAAGCTTCATCCCGAGACTATGAGCTTTGAGAACAGAATGCGATGTCTTTATGACCTCAAGGATATCGGATTTCAGACGGGCTGCGGCTTTATGGTAGGCTCACCCTATCAGACCGTTGAAAACATAGCAAAGGATCTGAAATTTATCGAGGAATTTAAACCGCATATGTGCGGAATAGGACCGTTCATACCGCACAAAGCGACTCCGTTTGCGTCATTTCCCGCGGGAACGGTCGAGCTTACCTGCTATCTGCTGTCTGTAATAAGGCTTATCCACCCGAAGATATTGCTTCCCGCTACAACAGCACTCGGAAGCATAGAGGAGGGCGGACGTGAGAGAGGGATACTCTCGGGTGCAAACGTCGTGATGCCCAATCTTTCACCTATGGATAACCGCAAAAAATACGAGCTTTACAACAATAAGCTCTATTCAAAGGCAGAGTCTGCACAGGCAAAGGCTGAGCTTGAAGAAAGAATGAAAAATATCGGTTACGAGGTGGTATGCCACCGCGGAGACGCAAAATAAAATTTTAATATCAACGAAAGGAAATACATCATTATGGCAATCTACGATCCTAAATCACTCAAGGCGGAGGAGTTTATCAACGACGGAGAGATCCTCGCAACTCTTGAATATGCATACGCTAATAAGCACAACGAGGCGCTTATTGATGAGATTCTCGAAAAAGCAAGACCTAAAAAGACCGAAAACGGTACGGTCTGTGCAGGACTTTCGCACAGAGAGGCGGCAGTGCTTCTCGCTTGTGATATTCCCGAGAAGACCGAGAAGATGTTCAAGCTTGCAGAGGAGATAAAGCTCGCATTCTACGGAAACAGAATAGTTATGTTTGCGCCGCTATATCTTTCAAACTACTGTGTTAACGGATGCGTTTACTGTCCTTATCACATGAAGAATAAGCACATTACGCGTAAAAAGCTTACTCAGGAAGAGGTAAAGGCAGAGGTCATCGCGCTTCAGGATATGGGTCATAAGCGTCTTGCTATTGAGGCAGGCGAGGACCCCGTCAACAATCCTATCGAGTATATTCTCGAGTGTATCGATACTATCTACAGCATCAAGCACAAGAACGGAGCTATCCGCCGCGTAAACGTAAATATTGCCGCTACTACCGTAGAGAATTACCGAAAGCTCAAGGACGCGGGAATAGGTACTTATATTCTTTTCCAAGAGACATATCACAAGGAAAGCTACCTCAAGCTTCATCCCACGGGACCAAAGCACGATTATGACTATCATACAGAAGCTATGGACAGAGCTATGGAGGGAGGAATTGATGACGTAGGACTTGGCGTTCTATTCGGTCTTGAGCTCTTTGATTACGAATTCGTAGGACTTATGATGCACGCTGAACATCTCGAGGCTGTCCACGGCGTAGGTCCTCACACGATAAGCGTACCGAGAATAAAGAAGGCGGACGATATCGATCCCACCGTATTTGATAACTCTATTTCCGACGAGCTCTTTGAGAAGATAATTGCTTGTATCCGCATCGCAGTTCCTTACACGGGAATGATAATCTCCACCCGTGAGTCCGAGGAGGTTCGAGGAAAGGTGCTTAATTGCGGTATCTCGCAGATAAGCGGAGCTTCTCGTACGTCTGTCGGCGGATATACCGAGGAAGAGCGTCCTCACGACTCCGAGCAGTTTGACGTATCCGACCAGAGAACTCTTGATGAGGTCGTTGCTTGGCTTATGGAGAACGGGCACATTCCGTCCTTCTGCACAGCCTGCTACAGAGAGGGCAGAACGGGCGACCGCTTTATGAGCCTTTGCAAGAGCGGGCAGATACTTAACTGCTGTCACCCCAACGCGCTTATGACGCTTACCGAGTATCTTATCGACTACGCGAGCGAGGAGACCCGCAAGATAGGCTTTGAGCTTATCGACAAGGAGATCGAAAAGATACCTAACGAGAAGGTAAAGGGAATAGCTAAGAAGAACATTGAGGACATAAAGAATTCCAACCGCAGAGATTTCAGATTTTAAATTTGTTAAATTAGATCGAAAAGGAGGAAATTCCTTTGGGACTTAACGAAACAGCATCTGCCGACCGCCTGCATATAGGCTTTTTCGGCAAAAGAAACGCGGGCAAGTCAAGCCTTGTAAACGCTATAACGGGACAGGAGCTGTCTGTCGTATCCGACGTGCTCGGAACGACGACAGACCCCGTACGTAAGGCTATGGAGCTCTTACCGCTCGGACCCGTAGTTATAATAGATACCCCCGGTCTTGACGACGAGGGGGCACTCGGCGAGCTCAGGGTAAAAAAAGCACGCCAGATACTTAATCTTGTCGACATAGCGGTGATCGCGGTCGATTGTGCCGTCGGTGTCGGCAAAGAAGAGCGCGAGCTTTGCGAGCTTCTTGAAAAAAAGAATATTCCGTACGTGATAGCCTACAATAAGAGCGATCTGCTTGCCGAAAAGAGAGCGGGCAGTGAACGCGAGATATACGTCAGTGCACTTACGGGAGAGGGCGTAAATGAGCTTAAGGAAAAGATAGGCTCGCTCGTTCAGAACGCAGAAGATCAGAAAAAGATAGTCAGCGACCTGATAGAGCGCGGTGATACAGTAGTCTTGGTCGTTCCTATCGACAAGGCTGCGCCCAAAGGCAGACTTATCCTGCCGCAGCAGCAAACGATACGCGACATTCTCGATGCGGGAGCTTTTGCCCTCGTTTGCAGGGATACTGAGCTTGATGAGCTTCTCTCAAAGCTTCCCGAGGCGCCGAGAATGGTGATAACCGACTCACAGGCATTCGGAAAGGTATCAAAGATAGTGCCGAAGAACGTAGAGCTTACTTCTTTTTCAATACTCTTTGCGCGCTACAAGGGAGATCTTCGCGAGGCGGTAAGAGGCGCGGCTATGCTCGATAGACTCAAGGACGGTGATCGCGTGCTCATTTCCGAGGGCTGTACGCACCACCGTCAGTGCGGAGATATCGGAACTGTAAAGCTTCCCGCGTGGATAAAGGGATATACGAATAAGAATATCGAATTTGAATTTACGTCGGGCAGAGATTTTCCCGAGGATCTGTCGAAATATTCGCTTGTAATACATTGTGGCGGCTGTATGCTGACCGAGCGTGAGATGCAATACAGAGCGCGCCACGCGGCAGACAGCGGCGTGCCTATGACCAATTACGGTATAGTTATCGCACATACTCACGGTATCCTTCGCAGAAGTCTTGAACCTTTTGCGGATATACTGTCCGAGCTCGATTAAACAAAAAACGCTTTTGCATGGCGTTGTGTTCCTAAGGACACAACGCCAACTCTATTCGCCTACGGCGAGTTCTATTGCTTCGCAGTGATATTCGGCTCCAGCCGAGTGGTATTCGCTACGCGAGTTTTGGAGGCGAATAGAATATAACTGCTCTGTTTACAGAGCAATATCACTTTTGCAAAGCAAAAATATCACGTTGTTGCGAAGCAACAATCATATCACTAAAAACTATCAGGAAAAGCGCACTTACTCACCACCGAAAGTGGTAGTGCTATACAAAAGAGCCGATACGGAATCAAATCCATATCGGCTTTTTTACTGTCCTTTAGCACCCGTCGGTATCGCAAAAGCGTTTTTGTTTATGTTTTTTTGAATATCGGAGCTTTTAGAATATACGTAGCCGTAATACCTATCAGAGTTCCTGTTATCGCACCGACTATGATAAGCACGGGCAGATAGAACGCGATTCGAAGCTCGTCGAGCAAAAGAACCGCGGCAAAAAGCTGACCGAGATTGTGTATCACCGCGCCGCATATACTTACCCCAACTGCAGAAAAGCTCGGCTTTTTGAGCGACTTGATAAGAAGCATAATGAAAAAGCTCAGAATGCCGCCGATAAGACTGTACAAGAATGACGTAGCGGAGCCGAAAAGAAGAAACGAGATAAATATACGCAAAAGATTTATCGAAAGCGCCGTGTACCAATTGAAAGAATAAAGCATAACTACGACTACAAGATTGGCAAGTCCTAACTTTATTCCGTATATGCCTATCGGGATGGGAATGAGGTGCTCGACGTAGCCGAAAACTATCGCCAAAGCGGTCATAACTCCGCAAAAGGCTATTTTCTTTGCATATTTTGCAGAGCTCTTGTCACTCAAATCTATCCCTCCTTTTTATATAACTCAGAGAACGGTAATGCTGTGTGTTATCTTTTTGATCTCTCCTGCGGCGAGCCCGGTTATGCTTTCCTTGCGCTCGATAGCGCGGTCGGTAGAGCCGAATATATCGGGAAGACCGGTCCACGGCTCGATGCAAACGAAGGGAGCACCGCAAGCCTGCCATATAAGCAAACGCTCAAAATCGGGAAAATCCACGCGGACTCTTGCACCGTCGTTCTTGTCGCACACGGTCAGAGAGCGAGATTTGAGCTCGCGAAGGATTATTGCGTCTACCTCAAAATACTTTTTGTCAAGAACGAGAGTGTCCGAACCGTCGCCGATATCGTCGTAAAGTTCGCTGAGCAATCCGCCCTCGACTCTGTAGCTTCTAAGAAACTCGGGATGCTCGAAAATTATCTTAGCTCCGTCTATTCCTCCGGGAAGATCGTATCCCTCGTGAGAACCGCAGGAGAAATACATCGTGCGGTCATTTTTATTCGTGACGAAGAAATCTACGCTAAGCGTCTTGCCCTCAAGAGTGTACTTGACCTTAAACTCAAAGCAGAAAGGGTAAGAACGAAGCGTTTCTTCGTCCTCGTTTATCGTAAATTCAGCGCAGGTATCGCTTATCCTGCTAACTGCATAGGTCTTTGTTCTTGCAAAGCCGTGCTTGTCAAGCTTGTAGGGCTTGCCGTCAAGCGTATAACCTCCGTCTACAAGTCCGCCGCATATCGGAAAGAGAAGAGGACCGTGCTTGCCCCATATGCTTGGGTCAGCCTGCCAGATATATTCTTTTCCGTCGTTTTTACGCATACTTTGTATCTCAGCACCGACGTCGCTGATGTCTACCGTGAGAAATTCATTTTTAAGAGTGATAATATTTGACATAACGTCCTCCAATTTTTATTTTTCTATCGAAACGGTCACCTTGTTTGGCAGACAAACTATGCTTTTAAGCTCGTCTGCATATCCGGTCTTTACGCATATAAGATCGGGGCAGGAGGCATCGCTTATGAATGCCTTCCCGTCTTTTATTATAAGCAGATTGTATCCGTGCCCGCTGTCTATCCTGAGCTCTGCGTCACGGTCAAGCGGCAAGCGTGCGTATTCCTTTCCGTCGACCTTGACCACGACCTCGCCTCCGCTACCGAGATATGCTATGCAAAAGACGGTCAGCAGCACGCAGGAAGCAACAATGATCACCGCGAGCAGTATTATATCGTTTTTTTTCATATTCAGCTCCAACTTTTTACTTCAAATCCGTCGCTCGTGTGCTTTTCGCCGTCTGCTGTGACCCACAGGGCTTCAACGCCGTCAAGACTGTCGATAAGAGCTTTGCCTTCCTCAAGCGACATACAGAAAAGTGCGGTTGAAAGCGCATCGGCAATTTCCGAGTTCTTGGCAGGAGCAAGAACGCTCACCGATACGAAGGTCTCGGGCGGCATTCCGTCGTTGTTTGAAACTATATGAGAATAATTTTTCCCGCCGACAGTATAAAAACGCTGATAAGAGCCGCTCGTAACGAGCGTTTGTGAATTCAGATCCAATTTACACAAGATCCCGCTTTTCGAATTCTTGTCAGCGTCCTCGATAGCCGCGCTCCACAGCTTACCGTCACTCTTTTCTCCCTTGGCAAGCACGTTACCGCCGAGATTTATAAGATAGCTCTCACAGCCGAGAGAGTCGAGCAGCTCTGCCGCACGCTTGGCAACGTAGCCCTTTGCGATAGCGCCGCAATCAAGTAAAAGCTCAGGGTCGGAGATAGAAACGGATAGCTCGTCGGCATCAAGTACGAGTGCCGATATATCTGTGTGTTCAAGAGCTTTTTTTAGCTCTTCGTCAGACGGAATATAAGCGGCAGATGGATCTTTGGTCGATATCTCTCGCGCAGTATGCCACAGAGATATTACCGAGCCGAGCGCAATATTACATTCACCTCCTGTCAATTCGTAGGTTTCTTTGCCGAAGGACAGGACCTCAAAAAGCCGTTTGTCTACCTTGAGTGCATCTTTTTTTGCGTTTTCGTTTACATCGTAAAGATTTATAACGTCACCGTGCGTGTCGTAGATATCGAGCAGGGAGTCATAATCACAAAGAAGCTCTTTGAGCTTCTTTTCAATATCCTCGGCTTCGTCCTTGTCTGCGTATACCTTCAGGGAGCATACGGTATCGAAATAGTCGAAAAATTCGAAGGAAAGCAGCTTGTCCGCCGATAAAAAAGAACAACTGCAAAAGGAGGAGAAGAGAATAGCTAAGCAGCAAATAAGAGCGAAAAAGCCTGAGTGCCGTTTTTTTCTTAACATATCTGCCTCCTTTAAAACCTAGATATAATTATTATATAACACAAAAGCGCAATTGTCAAGAAGAATAATAGCGCGCCACTCGGCGCGCTATTATTCTGTGCTCTATTCAAATATGCTTTCTATGATCTTTTGCGAGCGCTCGGGAGAATATTTCCAATACGATAAATGTCGGGTCTTTTCGCAATCGATAAAATATTTCGGGCGAGTACGGGAGCTTTCCGATGGCAGAGAACGACACGGGTCAATGAGCACCAGTTTTATCTTCATTCGGTCAGGAAGTATGCTTTTTATGTAGACCGCAGTGTTATATCCGATGCTGCTTCTTACGTCGGATATGTCGACTCCCTCGCGAAGCTCCGCAAGTCCTGCAAGATTTGGGGTCAATTCAACGAAAACACCGTAACTTTCAACACTTCGAATTATTCCCGAGACCGTCTGTCCTACCTCGAAGCCCGCTACGTTTTCTTCCCAAGTTCCGAGAAGCTCACGCATACTGACGTATATCCGCCCGCTTTGCTCGTCCTTGCTTTTTACAACGACGTATATCTTATCCCCGACGTTGACACGGTCGCGCGGGTGTGATATTCGTGATACGGAAATGCTATCAACGGTCAGAAGCGAAGAAAGACCGCATCCGATATCAACGAAAGCCCCAAAGCTTTCAAGATGAGTTACGCGCGCTTCTATTACGTCACCGGTGCGTAAGGCGGCAAAATATGAGGCGTTGCATTCCTTTTGAGCCTCTTTTCGTGAAAGAACAGCTACCGTCTTTCCTGCTTCGTCCTTCTTAAAACCCATCACTTTAAAGCATATCGGCTTTCCCACACGCGTTATTACCGCTATGTCCTTTATAGACTCGTGGGGTCTGCAATATAGGGCATCATCCTTTTCAATGATGCCGCAGACCTCGCCGAGATCTACGTGAAGACGCATCGCGCTGTCACAAAAAAGAACTGCTGATTCAAGTATTATTCCGTCGGTCATTGCGCGCTCGAGCCCCGAGAGCGAAGATATATATTCCTTATTTTGCAAAGTGGAAATTAAAGCGCCCTCGGGGCGATAAATATTTGACATGATGCTATCTCCGTCCTTTTTTATGAGTATTTTAGTTTGTTATACTCAATATTATGAAGGAAAGAGAAGGATTATGCCGATAAAAGCTATATTTTTGAGCGCATACGGTTCAGCGCGCTTTTTTCAAGGCGCGATACCTGTGCTTGAGATATACCTATCTCGTCGGCTATCTCCATTTGCGTCTTGTTCATATAGTATCGCATGATTATTATCTTTCTCTCGCGCTCGTTAAGCTCGGTCATAGCTTCACGCAAAACTATATTTTCAAGCCATATCTCCTCTGAACTGTTTGTATCGCTGATCTGGTCTATAACATATACCGAATCTCCGTTGCCTTCATTAAATACAGGCTCGTAGAGCGATATCGGCTCAACGATAGCTTCCATAGCGCGAACAATAGACTCTTTCTTTTCGCCAAGACGTAAGGCAATATCCTCAAGCGTTGGTTCTTCGGACTTCTCGCGCGTCAGTTCTTCACGCGCTTGGAGCGCCTTGTAGGCGAGATCGCGTACCGAACGGCTTATCCTTATAGAATTGTTGTCACGCAGATATCTGCGTATCTCGCCTATTATCATTGGAACTGCATAGGTCGAGAACTTGACGTCAAGCGCGGTATTGAAATTATCTACAGCCTTTACAAGACCGATGCATCCGACTTGAAAAAGATCGTCAAGATTTTCTCGTCTGCTTGTAAAACGTTGTATTATGCTCAACACAAGCCGCAGATTTCCAAATATAAGCTCTTGACGCGCGCTTTCATCGCCATCTTTAGAGCGTAAGAGTAGCGAACGCTTTTCTTCGTCAGAAAGCACCTTTATCGAAGAGGTGTTGACTCCACATAGCTCAACTTTATTGTAATACATAATTTCTCCCAAAAACATTTTCTGTATTGAGTATTGCCGAAAAACGAGCTCTTGTATTCAAAAAACAGACGCCAAATATTGTAAAAACAAGATGTAAACAAAGTGTTAAAAAAATAGAAAAGTTCTTTTAATTTCTATAAAATATAGTATAATATAATGTGTATCGATATCTTGATACATTGATTTATTTAAGATTGTAAAATTCAAGGAGAAACCAATGACTTTAGTTATTCTTGCTGCGGGAATGGGTTCGAGATACGGTGGACTCAAGCAGATAGATCCCGTTACGTCGGACGGTGAATTTATTATAGATTTTTCTGTCTATGACGCTATGATAAACGGCTTTGATAAGGTCGTATTCGTTATAAAGAAAGAAAATCTTGATATTTTCCGCGAGACTATAGGTAAGCGCTTTGAAAATAAGATCGAGGTCGAATATGCTTTTCAAGAGCTTGACGATCTTCCTGCAGGCTTTGCTGTTCCTGAGGGACGTGTTAAGCCGTGGGGAACTGCTCACGCACTGTTGGCTGCGAGAACAAAAGTGACTGATCCGTTTATGGTCATCAACGCAGACGATTTTTACGGTAGAAATGCATACAGATCCCTTGCAGAACACCTCGGCTCGCTCAAGGAGGGAGATAAGCCTTGTTATGCAATGGTCGGATACGTTCTTGAGAACACTCTTACCGAGAACGGTACTGTCGCGAGAGGTATATGCAAGGTAAGCGATGACGGAATGCTTCTCGAGGTTACCGAAAGAACTGCTATTCGTCCGAACGGCGATATCGCCGTGTGCAAGGAGGGCGAGAACGAGATAGAGATCCCGCTCAACTCGATCGCATCTATGAACTGCTGGGGCTTTACACCCGATATCTTTGCTTACATTGAAAAGGGATTTTCCGAGTTCCTTTCGGCTGAACACGCAGATGAGCTTAAGTGTGAGTATTATCTTCCTTTCGCTGTTTGCGATATGCTCAGCAAGGGTGAGTGCGACGTAAAGGTATACCGTTCCGAAGATTCATGGTACGGCGTTACCTACAAGGGTGATAAGGACTTTGTTTCCAAGAGTATAGAGGCTCTTAAGGCAAACGGAACATATCCCAACGTTCTTGCAAACTAAACTTTAAGCTGCAAAAATTTATTCATAATACAAAATAAAGGGGTAGAAAAATGGCAATTTTGATCACTGGCGGTGCCGGATATATCGGCTCGCATACAATGGTAGAGCTTCTTGAAGCAGGCAGAGAGCTCGTAGTTATCGACAATTTCGTAAACAGCAAGCCTGAATCTCTTAACAGAGTTAAGAAGATAACCGGTAAGGATTTTAAGTTCTACGAGGTAGACCTTCTCGACTACGACGCACTTGAAAAGGTTTTCAAAGAGAACGATATCGACAGCTGTATCCACTTCGCAGGACTTAAGGCTGTCGGAGAATCCTGCTCAAAGCCCTTGCTGTATTACCACAACAACATCACCGGAACTCTCAACCTCTGTGATATAATGCAGAAGTACGGCGCAAAGAGAATAGTATTCAGCTCCTCTGCAACCGTTTACGGCAATCCCGCGAGCGTTCCGATAACCGAGGATTTCCCGCTTTCCACCACCAATCCTTACGGTGAGACCAAGCTTATGATAGAGAGAATTCTCAAGGATCTTCACGCTGCAGATAACGAATGGAGCGTTTCTATCCTTCGTTACTTCAATCCTATCGGCGCACACAAGAGCGGACTTATAGGAGAAGACCCTCAGGGCATACCGAACAATCTTCTCCCCTATATCACTCAGGTGGCTTCGGGAAGAAGAGAGTGCCTCTCTGTATTCGGTAACGACTACAAGACTCACGACGGAACAGGCGTTCGCGACTATATACACGTAGTCGATCTTGCAAAGGCTCATCTCAAGGCTATCGAGAGAGCTGAGACCGTTACGGGCGTAGAACACTTCAACGTAGGTACGGGCGTAGGATACTCTGTGCTTGATATCGTTAAGGCGTATGAGAAGGCAACGGGTATTACTATAAACTACAAGATCACCGACCGCCGTCCGGGCGATATCGACGAGTGTTATGCAAATCCCACCAAGGCTTATACCGTTCTTGGTTGGAAGGCAGAGAACAATATCGAGGATATGTGCCGTGACTCTTACAATTGGCAGGTAAAAAATCCTAACGGATACGAGTCTTAATTTGTAAGGAGAGAAAAAATGAGCATAACTAAGGAATTTTACGGACGCTTGTCCGATGGCAGAGAGGTGTATCGCTATACTCTCGCAAACAAGAGCGGAATGACCATCAAGGTGCTCAACTACGGAGGTATCGTTACCGAGCTTCGCACTCCCGACAGAAACGGCGCGTTTACAGACGTTATCGGTGGATACGATAGTCTTGAGTCTTACGTAGGCGCTGACGGATATCAGGGTGCACTTATCGGAAGAATCGGCAACCGTATCGATCAGGCTAAGTTTACACTTGAGGGTAAGGACTACGAGCTCTATCACACCGAGGATAACGGAAATCTTCTCCACGGCGGAAACGTAGGCTTCAACCAGAAGATATTTGACGTTACCGAGATCGACGGCGAAGAGCCCAAGCTCCTTCTTCATATCGTATCTCCCGACGGAGACGAAGGTTTCCCCGGAAATCTTGATCTTACCGTTACCTACACACTCACTAAGGAGAACGGCTGGAAGATCAACTACCGTGCAACCACCGATAAAACTACTATCGTAAACCTTACTCACCACGCATATTTCAACCTCAGAGGATATGCCGCAGGTCACGTTTATCCCATCAAACTTCAGCTTGACGCAGATACTTATTTGCCTATAAACGAGAACCTTATTCCTACGGGTGAGCTTCGCAGCGTAGAGGGAACTCCTTTCGATTTCAGAACCCCCAAGGAGATCGGACGCGATATCAACGCAGATGATAAAGACCTTATCATCGCAGGCGGATACGACCACTGCCTTAACTTCACGGGCGGTGCTACCGAAGCTCCCATTAAGAGAGGAGAGGCTTACGATGAGCTTACGGGACGTACTATGGAGCTTTATACCAATTCTCCCTGCGTACAGTTCTATAGCGGAAACTTCATCAAGAATCCCGATTACCCCTTCAAGGGCGGATACGTGCAGACTCCGCAGATACTCTTCTGCCTCGAGACCCAGTTTATGCCCGACAGTATAAATAAGCCTCATTTCACCAACTGCATTCTCAGACCCGGTGAGGTGTATGACTATACTACCGAGTACAGATTCAGCGCAAAATAATGAATTTATAACACTTATATCGCTCGGTGTCGCAAAAAACTTGCGGCACCGAGCTTTTTTCGTTAAAAGTACCATTTTTAGCACTTAATTTTTGTTAGATATTATGCATAAAAAATTTGTCAAAAAGGCTTGCAATTCTTTAATAAATTTGCTATACTGACCCTGACACCGAATGCTTTGAAAAATCGGTGAAAATAAAAATTTCAGAAAGAAAAAAGACGAGGTTTTGTCATGAAAAGCAATTTTTTGCCCGTTGACGTGGCAGTCGAAAGCTGGAAGATACCGACCTATCCTTTTGCCGAAGCAGAAGAGATGCCAATGTTTGCAGAGACTTGCAATCATCAGGGAACAACAGGAAATCCTTATCCTCAAAGAGTAGTTTCCACAGCCGACGGTGAGCATCGCTCTGAACAAGATTGGACAGTGATCCGCCTTGAGAACGAATATATCCGTTTGGCCATAATACCTGCGCTGGGCGGAAGGATATTTGAGGCTTACGATAAAGTAACAGGCTACGATTTTCTTTATCGTCAGCACGTCATCAAGCCCGCGCTCATCGGTGCGTACGGAGCGTGGATATCCGGTGGAATAGAATTCAATTGGCCTTTCCATCACCGTCCTTCTACGGTTATGCCCGTGGATTATGACGTAGAGAGAAAAGAAGACGGAAGCGTTATCGTATGGCTTTCTGAGCACGCTCCTAACGATAGGACCAAAGGTATGGTCGGAGTAGTTCTCAGACCCGACGCTAACTATTTTGAAACTCGCGTTGAGGTGAGCAACAGAACTCCGAATAAGAACAACTTCTTGTGGTGGGAAAACGCGGCAGTTGCGGTTCACGAGGGATATAGACTCGTATTCCCGCCTGACGTTACTTACGTCCACCATCATAATGATGCAAGCCATACTACCTTCCCGATAGCATCGGGACAGTACGGTGCAGACAATATCACAGAGCCTAAGGATATAAGCTGGCACAAGAATTCGAGACACGCTACCTCGTATTTCTCCGCACCCTCCAAGTATGATTTCTTCGGCGGCTTTGACTACGTTAAAAATTGCGGAGTGCTGCATATAGCAAATCACCACATTTCCCCCGGTAAAAAGATGTTTACGTGGGGTTACGGTTCAAATGCAGACAACTGGGAAAAGAAGCTGACCGATTCAGACGGACAGTATGCAGAGCTTATGGCAGGTTGCTATACCGACGACCAGCCCGATTTCTCTTGGCTTGCTCCTTACGAGACCAAGTGCTTCTCACAGTTCTGGTATCCTACGCAGGG
>SVSY01000127.1 GCA_015064065.1 Oscillospiraceae bacterium
TCGCAATAAGATAGCTAAGATGAAGCAGATACCGGTCAAAGAGCTAATAAACGATAAGAAGCTGCTCTTCGTAGACGATTCGATCGTTCGAGGAACACAGCTTCGCGAAACCGTCGAATTTTTGTATGAAAACGGTGCAAAAGCAGTTCATATGCGTTCAGCATGTCCTCCTATAATGTATAGCTGTAAGTACCTGAATTTCTCTCGCGCAACGAGCGATCTTGAGCTGATCGCGAGAAGAACTATTCTTGAGCTTGAGGGAGAAGACGGCTTTGACTACATTGAAGAATACAGCGATCCGAATACCGAACGCGGAAAAAATCTCCGCCGTGCGATAGCTGAAAACTTCAAGTTTGACTCTCTTGAATTTCAATCTCTTGAGGGAATAATAAAAGCGATCGGCATCGACCCTTGCAAGCTTTGTACTTATTGCTGGAACGGCAAGGGCTAATATATCAGTTTAAAATACGTGAAAAACGAAAGGAATATAAGAAATGTCAAATAACAGTTACAGTGAAAGCTATAAGGCTGCAGGCGTAGATATTACTGCGGGATATCAGGCAGTTGAGCTGATGAAGAAGCACATCGCGAGAACCAAAAACGAGGGTTGTCTCGACGACGTCGGCGGATTTGGCGGATGCTTCGGTCTTAACGTTGCAGGTATGGAAGAGCCTGTTTTGGTATCGGGAACAGACGGTGTCGGAACAAAGCTTCGTTTTGCGATGCTCGTTGATAAGCACGATACTATCGGTATCGATGCCGTTGCTATGTGCGTCAACGATATCATCTGTTGTGGCGCAAAGCCTCTCTTCTTCCTTGACTACATAGCTTGCGGAAAGAACTTCCCCGAGAAGATCGCAGCGATCGTTTCTGGCGTTGCGGAGGGCTGTGTACGCTCGGGCTCTGCACTTATCGGCGGCGAGACCGCAGAACATCCCGGTATGATGCCTGAGCACGACTACGATATCGCAGGCTTTAGCGTAGGTATCGTTGACAAAAAGAAGATGATAGATAACAGCAAGACCGCTGAGGGCGACGTTGTTATCGCGCTTGCATCGAGCGGAGTTCACTCCAACGGCTTCTCGCTCGTACGTAAGGTATTTGACGTTGAAAATAACGCAGACCTTACAAAGCCTTGCGCAGAATTTGACGGAAAGAGCATAGCAGAGGTTCTGCTTACACCTACCAAGATATACGTAAAGCCCGTGCTTGCGCTTCTTGAGAAAGTGAACGTAAAGGGAATAAGCCATATCACAGGCGGCGGATTTTACGAAAATATTCCGAGATCTCTTCCTAAGGGTCTCTGTGCAAAGATAACCAAGTCCGCAGTTAAGGTGCTTCCTATATTCGATATGATAGCAAAGATAGGCAACGTACCCGAAAGAGATATGTACAACACCTTCAATATGGGCGTTGGTATGAGTATAGTAGTCGATCCTAAGGACGTTGATACCGCACTCGAGATACTCAGAGGTGCAGGCGAGGACGCTTACGTCATCGGTGAGATCGTCAAGGGCGACGATGGCGTCGTATTCTGCTGATGAGGAAAAACATGACTAAGATAGCAGTATTGGTATCGGGCGGAGGAACTAATCTTCAGGCACTTATCGACGCTGAGAAGAGAGGCGAGCTCGGAAACGGAAGGATCTCACTCGTCATAGCCTCAAAGCCCGACGTTTACGCGCTTGAGCGCGCAAAAAATAACGGCATAAAGTCGGTAGTGCTCGCGAGAAAGGAATACGACAGCATAGCCGCGTATTCAAAGGCTCTTGCAGATACCCTCGAGAGTGAGGGCGCAGAGCTCGTGGTGCTCGCAGGATTTCTTACCATAATCGACGAGCAGGTATACGAAAGATTTCCCAATAAGATACTCAACGTTCACCCCGCGCTTATTCCTTCCTTCTGCGGAAAGGGATTTTATGGGCTTCACGTTCACGAGGCGGCACTCGAAAAGGGTGTCAAAGTATCGGGTGCAACAGTACATATCGTTACTCCCGAATGTGATGCAGGTCCTATAGTATTGCAGAAGGCTGTATACGTAAAAGAAGACGATACTCCCGAAACTTTGCAGAAGAGAATAATGGAAGAAGCAGAATGGAAGATACTGCCCGAAGCTGTAAAGCTGTTTTGTGACGGCAGGATCAGTGTAGAAAATAACAAAGTCTATATTAAAGGAGAATAAAATAATGAAGGTATCTACTATCGTTAACGAATTGAACTCTCTTGCATATCACGGCAGAGGAATTATGATCGGTAAGAGCGCTGACTCCAAGAAAGCGATCACCGCATACTTTATCATGGGCAGAAGTGAAAACAGCCGCAACAGAGTTTTTGTTGCCGAAGGCGACGCTATGCGTACGAAGGCTTACGACGAGTCCAAGATGATCGACCCCCATCTTATCATTTACTATCCCGTCCGCGTTCTCGGAAATAAGACTATCGTTACCAACGGCGACCAGACCGATACGATATACGAGCTTATGGACAAGCAGATGACCTTCGAGCAGGCTCTCAGAACAAGAGAGTTTGAAGACGATAAGCCCAATTTCACCCCCAGAATTTCGGGAATAATCCACCGTGAGAACGGCGAGATGAATTACGCTATGTCTATTCTCAAGAGTGCAGAGGGTGACGACAGCTCCTGCGAGAGATTTACCTATGCATATTCCAATCCTATCGCGGGAATGGCAAAGTTCATTCACACCTATAACGGCGACGGAAATCCGCTTCCTTCTTTTGAAGGCGAGCCTAAGACTCTCGTGCTTCCCGACGTAAGCATAGACGAGCTTACAGACCTTATCTGGACAAATCTTAATCAGGATAACAAGGTATCTCTCTTTGTGAGATATATCGATATCGCGACAGGCGAGACAGAAACAAGAATAGTAAATAAGAACGTTTAATGTTAAGGAGATAAGATATGAAAGAATTTGAACTTAAATACGGTTGTAATCCCAATCAGAAGCCTGCAAAGATCTATATGCAGGACGGCTCCGAGCTTCCCATAGAGATACTCTGCGGACGTCCCGGATACATAAATTTCCTTGACGCGTTCAATAGCTGGCAGCTCGTAAAGGAGCTCAAGGAGGCACTCGGTCTTCCCGCAGTAACTTCCTTCAAGCACGTAAGCCCTACCTCTGCGGCAGTAGGCATTCCGCTTTCCGATAAGCTCAAGAAGGCTTGCTTCGTAGACGATATAGAGGGTCTTGACGACTCGCCTCTCGCTTGCGCTTACGCAAGAGCAAGAGGAACAGACCGTATGTGCTCCTTTGGTGACTGGGTAGCACTCTCCGACGTTTGTGACGTTACCACCGCACTTATGCTCAAGCGCGAGGTATCCGACGGTATCATCGCTCCCGGTTATGAGCCCGAAGCACTTGAGATACTCAAAACAAAGAGAAAAGGTAACTATAACATCGTAAAGATCGATCCTAACTATGTTCCTGCCACTCAGGAGTGCAAGCAGGTCTACGGCATTACCTTTGAGCAGGGTAGAAATAACTTCGAGATCAACAAAGAGCTTCTTGCTAATCTCGTTACCGCAAACAAGGATATGCCCGAAAGCGCAGTTCGCGATCTTATCGTAGCTCTTATAACTCTTAAGTATACACAGTCTAACTCGGTATGCTACGCAGTTGACGGACAGGCTATCGGCGTTGGCGCAGGTCAGCAATCGAGAGTTCACTGTACAAGACTTGCAGGCGGCAAGGCTGACACTTGGTTCTTGCGTCAGCACGATAAGGTGCTCAACCTTCCTTTCAAGGATACTCTC
>SVSY01000016.1 GCA_015064065.1 Oscillospiraceae bacterium
GCTTGAACTATTAGTTCAACGATTTTAATTACTTGAGTTTCGCTTTCTTAACTCACCAATAACACTTTGTTCGGTTTTCAATGGACATAACTATTATGGAGCAACCTCGCGTTGTTCCTTTTTTTTGCGAAAAATAATTCTTACAAAACAGACGCGCCGAGTATAATTTGAAAGGATACATATACGAACTAACTATGAATACGACAACGATCAGAGCTGTATTTTTTGACCTCGACGGAACTCTTCTTCCTATGGATCAATCGGTATTTTTAAAGGAATACCTCAAGCGCCTTGCGATTTTTGTTGCACCGCACGGTATTGCGCCCGATAAAATGGTAGAGGCGACCATGTCGGCGACCGAATATATGATACGCAATGACGGCAGTAAATATAATAAGGAAGTATTTTGGGAAAATTTCTTCAGACTCGTCGGAGAAGAAAGAGATGATCTTGTCGATATTACCGACGAATTCTATCTTGGAAAGTTCAAGGAAGTCAAAGACCACGTAGGAACAAATCCTTTGGCGCGAGACATCGTCAGAGCCGCAGGTCAAAAGGGCAGAAAGGTAGTTCTTGCTACCAATCCCGTATTTCCTATGGCGGCTCAGCTTGAGCGTATAAGCTGGATAGGACTTGAAGAGAGCGATTTTGAGTTTATAACCTCCTACGACAATTCTAAATATTGCAAGCCCAATCCCGATTATTACCGCGAGATATGTGAGAAGGTCGGCGTTGCGCCCGAGGAATGCCTTATGATAGGAAATGACGAACGCGACGATATGAAGGCTGCGAGTGAAGCGGGAATGAGATGCTTTCTTATTACAGATTGCCGCATAATGTCGGATCATTTCGTTTGGACGGGCGAGCGAGGCAGCTTCGAGCAGGCTTTACATATGCTTGAAAGATTATAAAATGAAAAATGCGGAGAAACCGACGGTTTCTCCGCATTTTTTTATATGACATTTACTATTCTTTTTACTATCAGATGCTTTGTTGGCGGGTGGATATCGTTGGTCTCGCAGATATCCGCGCATTTTATCAGATAGCAGTTTTCGGTTCTTTTTACCGCCGCCTCCTGCGCACTTTGAATTCTATGCCAAGGTGCGTCATTGCGGGGGTCAAAATCGGCGATCTGAATGACAACGAAGGGAAGCTCTGAGTCAGATAAGTCACGTCTCCAAAGCTCTATCATCTTGCAAAGCATTTTATCGTAGAAGGTGCTTTCTACTTCGGAAGAATTACTTTCTCCCTGATACCATATCACCGCTTTAAAAGCGAGCGAGCGTACCTGCGAAAATGCAAAGTCGTAGAGCACGGAAGTGCCGTTCCACTTTGAAAAAGCGGGGTTGTGGTGATCCCAATGCAATTCTCCGTCGGGCATATTGAGCGCGAGCTCGTCGAGTGCCTCTTGTGACAGCCAGCTCTGAATTACCGACGCTCCCTGATAGCAAGCGACCAAGCCGATAGGTCTTCCGTCGCGCTTGTGCAGATCGCGTGCGAGATAGTAGCCGATCGCCGAAAACTTGGGTGCTGTTTTTTCAGTGCAACTTACCCAACCGTCGCAAGCCTTGAAATATTCATTATCTTCAAGTCTGTCGGTGGAGAAGAGACGAATATCGTCGCACTCATAGATATCTCCGTCGGCCTTTGCCTCGTGGAGCTTGAACTGCATATTGCTTTGACCCGAAATAAGATATACGTCACCGAAAGTCACGCCGTGAGCTGTTACGCTTTCATCAGTTGTTTTGGCTTCGATGTCACATATAGTTTTGTAGTCCTGCGCGGGAAAGGTCACAGACCATTTCCCATCAGATGATGACACGGTCTTTGAGATATTTCCAAGTTTGACGGTGATCTCACCGTTTCCCGAACCGCTGATCTTAACGGGCTTTTCTGCCTGCAGTATCGCTCTGTCGGCAAAAATAGGATCGAAGCTAAGCATATCAGTCCTCAATTACAGCTTTTTTAGCGAAAATTCTGTGATATCTTGCGGGGTCGAACTTGAACTGACGGTCGTAGGTCAGAAGTCCGTTCTGCTCCTGCTCAACGTCGGTGAGCTGGGTGTAGCAGAAGCCGAATATATCCTTGTTTTCAAGAAGAACGTCGGTAAGACCTTCGAGTCTCTGGAAGAAATCATCTTCGCCCTCAACGCTCTTGCCGTAGCCCCAAGCGGTTGCGTCTTCCTTCACTACCCAACCTATTCCGCCGTATTCGCTGACGAATATGGGAAGGTGAGTCTTGGAGATCTGACGGCCGACTCTGTTGCCTCTGTTGAGCTGGTCGCGAACGATACCTTTATCGATCTCAGCGTAGTAGGAGCGGAACTTTACGGGATCCTGCTCGTAGTCGTGAACGTCGTGAACGTCGGTGCGCTCGGTGGGGTAAGAGCCGCTCGAGGTGATAACGGGGCGGGTCTTGTCTATAGCCTTTGTAATGTCGTAGATGCTGTCAAGGAAGGGGTTGAACTGCTGTCTGCCGTGTCTGTCCCAAGTCTCGTTTGTAGGACACCAGCCGATAACTGCGGGGTGCGAGAAGTCGCGCTCTACCTCTTCAAGCCACTCGGGCAGGAAGTTGTAGATAGCTTCGGGAACTGTGTGGTCAAGACCCCAGTTACCCGTTTCTCCCCAAACCATATATCCGAGGCGGTCTGCGTGGTAGAGGAAGCGGGGCTCGAATACCTTCTGGTGAAGTCTTGCGCCGTTAAATCCGCAAGCCATAGAAGCTTCGATGTCGAAAATAAGGTGCTCGTCGTTGGGAGCGGTGATGATTCCTTCGGGGTTGAAGCCCTGATCGAGAACGAAACGTCCGAATACGGTCTTGCCGTTTATCATAAGCCCCTTGTCGCGAGTGAGAGCTACCTCACGGAGTCCGAAATATCCGTCCATAAGGTCGGTCTTGCCGTCCTTTGTGAGCTCGAACTTAAGATCGTAAAGTCTTCCGTTGCCGCATTCCCAAAGGTGCTTTTCTGCAAGAGCGATGTTGATGGAGGTGGAGCCGGATGCTACTGTTGCAGAATCTTCACCCATAAGCTTACCCTCATAGTAAGCCTTTACGGTGAGCTTTGCACCGACAGCAGCGTTGCTTGTAAGTACCTCAAGTGCAACAGCGGGAGCGGAGATGTTAGCAAAAACTCTGTATGCCGTTACGTATGCGGGCTCAACTGCCTCAAGCCATACTGTCTGCCAGATACCCGTGGTTCTGGTGTAGAAGCAGCCGTAAGAGCCGAAGCGCTGAGACTGCTTACCTGCTACCTGCTTGTCGGAACGAACGTCGTCCTTTGCGCAGATAGTTACGTAGTTGCCGTTATCGGCAAGGTATTTGGTTATGTCAAATTGGAACGAAGTATATCCGCCGCGGTGAGTTCCGACCTTCTTGCCGTTGACGTAAACGGTGGTCTCATAGTCAGATGCATCGATGTGAAGGATAACGTTCTTTCCTGCCCAATCAGCAGGAACGTCGATATCGCGTCTGTACCAAACGGCATTCATAAAATCGGTGTGCGCTACGCCCGAAAGTCTGCTCTCGGGGCAGAAGGGAACGGTTATCTTGCCGTCAAGGCTTGGACGCTCGAAAAATTTCTTTGCTTCGCCGACAAGCGCGTTGTCGATCTCAAAATCCCAAGTACCGTTGAGACAAAGCCAGCTGTCTCTGTGTCTGTCGGGACGCGGATGCTCGTTGCGAGGAATGTTATTCATAATTATTATCCACCTTTCAAAGTGATAGTTGTTACAATAATTATACCGATAATTTTAGTGTTTGTCAATGGGTATTGACTATTTTACAAAAAACTATTGACACACCAACGCACGTATGTTATAATATTATCAAGAAAGGAATAAAATTCCACAAAAGTCTGAATTACAGGGTGCGCCAAGCACAAGGCTCGGCGTCTCGTATGGGGCAAGACATTACAGATAGACAAACAAATACGGGATGCCCGAATAACAAAAAGAAGCAAAGCGCACGGTAAGGATACCTATGTGTATCCATGCCCGTGCGCTTTTTTATAAAATTTTATATAACGCTCAGAAAGGAGAGAAGTTATGAAAAAGAAGTTTTTTAGACCGTGTTTTGCTTTGTTGCTGTCAATGGTGCTGCTCTTCGGCGGGGTCAGATGGGACGCCGTTGCAATAGGTGACGTATCACCTTTTGGGGTAGTTGTACCTGTAACCGTAGATATTAGCTACGTACAGACTACTATGCAAAGAAACGAACATCAACAATTAAATTGTGCGGTTGCTCCTTCGGGCGGAACACTATCTTGGACGAGTAGTTCTCCGTCTGTTGCTACAGTGAGTAGCACCGGATACGTGACGGCTGTTTCTGTTGGAACAACCACTATTACGGCACGATATACTTATAATGGCGCAGTGTATACGGATTATGTTACCATACAGGTTTTAGGCGCAGCTCTACCTGTGGGAATAGAAGACAACACTGATTATTATCTCGTAAATTATTCGAGTGGAAGAGTCCTAGGTGTCGCAAATACCAGTGATGCCAATTTGACTAACGTTCAGACTGTAGCGCCTACAAACAGTGCGTGGTATCAATGGACTACCGAGCTGCAATCTGACGGAAGATTTCAATTGATAAACGAAGGAAGTCCTACTGACAAATGTTTGGATCTTTCGGACGTCAATATTGATATATATACTCAAGCTGATCGAGATTGTATGAAATTTACGATACAACGTGTCACGTCGGGTGATCAAGCCGGATTGTATTTGATAAAATACGGGAATAATTTCGTTGTAGAAAAAAGTGATTATAACGTTGCCATTCAGTCTTGGTATACGCCGGGCTGCTATTGGTCGTTTATGCCGGTAGAAAAAGGATATGCCGAATTTTTCTATTTGAATTATCTGTTAAAAGATCAAAATGGGAATCCCGAGATAGGTGAAGATGGAAATCAATTGCGTTTTCGTACAGATCAAAATCGTTTTCTTTTTGAAAGCGTTTTTGAAGGTTTAGGATATACGGCTTCTTCGCACGAAAATGCAAATCCACCATATGCTCTTAATTCATGTATGGTCGGTAGGGACGATATATTTGTATATACAGGACACGGTTCACCCGGACGAATTGTCTTTTATTACTATTCGGGGAATGTTTCGGGTGTTATAGCTTCCAAAAATCTTCCTTTGTTATATGAAGGTTCTAATAGCGTAAATGTTGAATCCCTCCAAGAAAATGCTTTGGCACGATTAAGAATGGTTATATATATGGGATGCGAGACGGGTGTGAGTTATAATTACCTTGGTTCCAGCTATACTAATTTAGTGGATGAAACATTTGAAAAAGGAGCGCATTTTGTTTTAGGTACTACGGAAATTCTACTCACTAATCATACAAATGATTGGTTAGAGTATTTTTTTGATCTTATTGGCGAGGGACTTAATGTTGGGCAGGCAGTATCTTCTGCTTCATTTGCGCTGGGGCCGATAACGGTAACTTACGATGATGAATATGGTAATGAGGTGGAAAATGAATATGATGAAATGCCTTTATATTGTCGTGGAGACCAAAAACAGTACTTTAATATAAATTAAATGTGTCTTTTGCTTAGATTTATATGTATGGAGGAATTTATAATGAAAAAATTTTTAATAGCTATTTGTTTGTTAATGGCAATAGTTTTGTTGTCAGCCTGTGCTTCTGAAAAGCTCGAATATACTATATATGCTGATTTTTCTGCCGAAGAAACATCGTTGCTTGAAAGCAAGTCGTCTTCTATTCCCATAAAGTCAGCAACAGAAAAAGTATTTTCTTTTTCAACAAGAAAGGAAATCGACAGACATGCTTCGGCTGTAGATAATTATACGTTTTCGGTTGACGGTAAAACCTATTCGATTCCGTTCAATGAGTCCTACGAAACCGCAGCAAATGCATCGGAAAAGGTCAGAAAATTTGGGCAATATAATCGTTATTTGTCTGTGACCGATGGATATATATTGGAGACCAATATAGAAACGAAAGAAATTGAATTGTTTATAGGCTCTAACAGTGAGTTACAGAATGCCAAAGGCAATCTTACCGAGGCTCAAGCCAAAGAAAAGGCTGACGCAATTATTACTGAAATGTATGGGGCAGAGGTATTTAATGGGTATAAACACAAGAATACGCTTGCTTCAAAAGCTGACCGAAGCGAAGAGCAGGACGGTTATTCCGTAACCTATCAGAGATCTGTTTTCGGTTATCCCACGAGTGACGATATCACCATCAGTTTAAATATGAACGGAGATCTGCTTGCCGTAAATGCAAAAGGCAAGGGAATGCTTGCAAATGCCGAGAAAGATATAACCAAGGAACAGATAGACAATGCTATAAAAGCAGTTGAAGAAAATTTTTCGGATAGTTGGAGTGTGCACGAGTCCTCTGCAACGATTGTGATGGATAGCGAGGGAGATTATTACGTTAGAATGGGTATCTCGCGCAATACAGACGGAATGGTTACCGCAGTTCAAGTGTATATTAACGTCGAATAATAACAACAAACGCCTGCCGTTCGCGGCAGGCGTTTTATGCGTTTGGCATAAAAATCTTAAGATTTTAAAATAATCTTATTGAATAATCTTTTTCTTTGTGATATAATTGTATCTGTATAGTTATTTTTTATCCAAAAGGAGATACAGATATGTCAAACTACAAAATAGAGACCAAATGCGTGCAGGGCGGATACACACCCGGTAACGGTGAGCCCAGACAGATACCGATAATTCAGAGCACGACCTTTAAGTATGCATCGAGCGCCGAGATGGGCAAGCTCTTCGACCTTGAAGCATCGGGATATTTCTACACCCGTTTGCAGAACCCCACCAACGACAGCGTTGCCGCAAAGATATGCGATATGGAGGGCGGTACGGCTGCTATGCTTACCTCGTCCGGTCAGGCGGCTAACTTCTTTGCCATATTCAATATAGCTTCTTGCGGTGACCACGTTATCGCTTGCTCCACTATCTACGGCGGCACGTTTAATCTTTTCTCTGTAACGCTCAAGAGAATGGGAATTGATTTTACCTTCGTTTCCCCCGACTCTACAGAAGAGGAGCTTCACGCGGCATTCAGAGAGAACACCAAGGCTGTATTCGGCGAGACTATCGCAAACCCCGCGCTCACGGTTCTTGATATCGAGCTTTTTGCAAAGGTAGCACACGAGCACGGCGTTCCGCTTATAATCGACAATACCTTTGCTACTCCCGTAAACTGCCGTCCTTTCGAGTGGGGCGCTGATATCGTAACTCATTCCACCACGAAATATATGGACGGACACGGCGCGGCTGTCGGCGGCTGTATCGTTGACTCGGGCAAGTTCGACTGGACCAAATACCCCGAAAAGTTCCCCGGACTCTGCACTCCCGACGAGAGCTACCACGGCGTGACCTACACCGAGAGATTTGGACTTGAGGGCGCGTTTATTACCAAGGCTACCGCTCAGCTTATGCGCGATTTCGGTGCTATCCAAGCGCCTCAGAATGCATTCCTTCTCAATCTCGGACTTGAGAGCCTGCACGTAAGAATGGCACGTCACTGCGAGAACGGTCTTGCAGTTGCTAAGTTCCTCAAAGCAGACGACCGCATCTCCTGGGTCACCTATCCGAGCCTTGAGGGCGACAAGTACTACGAGCTTGCACAGAAGTATATGCCGAACGGCTCTTGCGGCGTTGTAAGCTTCGGCGTCAAGGGCGGACGTGAGATGGCAGAGAAGTTTATGGGCAACCTTAAGATAGCTGCTATCGAGACACACGTTGCCGATGCAAGAACCTGCTGCTTGCACCCCGCAAGCGCAACACACCGCCAGATGAACGAACAAGAGCTCGTAGCGGCGGGAATTTCGGGCGATCTTGTTCGCCTTTCCTGCGGAATTGAGAATGCCGACGATCTTATCGAGGACATCAAGCAGGCGCTCGACGCATTGAACTGAAATACTTTCGGAGGTCATTATGCCTATTAAAATACCAAATCTTCTGCCTGCAACTCAGGTATTGCTCAATGAGAATATCTTCGTTATGACCGAGACCCGCGCTATGACGCAGGATATCCGTCCGCTGAAGATCCTTATGCTCAATCTGATGCCGCAGAAGATAGTTACCGAGACGCAGATAGCGCGCCTTATCGGCAACACTCCTCTTCAGGTGGAGCTTGAGCTCTTGCAGACCGCGACCCACAAGTCGAAGCACACGTCCAAGACCATATGCCCGCGTTTTACAAGACCTTTGACGAGGTAGAGCATAAAAAATACGATGGAATGATAATAACGGGTGCACCCGTTGAGCAGATGGAATTTGAGGAGGTAGAGTATTGGGACGAGCTTTGTCGCATAATGGAGTGGACGAAGACTCACGTTACAAGCACCTTTCACATTTGTTGGGGAGCGCAGGCGGGTCTTTATTACCATTACGGAATAAAGAAATATCCCCTTGAGAAGAAGCTTTTCGGCGTTTTCGAGCACAAGCTCGACCACAAGCTTTCTATCCTTTTCCGCGGATTTGACGACACCTTCGTAGTTCCTCATTCGAGACACACCACCTGTCGCAGAGAGGATATCGAGGCAGTTCCGAAGCTTAAGATACTCTCAAGCTCAGAGGAAGCGGGTGTATTCGTCTGTGCAACGGGCAAGGGAAGACAGATATTCGTCACGGGTCACTCGGAATACGACGGCGATACACTCAAAAAGGAATATATGCGCGATAAGAATGCAGGACTTCCCATCGAGATCCCGAAGAATTATTTCCCCGACGACGATGACACCAAAGAGCCTATCGTGCGTTGGAGAAGCTGTGCAAATCTTCTTTACTCCAATTGGCTCAACTATTTCGTATATCAGTCCACGCCTTACAACGTCGAGGACATAAAGGAAATAGATGCTCAGCAGATAGAAGAGTGATATTGTCAATAAAAAATGTAATTGAGGCAATTTAAAACCTTGATAAACAGTGATATAATATATAAAAAATCAAGGAGAATACATTATGCAATACAATTATCGCAACGTTACTATAAAAGACGGATTTTGGAAGAAGATGGAGGATCTTAACAGCAAGGTCACCGTCAACGCCGTGTACGACAGATTTTATGAGACAGGCAGAATAGATGCATTCAAGTTTGATTGGAAGGAAGGCGAGGACAAGCAGCCTCATTTCTTCTGGGACTCGGACGTAGCGAAATGGATGGAAGGTGCGGCGTACATACTCTCAAGAGAGGACCGTCCCGACCTTGAAGAAAAGATCGAGCGACTTATAGACGATATAGAGAAAAATCAGTGTGAGGACGGATATTTCAATATCTACTTTACCGTCGTCAAGCCCGAGGCTCGTTGGAGCTGCCGCAATTGGCACGAGCTCTATTGTGCAGGACATCTTATGGAGGCTGCGTGCGCTTATTACGACGTCACGGGACGCGACAGATTTTTGCGCGCAATGGAAAAGTATGCCGACTATATCGCTAAAGTGTTTGTTGAGGAGCGTTCCGCGGCGTTCACGACGCCCGGCCACGAGGAGATAGAGCTTGCACTCTACCGTATGTACAAGACTACGGGCAAGCAGAAATATTTCGAGCTTTGCCGCTTCTTCCTTGAAAATCGCGGAGCTCCCGATAATACCGAGGAAGATATCCTCGAGTCGCCTTATTACGCGCAGAATCATCTGCCTATACGTGAGCAGAAGGAGGCATTCGGTCACTCGGTCCGTGCTGTTTATCTGTATTCGGGAATGGCGGATCTTGCGCTTGAGACGGGAGACGAAAAGCTGAAAGAGGCGTGTATTGCGCTTTTTGACAATATAACCACCAAGAAGATGTACGTTACTGGCGGAATAGGCTCTGCGTATCGCGGAGAGACCTTTACCGTTGCGTACGATCTTCCCAATGCCTCAGCGTATGCCGAGACCTGCGCGTCTATAGGACTTATGTTCTTTGCACAGAGAATGATAGCGCTTGACCCTGAAAATTCCGCAAAATATGCCGATGCCATCGAGCTTGAGATGTACAACGGAATGCTCTCGGGTATCTCGCTTGACGGCGATAAATTCTTCTATGAAAATCCGCTTGAGATATATCTCGCAGAAAGACACAGGATCGATATGCTCAATTATACTGAGCGTTGGCCTATCACTCAGCGTCCGAAGGTGTTCGGTTGCTCCTGCTGTCCGCCTAACCTCGTCAGACTTCTTTCGTCGATGGGCAATTACCTTTATTCCTACGATGAAAAGAGCGGGGAGGTATATATCAATCAGTTTGCCGAAAGCGTTTATGAGAACGGTGACGTCAAGGTGTCGGTAAGCACCAACTATCCTTACGACTCCACGCTCAAGGTAAAGACTAACGTTCCCGTAAGAGTGCGTATTCCCGCGTGGTGTCACGGCTTTGGCGGTAAGAACACCTACACTAAGATAGAAAACGGCTACGCTTGTTTTGATGCGGGCGAGTTTGAGATAGGATTTTTGATGAAGCCCGAGCTTGTCGCTTCCTCCGTAAACGTAGTTCGCAATCTCGGCAAAGCGGCGCTTCGCTACGGACCCGTTATCTACTGTGCAGAAGCAAAGGACAACGAGGGCGGAGTTCACAAGCTCTATATCGACTCCGAGAAGGTCGAAGATGCAAAGGTATCCTTTAGTGAGGAGCTCGGACGCAGCGTTATCGATTGCGAAGGCTATTACCGCGTAGACGAAAAGAGTGGAAAGCTGTATGCGCCCTATTCGCTGAAGTTCGAGAAGACCAACATAAGAATGATACCTTATCATTGCTTTGCCAACCGCGGAGAGTGCGATATGCTGGTTTATCTTAACGTAAAATAAATTTCAAGAATATCCTCTGCCAAAGGCAGAGGATATTTTAATAATTTACTTGACAAAAGCTAAAAAATGGTTTATACTAAAAGAGTCAACAAGACAAAATTTCATTGGAGGAGAATTACTATGAAGAAGATTTTTGCATTAGTTTTGTGTGCACTTATGATTTGCAGCTGTTTTATGCTTACGGCTTGCGAAGAGATCGAGGATGCCATAAAGGATATGGTAGAGGATGAAATGAAAAAGCCCGACGAGACCGATGAGAACGGTGATCTTAAGACGCTCGGCGGAAAAACTCCCGAGCAGCTTTATGCTGACGCGAATACCCTTCTCAAGAACGCGACCAATTTCACGATCACTGCTAAACAGGATATAATTATGGAGTATCAGGGTCAGAAAAACGAGATGAAGCAGACCGTTCTCCAAAAGATCGACGGTGATAATTCCTACTACAAGATAAGCGGAGTTGAGGGTGCTGAGTCTGAGGGCTGGTACGTTGACGGCGTTATATACACCACAATGGGCGGAGTCAAGGCAAAGGCAACTCTTTCCAAGAAGGATTATTACGAGAAGTTCCTTGGAAGCAGCGAAGAGGAAAGTAAGCTGTTTGATATCCCTGAGAGCTGGTTTACAGATATCGTGATCAAGCAGGATGGCGAAGAGTACTATATGCAGTTCAGCGTAAGCGGCGAGGAATATTCCAAGCTTATGCAGAAGGCAGAGCTTGACGTAACTCTTGCTGAGAACGTAGACTACAAGGTATATTTCGACAAGGACGGAAAGATACTCAGAATGGAGACTGATTTTGATATGGAAATGGAAGGCGTTAAGGCTTCCACTCATACAGAGTCTATCTTCAGCGAGGTTGGAACGACAAAGGGTGTCACTGCTCCCGAGGATGCAGATACCTATCAGGACGTTACGGAAGAGCTCAATTCGATGCTCGGCTGATAAAAACGAATAAAAGACCGCGAATTTTTCGCGGTCTTTTGCTTTTAATTGAAAAACGGGATAAGCTCTTTCATACTCATCTGAGGGGATATGAATATTTCTGCCTGCTCATTTAATCTTTCCGAGTAGCTGTGCTTATCGTAAACACCGACCGTGTGAGTGCCGAGATTGCGCGCGGTCGTGAGCGCCACGTAGGAGTCTTCGAAAATGCAGGTGTCGGCGGGGTCCTCGCCCAAAAGCTCAAGCGCTTTGAGATAAACGTCGGGTCTGTCCTTGCTTGCCTTAAGATCTGCACAGGAAAGCACTACAGGGAAATACTTGTCGAGTCCGTGAGCCTTCAGAGCTATGCGTACGTAATACATCTCGGTAGCAGAGGCTAAGCAAAGCTTTACACCGAGAGAGTTTAGATGCTCCAAAAACTCTATCGCACCGTCCTTAAGGAAAGCCTCGTTTACGTAGAAATCCGCAAGAGATGCGTTGAGAAAATCCGAAAGTTCCTTGCTGTCGTCACATACGTGATATACCTGATTGAGATATTCCGCGGCTTCTCTTAAAAGCATATGTTGAGAGGATATCAGAAAGTCGTCACTCGGACGGAAGGAGGGATCTCCAAGATATTTTTTACCTAGACGCTTCCACGCCCTGTCCCAGAAGAAGAGAGAATCGATAAGCGTGCCGTCCATATCAAAAATAGCTGCTTTTATTTTCATATAGCCTTAGAATCAAAGCTCGATGAGCTGCTTGGGACTCTTGGTAAAGTCGTGGATAGAGCCGTCTTCGTTGATGGCTACCATATCTTCAATTCGACAGCCGTACTTGCCCTGAAGATATATGCCGGGTTCTACGGTAACTACGTTTCCGCTCTCAAGACGCGAGTCTTCTGCAGCTCTCGGCGCAAGAGAGGGAGCTTCGTGAATGAACATACCCACGCCGTGACCGAGGCTGTGACCGAATGCTTCGCCATAGCCCGCATCGCGAATGACCGAGCGTGCAAGCTCGTCTGCATCTCGGCAGAGCATACCCCCCTTCATATTTTCAAGCGCGTTGAGCTGTGCCGAAAGAACGGTGTTGTATACCTTCTTTATATCCTCGTCAGCCTTGCCGATAACGACTGTTCTTGTCATATCCGAGCAATAACCCTCGTATTTAGCACCGAAGTCCATAGTCAAAAATCCTTTACGGAGCTTTACGTTGGAGGGCTCTCCGTGAGGAAGAGAGGATGCGGGACCCGATACGGCGATGGTGTCGAATGCAAGAGATTCTGCACCGTGACGGCGCATAAAGAACTCAAGCTCGAGTGCTACGTCGATCTCAGTTACGTCGGGGGAGATAAAGCCGAGAATGTGCTCGAATGCGGCGTCGGTTATCGATTGCGCCTTTTCGATGCGCTCAAGCTCGTAGGGAAGCTTCACCATACGCTGCTTTGTAAGTATAGCCGAAGCACCGAACACAAGCTCGCATTCTGCGGGCATCTTTTCGCGAAACGCCTCGAGCATTTTGCACGAGAGTGTCGCGTCCTCGATAGCCACCTTTTTATAACCATTCTCACCAATAAGCTCGCCAACTGTCGCAAGCATCGAGCCTTGAGGCATAAGTATCTCGAAATCCTTTACCGCCGCGTTTGCCGCCTCGATATAACGGAAATCGGTGAGAAGATAAGCCTTTTCGCGACCGATGAGTATATATCCGTCTGTGTAGTTGAAGCCCGAGATATATCTCTGATTGAGCTCGGAGGATATTATCGCTGCATCAAATTCGCTGTTTTTGAGCGTGTTTTGAAATCTTTCTAACTGTGTCATATATTTTCTCCTTTGGATCTGTAAATGTTTTTCATTTCGAGTGCGTCCTCAGCCATAGTGCCGTCGGATTCGCATATTATTCTCGGGGCAACTCCCTCAAGTATTATTGCCTCGGCAAGCGGCTCGAAATCGGGGCCGTATACCGCGTCTGCAAAGGTGAGATGTCTCTTTTCTCCCGCGCCCGTGTATTCTATCTTTGAAAAATGACAGTGAAGATTGAAAGCGTATTCGTCACCGAGTGAGGTGGCGATCTTGTCAAATATTGCGCGGTAGCTGTCGCGGTCAGGGAAATACGAGCCTATATTTCTCGCGTTGAGGTGACCGAAATCGACCACGGGATGATACTTTGGCGATATCTTGCACAGCTCGATGACCTCTTCAAGCGTTCCGAGCTGATTTACCTTACCCATCGTCTCGATACCCATTCTGATATCGGTGTTGCCGTTGACCTCAAGATTTTTGAGCAGTGTGTCGGAGGCAAGTGCCATAGCCTCGGCACGCGATATCTTTGCCGCGCTTCCCGCGTGGATAACGATGGTGTCTGCCGCGAGCAGCTCTGCGGCGTGGAGCGAACGGCTTATATAGTCGATGCTCTTGAGACGCTTTTCGGGGTCTACGCCCGAAAGCGAGATAAAATACGGAGTGTGGAAGGACATAAGTATTCCGTTTTCGCGTGCGGCATCTCCGATCTTTTTGAGCGTGGCGTCGCCTGCGCTCAGACCGTTTCCCGCTTCGTATTCATATGCGTCGAGTCCTTTTTGCTTTACCCAAAGCGGTGCTTCGACTGTCGATTTTTTACCGTCAGCGTAGAAGGACTCGCTGTTTCCTCCGGGGCCGAAGGTGGCAAATTCTATTTTCTTCATATATTTTGTCCGCCTTTCTTTTTTTTGCGTCTGCGGTATATCCTCATAAACGGACGCTCAAGCATACGCTTGAAGCGGAAAAAGAGAGTCTTTTTGTCCTTTATGGGAGGAACGATGATCGATATCATACCGAGCTTATGTACCGCGAGCGTATCGGTCAGAAGCTGATCTCCGAGTCCCGCCGTCACCGAAGCGTCTACGCTCATATCGCTCATAGCGCGAAGCAGGGTTTTCTTGCATGGCTTTTTGCTGTCGGGGTAGGCGTGAAGAGAGAGCAGAGAATTGAAGAGCTCGACTCTGTCGGCGTGATTGTTCGATATAAGCGCACATCGGATATCAGCCGCTCTCATCTGTTCAAACCAAGCGATTATGTTTTCGTCGGGGAGGTCTTGCTCGTAAGGTGCGAGCGTGTTGTCGATGTCTATCAAGAGAGCACGTATGCCGAGAGAGGTGAGAAATTCTGCACTCACGTTACGGTATGTATCGAAAACGTATTCGGGAACGAGCGAAACGCTCTTTTTTCTCTTCAGCTCTTTTTTCATATTTACCTTCCTTTTATTTCACTGTAAATATTTTATCACATAAATTTATTTTTATCAAGAGATAATTTCCATATTTACCAATTTAGTTTGACAAAAAGCATTGACAAAAGTCATAATTTGATATATAATTATTGTGCTGACTTGGTTGGATTTAACAAAACGTGCTTTTGTGCACGTCTCTTTAGGTTGGCTTTAAGGTGTTGGGCTATAATTAGCGTACTTAATTTCAGGAGGATCCCGTGGCGTATCAAGCTGTTTTTAAACGGTATGAGATCAAATATATGATCACTGCCGAGCAAAAAAATAAAATAGTTGAAGCTATGGAACCTTACATGGCACTCGACAAATACGGGCGTACTACGATACGAAACATCTATTTTGATACCGATAATTACCGCCTTATAAGAAGGTCTATGGAAAAGCCTGCCTATAAGGAAAAGCTTCGTATACGAAGCTATGAGTTGGCAACTCCGGATAGCAAGGTGTTCATAGAGTTAAAGAAAAAGTACAAGGGGGTAGTTTATAAGCGGCGTATATCTTTACCCGAAGCCGATGCGATGGCTTGGGTCTGCGGCGAGATCGAATGTCCCAAGCAGACGCAGATAACACGTGAGATAGATTATTTTTGCAACTTTTACGGCGGTATCAAGCCTGCGGTCTATTTATCGTACGAGAGGGAAGCATTTTTCGAAAAGAACGGCGGAGATTTCAGAGTTACGTTCGATGATAATATACTCTGCAGACAGACCGATCTTTCGCTTTGCTCCGAGCCGTACGGCGAGCGCATACTTGGTGAAGGACTTGTGCTTATGGAGCTTAAGTGCTCGGGAGGACTTCCGCTGTGGATGACCCGTACGCTGACCTCACTCGGAATTTCGAAGACCTCGTTCTCGAAATACGGTGTGGCGTACCGAGATCTTATATTCCCGGAGATGAAATTATTGAAACCAAAAGAAGAGGAGATACATAATTATGTGGTTTGACAAATTTTTTAAAGGACTTTTTGATGCTGAATTTACCGTTCCGATCAGTGTTACCGACTTCCTTATTTGCGTAGTTTCGGCACTCATTATCGGACTTGTTATGGCTCTTGCCTATATGTTCCGCTCGAGATACACGAAGAGCTTCGTCATCACTCTTGCAACGCTTCCCGCAGTTGTCTGCGTCGTTATCATGATGGTAAATAACAAGATAGGAACGGGTGTTGCGGTCGCAGGTGCGTTCAGCCTCGTTCGTTTCCGTTCGCTTCCGGGAAGTGCTAAGGATATCGTAATGCTCTTCTTTGGAATGGGCGCAGGTCTTATAATCGGTATGGGCTACATTGGCTTTGCCGCTCTCTTTACCGTCGTTATGTGCCTTGCATTTATGATCTACAACAGCCTTGATCTCGGATGCAAGAAAAACAGTGAAAAGTTTAAGAGCCTTCGCATAGTAGTTCCCGAGGATCTTGACTATACGGGCGTGTTCGATGAGATATTCAAGGAATATACAAAGAGCTACGAGATCGTTCAGGTAAAGACTACCAATATGGGAAGTATGTTCAGACTTACATACAACATAGCACTTAAGGATCCTGCAAAGGAGCACAAATTTATCGACCGTATCCGTGAGCGGAACGGAAATCTTGAAATAACCGTATCGAAGCAAGATACGACCGAATCACAACTTTAAGGAGGTCTTTATGACTCAAAAAACGACAAAGAGACTTTTCAGTGTACTTTGCCTTTGTCTCGTAACGCTTCTTGTATTTTCAGCTTGTTCTTCAAATGAGCAGACAGGCAATTCGAACGATCCCAGCGGTACAAACGGAGGAGTTCCCACGGCGACAGGTCCGTTGCCTACAATGGACGTTCAGATCCCCGATGAGCCTCCCACTCCTCCCGTGACTAAGCCCAATCTTGATTTTAGCTCCAATCCTACTATGGATGGAATAAACACTGACTTCGCATATAATTACGAGGAGATGTTTACAAATCGTGATCTCAATGCTACCTACGATACAAACGCGGCTGCAGTGGTCACGCTTTCGGGCGATAAGATAACCTCCGAGTCCTCAGCTGTGGGCATTAACGGGAATAAGGCAATACTTCAGCAGGACGGTACTTATATATTCCGCGGAACACTTAACGACGGAATGATCGTTGTAAATGCAGCTGCGACTTCTAAGGTCCAGATAGTTCTTGACGGAGTTGACCTCACCTCCAAGACGAGCGCGGCGATATACGTTATCGAAGCCGATAAGGTCGTGGTCACCTTGGCGGAGGGAAGTGAAAATAAGCTTTCCAACGGCGGAAGCTTTGTTCCGCTCGATAATAACAACGTCGATGCAACGGTATTTTCAAAAGCAGATCTTACCTTCAACGGTGCGGGTAAGCTCCATATAGAATCTCCTGCGGCACACGGAATCGTTTCTAAGGACGACCTCGTATTTGCGGGCGGAACTTATACGGTGAATGCCGCTTCAAGAGGAATTGTTGCTAACGACAGCGTAAGATGTGCGGGCACTTATCTTGCGGTTCAGGCAGGTAAGGATGCCATTCGTGCTAAAAACGACACCGATACGACGCTCGGATACGTTTACATCAATGACGCACAGATGGATATAAAGGCATCGGGCGACGGAATCAGTGCAAGCTCTAATATTCAGATAGATGCGGGAAAGTTCAGCATCAAAGCAGGTGTTGGAGTTGACCTTTCTGCAAACCCCGAAGCACCGAGTGCAAAATCACTCAAGGCAAGTAACAATCTTCTCGTCGTTAACGGCGAATTTGATCTCGAATCTGTCGAGGATACCGTAAACGTAAACGGTAATATCATTCTTGCGGCAGGCAAGTTCGCACTCAAGTCGGGAGACGACGCTTTTCACGCTGACAAGAGCTTTTATGCAGTAAGTGCAGAGGTAAACGTCAGCGAATGCTATGAGGGCATCGAGGCGGTCAACGTTGAGATACGCGCAGGTAAGATAGATATTACTTCCAAGGACGATGCTATCAATGCCGCAGGCGGCACTGATGCTACCGATAACACCGATAGCTTTGCCGCATCTACGGGAACCTTGAAGATATCCGGCGGAGAGATCAATATCAACTCTAACGGAGACGGATTTGACGTTAAGGGTGAATTCGGTATGACCGGCGGACTCGTCCGTGTAAGCGTTTCTGCAAAGGACGGAAATTCGACGTATGACTACGAGACAGGCGGAGATATAAGCGGCGGTATATTTATCGCAACGGGATCGGCTTCGGTAGTAAGTATTCCCACCGCTACTACTCAGGGTGTTCTCAGCGTCAATGCAGGCTCTAAAGAAGCAGGCGTTGAGATAAAGGTCGAGGACGAAAGCGGAACGGCTATACTGATCGAAACTCCCGTAAACGATTTTGAGATATGCATAATCAGTACTCCCAAGATCGTTAAGGGTAAGACCTATAAGGTATATGTCGGCAACGATAGCGGAAACTTTACGGCTAAGTAATTAAAAATCAAGAGGCAGTTCAAACGAACTGCCTCTTTTATAATCAAAGCTTGTCTTCGTAGCGCTCTGCGGTGATAACTCCGTCTGCTACGTGAAGCTTGCATATGCGTGCTGTGCGGGGATTTCCAAATCCCTTGTCGCCGTAATCGCGTGCGTGATATATAGCGTAATACTGACCGTCTTTCTTGAATACGCTGTGGTGTCCCGTACCTTCCTCATATTCGTTTTTGATAAGTACGGGAAGGAATTTACCGTTGTCGGTAGCCTTCTTGAAGTCTATCTTCGTAAGATCCTGCTCATCGGTCTTGGCAACGGCATATCCTACGTGATAGGAGTCGTTTTCAAAGCAGCCGCCGCTGTACATTACGTACTGCCAATCGCCCTCCTTGAACCAGAACGCACCCTCAAGAGTATAAAAATCTCTGCCGTCGCCGTAGCGGTTGGCGCGGAACATTTCCTCGGGAAAATCGGGAACGAGTACCTCTTTGGGAGTTCCCTCGGGAGTGTAGGGGTCGAGCATACGGTCGATAAATATGCGTGTACCGGGTTTATCTGTGTTGTAATTGTCCATAGCCGACCATAAGAAAAGACCTGCATCGGTCTTGACTATGTGAGAGTCAATGGAGAAATAATCGTAAAGCTTTTTCCAATTGGTAAACGGGCCGAGAGGAGAATCAGCAGATGCAACGTACATAAACTCGAATTCTTCCTTCTTGTCTGCTTCTGCATCCTTGACAAAAGAGGTGTATACGTAGTATTTGCCTTCATACTTTATAATGGAAGGTGCCCAATAGTTATGCTCACCCTCGCCGAGCGCGCCAACGTAACCCTCGTGGTGCCACGTGCCGAGAAGGGAATCGGAGGAATACGCGTCAATGCCGTCCCTGCCCGTAACGTAGAGGTACAGCTTGCCGTCGTCCTCAAATATGTACGGATCTGCCTGAGCTCTGCCTTGAACGTCAAATTTAAGTTTCATAGAGGTATCTCCTTTGCTTTTTTGTGATTTTATTATAACACGGAGAAGCGTTTTTTGCAATGGATTTTTCAGATTAAATTTTAAAAAAAAGGATCAAATATTTCAAAAAAATTTCAAAATAAGTATTGACAAAAGAAAAACTTTGTGGTATTATATTAGAGCGGTTCAGAAAACCGCAGAATGCGAGTGTAGTTCAATGGTAGAATTCCAGCCTTCCAAGCTGGCCGCGTGGGTTCGATTCCCATCACTCGCTCCATAACGAATGGCGCAGTTATGCGCCATTTGTTAAGTGTGTGCCTTTAGCTCAGCTGGATAGAGCAACTGCCTTCTAAGCAGTAGGTCGGGGGTTCGAGTCCCTCAAGGCACGCCATTATGGTGGGATTGGCGCAGTTGGTTAGCGCGTCAGGTTGTGGCCCTGAAGGCCGTGGGTTCGAATCCCATATCTCACCCCATAAAAAACAAGCACCCAACGCAACGCGTTGGGTGCTTGTTTTTTACGTGGCGAAACTTCGTTTCGAACCCAGCAACGAGCTGCTATAGCAGCCGTTGCGAAGCTTGCGTGTACTGAATAAAGGGAAATATGTAACGATGGCGCAAGCATAGGGTTCGAATCCCATAACAATCCCACCCAACGCAACGCGTTGGGTGCTTGTTTTTTACGTGGCGAAACTTCGTTTCAAACCCAGCAACGAGCTGCCAAGGCAGCCGTTGCGAAGCTTGCGTTATCGAAATAAAGGTTTATATGTAACAATGGCGCAAGCAAGGGTTCGAATCCCATAACAACCCACCCAACGCAACGCGTTGGGTGCTTGTTTTTTTCGTGGCGAAACTTCGTTTCGAACCCAGCAACGAGCTGCTATAGCAGCCGTTGCGAAGCTTGCGTGTGCCGAATAAAGAAAAAGATGTAATGATGGCGCAAGCATAGGGTTCGAATCCCATAACAATCCCCTCAACGCAACGCGTTGGGTGCTTGTTTTTTACGTGGCGAAACTTCGTTTCGAACCCAGCAACGAGCTGCTATAGCAGCCGTTGCGAAGCTTGCGTTATCGAAATAAAGGCTTATATGTATCAATAGTGAGTCGACTTGCTTTTTCATAAAAACCAAATGATAAATTTTTTGAAATCCCTTGATTACTTTTTTTGTGTATGATATAATTTATTCGACAGAAATTTTGTTTCCGGAGGCTGAAGTGAAGGGTGTTATTTTTGATATACAACGATTTTCCGTGCACGACGGTCCCGGAATAAGAACTACTGTTTTTATGAAGGGGTGTCCTCTGAGATGTAAATGGTGTCATAACCCCGAAGGACTTTGTAGGAATATCCAGGTGCAGTTTTTCGAGGAAAAATGCATAGGCTGTAAAGCGTGCGGGGGACAGAGAAGTATAGAGAAAACTGCCGTATGTCCTTCACAAGCGCTAAAGCTTTGCGGTCGTGAGATCGAAGAGGACGAATTGATCGGAGAATTACTTCGTGACCGTATATTTTATGCAGATAAGGGCGGAGTTACATTTTCGGGCGGAGAATGTCTTTTGCAAGCGGATTTTGTGGTGTCGGTTCTTTCTCGGATAAAGGAGCTTGGTTTTACGACTGCCATTGATACGTCAGGCTATATTTCTACGAATGAAATGCGAAAAACGCTTTCCGTGTGCGATCTTTATCTTTACGACGTGAAATGTATCGACCCGCAAGTGCACAAGGAGTATACGGGAGTAGATAACGCACTTATTTTGAACAACCTCAAAATGCTTTCGGCGGAGGGAAAGAATATATGGGTGAGAGTACCGGTCGTTCCCAATTTTAATAATACCGAAAGTGAAATGGAGAATATAGCGGAGTTTGTTGCTTCATTGCCCAATGTAAAACAGGTGACACTGATGCCGTACCATACCCTTGGTGCAAGTAAATACAGAACTCTCGGTATGGAATATTCTTTTGATACTACGGCGAAGATCGCAGAGAGCGAGATGTCAGTATTCGCACAGAAATTTACCGATCGCGGTATTTTATTGGCTTGATTTAGCAAAAGGAAATGTAATTATGACAAGAACAGAATTTTTACGAGAACAGACGATAAACGGAGCAAACAAATGTTGCCGCACCCCGCTTCCTCAAATGTCGACGGCAGACGAACCATTTTCGCTTACAGAGAGAAAGGCACTTGCCTTAAAGAAGATATTTGACAATATGCCGATATATATCGGGGAGCAAGAGCTGATAGTCGGAACGAGGACCTTCTATTCTCCAAACAGCGGAAATGAGGATGGGCACGATGTGTTTGGGTACGGACTTTATACCCATATTCCTTATATCAACGAAAAGGATAAAGAGCTTTTCGGATGCGATCAAAGCTATCGCAACAGGACTCATTTTACTCCGGATTTCAGCATAATTCTTGATAAAGGAATAGATGGTATTATAAGAGAAGCGGAGAAGAAAAAGAACGACACTTCGCTTCATTCGGCTAATATAGAATTCCTTTCCGGAGTGATAATAGCATATAGTGGATTGAAGGCATTGATAATAAGATATGCCGATAAGGCATTGGAGCTTTCGGAAAATGCATGCAAAGACGCTAAGAAAGAGCTCCTTGAGATCGCTCGTATTTGCCGTAAAATAAGTGCAGAGCGTCCTGAAAGCTTTCGAGAGGCGGTTCAACTTTTGTGGTTTGCACATCTTGGTACTATTATCGAAAGCTTTGAATTTATAAATTACGGAAGACTTGACGTTATTCTCGGTAAATTTTTGAAGGACACCGAGAGAGACGAGGCACAGCAAATAATAGAGTGTCTGCTTTTGAAAATGTACGACCAGGCAGATCTGGTTACTACTTATCTCGGAAAATACGCTGCTCAGCTTGTGGTGACACTTGGCGGCGTGCTTCCAAACGGAGAAAATGCCGTAAATGAAGTAACTATGATGTTCCTTAATGCCGTAGATAAGATTCGCTTGCCTGAACCTGAGTTTAACCTGCGTATAAGCAGCAAGAATCCACCTGAATTTTTAGACAGAGCCGCAGAGCTTACTGTGAGCGGTTGCAATTTCGTTTCCTACTATAACGATGATAGGTTTGTAGAAAGTCTTGCGGGCGCGGGAGTCCCGATAGAATATGCGCGCGATTACGGCTTTGATCTCTGTCAGGATATAAACATTCCCGGAAAGGGAGATTTTTGGAGAGTTGGAAGTCCGTCTCTTGCAGCCGTTTTGATGGATATGTTAAAAACTCGCCGTGACTTTGTTACGTTTGATGAGCTCATCAATGCTTTCAAGCAAAGAATGTCAGAGATAATAAAGAACGTGGTATCGCAGTTTGTCGAAGACGAGAAGCATTTGGATAATTATGCGAACGGACGTTTAGCTGAATATTTTGACGCTGTCAAGTACGAAAAAAAGCCGGTTGACAGAGCAGGAAATTCACCTATGGCTCCATTGCCGCTTCTGAGCGCTCTTTTCCACGGTTGTATCGAAACGGCAACAGACGTTGCATTCGAGCCGTATCCAATTAAGGCTAAGGGAATGTTTTTTGGAACTGCAACAGAAGCGGTAAACTCTCTTGCGGCAATAAAAAAGACGGTCTACGATGAAAAGCTTTACACTTTGGACGAGATATATTCTGCATGTGAATCCAATTTTGAGGGAAATGCGGGCGAAGTTATGCGAAGCATTCTTTGGAATTGTCCCAAGTGGGCAAATGACGACGATTACGTGGATATGATCGCAAAGGACGTTCTGGAATTTTGCCTTAGAGAATGCTCAAAATATAAGACCTATTTTGGCGGAAGCATTCTCGGCGGCATACATCAACCGCACCCTGTTCCGACGGGTGCAAATCTTATGGCGACCCCCGAAGGCAGACTTGCAGGCTCACCTGTTGCGGTTACTCTTACTCCCGAGAGCGGAACAATGAAAAACGGTCCTACCGCGGTACTGTGCTCTGCCGCAAAGCTCGAACCGTCGCTTATCCAATGGAATTTCTGCGTTATGGTCAATTATTACGCTTCGGTATTTAAAGGAAATGACGGCAAGGAAGCGTTCAAGACTCTGCTTCTCGGATATTTCGGCGCGGGGGGAATGCAACATCAGCCTAATGTTCTTGACGTGGAGGAGTTGAAAAAGGCTCAGCTCGATCCTGACGGATATAAGGATCTTATAGTTAGACTTTGGGGTGTTTCGGCGCATTTTGTCGATCTGCCCAAGGAATTGCAGGACGAGATGATAGCAAGATTTGAGTGAGGTCTATTGAGGAATATTTTAGAGTGAAAAAAAGAGAGAAAAGATTAAAAATATGTGCGTTTTTCTTGGCGATATCGATCCTGACTTGCTTTTTTGTTGCTTGCACCGAAGAGGAAGAAGTAAGCGCAAAGCCAAGACCGAATAAGAATACGACGGCGAAGGTGGACCCGAATGCCAAAAGAGTGGCGATCACGTTTGACGACGGTCCGCATAACGTGAGGACCAAGCAGATAGTCGACGAGCTTGACAAATACGGCTATAACGCAACGTTTTTCGTTGTGGGAAACCGAGTCGACGGCAAGGCGTATAACGGCGCAGATGCCTTAAAATACGCACACGAAAAGGGGAACGAGATAGCCATTCACGGCTACACTCACGCGGTGTATTATCACAACTGTGAGGAGGACAGATATCAAAGAGAGCTTTCGAATACCTTTGATGCCATAAAAGAGGTCGTTCCAAATGCTAAGGTAAGGCTTATGAGACCTATAGGCGGAAATATTACCGATCAAAGAGTGCAGAACTGTAAGTATTCGGTCATTATGTGGAGCGTCGACTCTGAGGATTGGAAGTATAAGGGCAGAGGCGAGAACGGAGAGTTTGCGGAGCAAAATATAAATATTATCGTCGAAAACGTAATGTCAAAGGTCAAGTCGGGCGACATAATACTTATGCACGATATATATGAAAATACATACGAGGCGACAAAAATAATACTCAAGCGTCTGCACGACGAGGGGTATGACGTGGTGAGCGTGTCCGAGCTTCTCGGAAATGCGCGTGCGGGAGTTAAATACAGTCGTCTTTCAACTTGACATAAAAGGGTATTTGTGGTATAATATTCGGGGTGCTGTAGCATCCCGAATATTTATTTTTTGGAGTCAAAATGGGTAGAAAGCACGTTAACATTCCAATATTTATACCGCATATGGGTTGCCCGAACAATTGTGTGTTCTGCAATCAGCACACGATATCGGGACACGGAGAATTTGAGCTCGATCGCGCAAAGCGTGAGATCGACGAGGCGCTTTCTACGATATCCGTGGATACGCCGACGGAGATAGCGTTTTTCGGCGGCTCGTTTACGGGAATAGACCGCGCGCTGATGGTCTCTCTCCTTGAGCTTGCCGAGAGCTACGTGAGATCGGGAAGGGTGTCCGAGATACGTCTTTCCACGCGACCCGATTATATCGATAGCGAGATACTTTCGATACTCTCGCGCTATTCCGTGCGGACGGTCGAGCTCGGTCTGCAGAGTCTTGATCGCGACGTGCTTCTCGCTTCAAAGCGCGGTCACGATGCAGAGTGTGCAAGGCGCGCCTGCAGAGCGATAAAGCAAGCGGGATTTGAGCTGATCGGTCAGATGATGATAGGTCTGCCGCATTCAAATGCCAAAAAGGAGATAGAAACGGCAAGAGAGATCTGCGAGCTCGGCGCTGACGGCGCAAGAGTTTATCCCACGGTGGTCTTTGCCGAAACAGAGCTTGCCGATATGATGATAAGAGGTGCTTACGTGCCTCTTGAGCTTGAGGACGCAGTAGAGCGCACTAAAAACGTGCTCGATGTTTTTGAGAGAGCGGGAGTTCCTTGCATAAGAGTTGGACTTTGCGCGTCCGAAAATCTGCGTGACGCTTCGCGCGCGATAGCGGGAGCAAACCACGAGGCTATAGGTGAGATGGCGATGAGCGCGCTCTATTTTGACAGGATATGCGAGGAGCTTGACAGGCTCGGCAGAGATAAAAAAAAGGGAGGCGGAGTGAAGATATTCGTCTCTCGCGGCTCGGTTTCAAAGGCGGTAGGTCAAAAACGCGTAAATAAGATCAAAATTTGTGAAAAATATGGTCTTGAATGGGTAAAAGTGCTTGAAAAAAATGAAATAATAGGTTATAATATTATAATAGAGAATGATGTTTAAATTTCACCGAGAGGAGAACGCAAGTGTATCTTAAATCTCTTGAGCTTCAGGGCTTCAAATCCTTTCCCGATAAGACAAAGCTTACCTTTGAGGGAGGAGCTACGGTCATAGTAGGACCGAACGGAAGCGGAAAATCTAATATATCGGATGCTATGCGCTGGGTACTCGGTGAAGTATCCTCAAAAAGCATACGCGGTACTAAAATGGAGGATATCATCTTTGGCGGTGCTGACAGCCGAAGACCTATGGGTTATGCCGAAGTATCGGTTACCTTTGATAATACGGGTATGATAGGCAGACTTGATTGCCCTTATGATGAGGTCACCGTAACCAGAAGATACTATCGCTCGGGCGAGAGCGAATACTACATCAACCGCCGTGCAGTACGTCTGCGCGACATTTACGAGATGTTTATGAATACGGGTGTCGGACGTGACGGTTATTCTATAATCGGTCAGGGACGTATAGCCGATATCATATCGCGTAAGAGCGACGAGCGCAGAAGCATATTCGAGGATGCCTCGGGTATCGCAAAATACCGCCACAAGAAGAGCGAGTGTGAGCGAAAGCTTGCATCTACCGAGGATAATATGACCCGTATCAACGACATATTTATCGAGGTCGAAGCGCAGGTAGCTCCTCTTGAAAAGGAAGCGGAAAAAGCAAAGAAGGCTATCGACCTGCTCGACACCAAGAAACGAGTAGACGTACAGCTCTGGCTTTACGATACGGAAAAGCTTCGCGCGGATATAAACGCTTGCGAGGAAAAATTCAAGGAGGCGGAGTTTGAACTGAACACTGCCGCCGACTCTATACGTGCGCTTGAGGTACAGAACGACAGACTGTTCCAAATATCCCAGAGCAACAAGGCAGAGTCAGAGGGGCTGCTTTTGCAGATACGCGAGCAGACAGAGATAAATCACAAGCTCGACAGCGAATTTTCGGTCATGGAGACCAACATCTCGCATACTAAGGAAATGATAGCTGCGACCGAGGGCGCTTGTGAGTCGACGAAAAGATCTATCGAGAACGAGCACAGCGCAGAGTCCGAAAGACAGCGCAAGATATCCGAGCTTGACCTTTTGCTTGAAAAGAAAGCGGAGGAGCGCGAGCAGATAGAGGCAGAGAAGAATAAATATGCGGAACAGGCTCAGGCAATAGGATTTGATATTGATCGCGCACTTGCGGACGTACGTGCGATCGACACCCAGATAGCAGATGCAAAGGCGAGAATATCTTTTATTGATAATTCCCGCAACAGCGAGCTTGACAAAAACAGCGCGATGCTTGAAGAGATAGCTTCGTACGAGGACGCTTCGGCAAAAATGAACGAGCAATGCGAGCGTATAAAGAAGACGGTCGAGGAATACGACGCCGTTATGGCGTCGAGCACGGCAGAGCTTGCCGCGACCAACGCATCGCTTGAAGAGCTTTATGCAAAGAGAAGCGAGGATAGCGAGAGCAGAAACACGCTCGGTCTGCGCCGCGATTCGATAGTTCAGAGAATAGAGACCAATCGCGCAATGGAAGAACAGCTTGAGGGCTATTCGGGAGCTGTCAAGTTCGTTATGAAAAAATACGCTGAGGGAGCAATAAGCGATAAGTACGGCAATAAGGTCGGAAAGATATACGGACCGCTCTCTAAGCTTATAAACGTTGAACAAAAATACATAACCGCGATAGAGACCGCACTCGGTCCTAATCTTCAGCATATCGTCGTTGAGGACGAGAGCGTAGCCAAAGCGGCTATGTTTGCGCTCAAGAAAGCCGAAGCAGGAAGAACTACTTTCTTTCCGCTTACTTCGATGAGACCCCAGAGCGTAACTCCCGAGATGCGCGACGCGGCGGGATATACGGGTTATATTGCGGTTGCCGATGAGCTCGTGGAAAGCGAGAATAAGTACGCTGACGTGCTTTCGAGCTTGCTTGGAAGAACGCTCGTATTTGACACTGTCGATAACGCTACAGCTATGGCAAAGGACCTCAGATACAAGGTCAAGGTAGTAACGCTTGACGGTCAGCAGATAAACGTGGGCGGTTCGTTCACGGGCGGTTCCGTGCGTGCGGCTGCCAATATCCTCGGTCGTGCGGGCGAGATAAAGGCGCTGACGGCTGAGGCTGAGGAGCTTGAGAAGAGAATAGCAAAGCTTGATTCCTCTCTCAATCAGATAGCTTCGAAGATAGACGGCCTTGAGGATGACAAGGATTCTGCCGAGCAGAAGATAGGACTTGTCAAGGTAATGCGCGACTCGGAAAACAACCGCCTTGAACAGCTTTTGGCAAAGCTTGAGGCAAACGTAACGCTTACCGAGAAGCTTCGCGAGGACTATACTGCACAGCTTCGTGCAAGAGAGCAGTTTGACGAAGACAAAAAAGCACTCGAGATAAAGCTTGGCGAGCTTGAGACTCAGGCGAGCGAGATAAGCGCGGCGCGCAGCAATATGGACATCAAGCGCAACGAGCTTATCGAGGCTAAGGACGCAGCGGAAGCTAAGATGACTGCGCTTATAATCTCGGTAAACGAGATAAAGAAGGATATAGAGACCGAAGCGAGACTTTCGGACGAGGCAAGGATCAGACTTGACTCCTTCTCCGAGGCACTCGAGCTCCAGCAGGCACGCATAGACGAGCTCTATGCAAAGATAGAAGATTACAAGGCGGCGCAGGCTGAAAACCGCGCGGCTTACGGAGAGGGCGAGAAGAAGCTTTCAGAGCTCAACGAAAAGAGAGCAAAGGTAGAGGCGGGCTCGAGCGAATTTGAGCGTAAGCTCAACGAGGTCAACGCTCTTATGCGCGAGAAGCTTGCTCACAAGGAAAATATATTCAGAGAATATACACGCTTTGAAAACCGACTCGGTAATATCCGAGCAGAGCAGGATAAGCTTGCCACAAAGCTTTGGGATGAGCACGAGCTCACGCGTGCAGATGCAGTTGCACTCGGATATCCCGCGCTTACGCCCGAAACGAGAGGCGAAGCGGCGGCAAAGCAGGTAGAGTGCAGAAACAAGCTCAGAGTGCTCGGCAACGTCGACCTTGACGCAGTCAACAAATACGTTGAGGTCAAGAAGCGTTACGACGAGATGGCACTGCAGATAAACGACCTTAACGCCGCGAGAAGCGATCTTCTTGAGGTAATAGGTCAGCTCGAGGGTGAAATGAAGACGGCGTTTACCGATTCGTTCAACCAGATAAACGAAAACTTTAACCGCGTATTCTCCGAGCTTTT
>SVSY01000128.1 GCA_015064065.1 Oscillospiraceae bacterium
TCTGTATATACCGCCGCTGAGATCGCGCAACGCACTTCCTTTATAGCCGTGAAAGAGTATCTCTACCGTCGCGCCCTTATTGAATTCATAATAATTTCCATAAAGCTTTAATCCGTCACGCGAGGTTATCCGCAGCTCTCTGTGAGGAAATTCACGCGCCTCGTCTATCCAACGTACCATATTATCGCGATGCGCTTCATATACCTCGCCTTCGGGTATCGGGTGCTTCTCTTTGAGCTCCTTTTTTGAGCGAAAGAAATAAAATATTTTGAAAAAGCAAACGAGCGATGTCGCAAGCACTACTAATACAACAAATGCAGCTATAGCCGCAAGTATGATCCAGAATTCCACTTTTTGCCTCCATAAACTGATATTACCTATATTTTAGCACTATTTTTTCTCTTTTTCAACTTATTTTTGTTAAAAATCGAAAAAGGTTGATTTATATTGAAAAATATGATATAATTATATGAATATGTTTGAATGGAGACTATTATGACACCTACAACAAATATCGATGTCAATTACAAGAACAAAAAGCGCTACAACACCGCCAAGTACCCCATTCGTCAGCCCCTTTTCTTTGTCGGCCTCATCTGGCTGCTCTCAAAGATACTTCTCATAGGCAAAAAATACAAGATCGAAAAGGTCAATATGGAAGGATTAAAGCCGCCTTATATGGTTCTTTCAAACCATATGTATTTTATCGATTTTGAACTCGCCGCTATGGTAACATTCCCACACAGAGTCAACAACGTGGTGGCTCTCGACGGTTTTTACCGCCGTCCATGGCTTATGGAGCTTATAGGCTCGATAGGAACAAGAAAATTCACAAACGATATCCATCTCATAAAATCCATCTACAAAGTACTTAAGCGTGGAGACGTACTCTGTATGTATCCCGAAGCAAGATATTCTCCCTGCGGCGTACAGTCCTATATCCCCGATTCACTCGGCATGCTCGTGAAACGCGCCAAAGTACCCGTAGTAACTATAATCCACAAGGGCAATCACCTTCATTCTCCCTTCTGGAATTTCAGAAAAAAGAGAAAGATACCCCTTCACACCACCGCAACGCAGATCCTCACTCCCGAGCAGATAGCTGTTATGTCCGAAGATGAAATAAACGCAAAGCTCCGTGAAGCACTCTCATATAACGATTATCAATATCAGAGTAACAATAACATTCTGATAAAAGAAAAGTATCGCGCTGAGGGACTACACAAGATCCTTTACCACTGCCCTGCCTGCAATACCGAATCAAAAATGGACTCGCAAGGAGAAGAGATATTCTGTCGCGAGTGTGGTAAGCGGTGGCGATTTAACGAGAACGGCACGCTCAAGGCTCTTGAGGGCGAGACCGAGTTCGAGCAAATACCCGACTGGTTTGCGTGGGAACGCGAGCAGGTCAAAGCGCAGATCGAGCGCGGCGAATATTCATTTTTCGATGATATCGACGTTTACTCACAGCCGCGCGGATGGAAATTCGAGCATCTCGGTTCAGCAAAGATCTCGCACGATGCCGAAAGAGGATTTATACTCGAAGGCTATTACAATGACGCTCCCTATCGCATACAGCGCACACCGATACAACACAACAGTCTGCACGTCGAATACGATTGGTGCTACGTAAAGCCCTTTGACTGCTTTGATATTTCAACTGAAAATGACTCGTTTTTCTGCTATCCCAAGCAACAGAACGTAATAACAAAGCTCGCGTTTGCAACAGAGATAATCTATGAAATACACGAGCAACGCACACTTCGCACAAGACGCATCACAAACCAAAAATAAATTTCGGAGAATCCAATGAAAAGATCAATTATTGCATTTATACTCGTTATTCTTATTTGTATTCCTCTGCTCGCATCCTGCTCCAAGAAAAAAGACACCTCAGGGCAACCGACAGATGTTCCGATGACCGAGGAGATCACCCAAAAGCCCACAGAAGCACCTACCGAGGAAGCAAGCAAGCCTACCGAGCCCACAACACCCACTCCCGAGCAGCCTTCAACGCCCTCAGAGCCCGAGAAGGTAGTTACCGACTATACCGTTGCAGATCGCGTATACAGCTACTACAGCGCAGGATATGATATGCTTGCAGTAGCGCTCAATGCAAACGGCTCGCCTATTGCGCTCGAACTATATAGCAAGCGTCTCTTCCCCATATCCTCTTTAAGCTTTTGCACGATCGAATACGACGAATACGGAAAGATATCTGCGTTTGTATTTGAAAACGATTCGGTGATACACGAAGAGCTTTTCGGCAGATGTGAGGACATCACTCTCAAGGTGATCCGTCACGACAAAAAAGGCAGACCTCTCAAGACCGAGCCTGCAAAGCTCGTAACCCTCTCCTTCAGCTATGATGACGATGCCAAGACCTCCACGATGAGCTTCACTCACGTGCGTATGCCCGGTGCTTACACCCTCACCTTTGACGAGTTTGGCAGACTTCTTTCGCTCGACAATTTCGGAGCGACGTCAAATATCGTATATGAAAACTCGATCGCCACCGTTTCAGACCCCTTTTACAGCGCGCTCGGAGTATCCTTTGTGATAACGTACGACGGTACTAAAGCTACCAGCTTAAAGGAGGTCAGCTCCGACGGAGTTGATATGACAATAGACTACACCTACGGGGATAAGGGCCTTTGCTCCTCATCACTCTGCAAATACAGCGAAAACGAAGCCGAAAAGAACGTCTTCTCCTACGATAAAAACGGCAGAGTTATAAAGCAGGAATATTGGCTTTCCGACGGCGTTGAATATACCGAGCTGACCAAAACAAAAGAGGTCACGTACGCATACGATCTGCGCGGCAGATTGACCGAGACCAAGACCTTTGACTTCATCGATGCAGAAAACAGCTATCTTGCTTCTCTCGTTCAGCAGGGGTACGGTGAAAACGGCGGTATAAACTCACTTATCACCTATACCTATAACCAAGACGGCACTCTGTTAAATGAATCTATCGTCAGCTATTACGAAAACGGCGCTTTTAAAATGACAAAGTATTCCGAATATGATATCTCCCTCCTTCTCTACACTGAGACCTTTGAATTTGATGAAAGCGGCAGAACGACTCATAAATTTATCTCAAGATATGACGTCAACAACAATGAAAGCGAATCCTCTACTGCCGTATACACCTACTTTGACGATGACAACTACGTAATAACCACTATGCATTACTACTACGATTCGCTCACCAAGCAGTCTGTTGATACCTACACGAACAAAAAGCTCAGAAAGACCATCGAGATAACCTACTCGCCCGACGGAACTGAAACAGGCAGAGTCGAGACTAATTACGATAAGGACGGAAACCCTGTTTTGTAAAGACTTTGATCTTGAATATCTCATTAAACGACAGAAGACCGAGTTATACTCGGTCTTCTGTCGTTTGGCACGGGTAACAGAACTCTTCTCGTCGCGACACCGCAAAGCCGAGGGATATTTCGACTTTGCTACGCTCCTCGGTCAGCGCGGCTCTGACAGTCCCCCGGACTGTCATTCACCACCGCGCTCCTTCGAGTCCTTCTATGTTTTATCACTGCCAAACAAACAAGGGTACGCGAATGCGTACCCTTGTTTGTTTGGCTTAAACGTGATAAAAGGTGTCTAAACAGGGGTAAAAACGAACAAAAGGTGTCTGTTCTACTCTAACCGTTTTTTCTTTTGTTCCATTTTTCCTTGAATATGCGAAATCAAAAAACATCCAAGCGGTGTAAGTGGAA
>SVSY01000129.1 GCA_015064065.1 Oscillospiraceae bacterium
AAGGCTGCTCAGGGTATCCTTACAGTTCGTGGCGGTATGACCTCTCACGCAGCAGTTGTTGCTCGTGGTATGGGTAAGTGCTGCGTTTCCGGATGCGGCGAGATCGCTATGGACGAGGAGAACAAGAAGTTCACACTCGCAGGCAAGACATTCGTTGAGGGTGACTACATCTCCATCGACGGTTCTACAGGTAACATCTACGACGGTATCATTCCTACCGTTGACGCAGAGATCTCGGGCAACTTCGGCACCATCATGGGTTGGGCTGACGAGTTCCGTACCCTTAAGGTAAGAACCAACGCTGATACTCCTGCTGACGCTAAGAAGGCTCGTGAGCTCGGCGCTGAGGGTATCGGTCTTTGCCGTACCGAGCATATGTTCTTCGAGGCAGACAGAATTGCTGCTTTCCGTGAGATGATCTGCTCTGACACTGCTGAGGAAAGAGAAGTTGCTCTCCAGAAGATCCTTCCCTACCAGCAGTCCGACTTCGAGAAGCTCTACGAGGCTCTCGAGGGCAACCCCGTATGTATCAGATTCCTTGACCCGCCTCTCCACGAGTTCGTTCCTACCACCGAGGAGGACATCGCTCTTCTCGCTAAGGCTCAGGGCAAGACTGTTGAAGCTATCAAGGCTATCATTTCTTCTCTCCACGAGTTCAACCCCATGATGGGTCACCGTGGATGCCGTCTCGCTGTAACCTACCCCGAGATCGCTAAGATGCAGACCAGCGCAGTTATCCGCGCTGCTATCAACGTTCAGAAGAATCATCCCGATTGGACCGTTCGTCCCGAGATCATGATTCCTCTGGTAGGCGACGTTAAGGAGCTCAAGTACGTTAAGAGCGTAGTTGTTGCTACCGCTGACGCTGAGATCGCTGCTGCAGGTGCTAAGCTCGATTACGAGGTTGGTACTATGATCGAGATCCCCAGAGCATGCTTGACCGCTGACGAGATCGCTGCTAACGCAGACTTCTTCTGCTTCGGTACTAACGACCTTACCCAGATGACCTACGGCTTCTCCCGTGACGACGCTGGTAAGTTCCTCAACGCATACTATGATGCAAAGATCTTCGAGAACGATCCCTTCGCTAAGCTCGACCAGACCGGTGTTGGTAAGCTTATGAATATGGCTGTTACCCTTGGTAGACCCGTAAACGAGAAGCTCCACGTTGGTATCTGCGGTGAGCACGGTGGTGACCCCACGTCCGTTGAGTTCTGCCACAAGATCGGACTTGACTACGTTTCTTGCTCTCCCTTCCGTGTACCGATCGCTCGTCTTGCTGCTGCTCAGGCTGCAATCAAGGGCTAATCGTTATAACACGGTAAGTTGAAGTTTTTAACGAAATAGACAAAACAATAAAGAAGCCCTTCCGCGAAATGCGGAAGGGCTTCGATCTTTTGCTGTTTTCCTATTATTTTAACGTTCAATATTGCAAACTGCCAAAAGATATGGTATAATTACTGAGACATTTTTTTAGAAGGTATCAAATGAAAACCTTAGCTTTTATCGTAAACCTTATCGGTCTGTTTTCGGTAATAATCGCTTCCCTGCTCAAAGGAAACAAAATGGCCAAGACGCTGATACTCCTATGGATAGGAAATTTCCTCGTTTCGATGGGATATTTACTTTCGGGAACGGGGGTAGCAGGCGCAGCTTCGGGTATCCTTGCCTGCATTCAGATAACCGTAAATTACGTATTTGAACTCAAGCACCGTTCGTTGCCCAAATGGCTCGTTGCCGTTTATATGATAAGCTTTGCAGCTGTAAATATAGTGCTCGAGGGCATCGCTTTCTCAACCGCGCTCGCAATTCTTGCTTGCTTTGGCTTTGTTCTGAGTATTCTGCAGAAGAATGGCAAAAATTATAGGCGCTGCGGCATTGCAAACACTTTTATCTGGAGTATATACGACATAGTAACTCATTCGTACAACGCGCTTATTACGCACAGTGTGCTCTTTGTCATCAACATCATCGGCGTATTTATACACGATCTGAAAAAGAAGATCAAGTAAAATAAAAATTCACAATAAAGGGTTCGCTTCAAAGCGAACCCTTTTCAAGCTTCTTCTCGTACGTCGCGTTTCTGAAATACAGAACGAGGTCGGTCGAGACCATTATCAAATTGAGGATATACACCGCAAGAACGTACCATTTTGACGAAAAGCTCGCCATATAGCTCTCATTGAGAAGCTTTGATGCGATTCCACAGATGTAGCCCGAAACTATCAGTATAAGGAAGAACAGACTCTTCCCTTTTGTGCTCTTGGTCTTAAGAGATTTAGCAACGTTAAGCGGCCAGGAAGCACCGAAAGCCACCAGCATAAGTATTTCAAGTAATTCAGGCATTTCGCCCTCCTATATCGTTTTTTATTTTTACTGCAGTTTTGAGATCTTATCAAGAAAAGATATCAAAAAACTCCGAGCAGGCGAAGAAAATAGATAAACGCAAACAGCGTCACAGACGACGTTGCGGTCGTCCACAAAACGAGCTGTCCTGCAAGCTCTCCGTCGCCTCCCATCTCTTGCGCCATAGGTGCACTGGAGACCGAAACGGGAGTTGCAAATGCGGCTATCATCGCCGCGAACATAGCTCCACTGAAATCAAAGAACAGATAAGCGATCCCCAAGCCAAGTGCGGGAACGATAAGCGTTCTGAGCAAAACTCCGCAGATTATTTCCTTTCGCATAGTTTTTATTGCAGAAAACTCAAACTGTGCGCCGAGGCACAAAAGTGCCACGGGAGTCGCCGCGTTTGAAATATAACTGATAGCCTTAAACACAGGTGTTATATGCGAAATTCTGAAGTCTATTTCATAGAACACGAATATCTTTCTGACAAGCAGGCAGACAAGTCCGAGTGCTATTGCTATGATAAGCGGATTTTTGAGTATATCGACAAGTATTCCCTTGAAATTTATCTTGGTCTTCTCTTCCTTGAAAACAGACAGCGAAATAACGGCAAAGGCATTGAAAAGGCTGACGCTTACGACCGAAAGCAACGCCGCCTCGGCAAGTCCTCCTTCGCCACATATAAGCTCGACCACAGAGAGTCCGATAAGCGCGTAATTTGAACGATACATGACCTGACTTATGACTCCCCTTCTGTCAGCCTTTTGGGTTATAAGGCTCGAGAGCGGCAAGGAGATCAGGAAAACCGCGGTCGTAACGATAGCTACGTAGATAATATATGTAGGATCTACGTCACCGACGTCGTCTATCTTATAGATATTCAAAAACACGGTAGCGGGAATAAGTATCTTAAAGACCACTTTATTCACGCTCTTTCCGAGATCCGCGGGAAACAACCCTATTTTTTTAAGATAATATCCGAGTGCGACTATCAACACCAGCGGCATTACCGCACCGAATGCAAATAAAAATGCGTCCATAAATACCTCGCGCATAAAGGCAAAATGGAGTATAGAGAACCTATACCCCATTTTGTTTTATCAAAGTTATCTAAAGCTATTAGTTGAGCTCTGCGAAGTACTTGATCGTACGAACCATCTGGCTGGTGTAGGAGTTCTCGTTGTCGTACCAAGAAACAACCTGTACCTGATAGGTGTCGTCGTCGATCTTTGCTACCATAGTCTGAGTAGCATCGAAGAGAGAACCGTAGGTGATACCGATAACGTCGGAAGAAACGATCTGATCCTCGTTGTAACCGAAGGAAGCAGAAGAAGCAGCCTTCATAGCAGCGTTGATACCCTCAACAGTAACGTCCTTACCCTTAA
>SVSY01000017.1 GCA_015064065.1 Oscillospiraceae bacterium
GACCCAATGTTGTTGCAAATTTAAAACGCATATACGGCTATGATATTATTTAGGCAACAGACGCGTTATTTACAAAAAATTCTTTGTACGACAAGGGTCGTCGAGGCGCCGACCCCTACCGAAAATGATAATTTCAGCCGTATAATACATAATGCCCGATGTCGCGATCAAAATATACAGGCACGCGCGGCTATTACCAAAAGCGTCAACTCTGATTAGCCTTCCCTAGCAGGGAAGGTGGCGGCGCATGCCGACGGATGAGTAGAAACTCAATGCAAACTAACTTTTTCTCCTCATCCACCGCAAGCGGTCCCCCTTCCCCGCTGGGGAAGGCTTATTTAGACCGCCCCGTGTTTTGCTGACTATACAAACGGTGGAATTTTTGAAATAATGTAAAAAAACTTTAAAAACTATAGAAAAACTATTGACAACTTATAGTTGCTATGATATAATTTAGTTGTGTAAAGGAGGATATATCTATGGAATACGAAAAAATAATTCTTGAATTGCTGATGAGAGTTAAAACCTTGGAGGAAAGAGTGGAAGAACTTTCAAACCAAAGCTCAGTCCCCGCAAAAAAGCAACCCGGAACTGCTGACATCCGCGAATACATCGAAGCTCAGAAAAACATAGCAAAAGAAAAAGGGTTTTCTTTTCTTGTGTTAAAAGCAAACGACATACACAAAGAAATGAATTTAAAAAGCCGCATGCCCGCCGTTTGCAACGCTATGAAGCAGTGTATGAACCCCGGCGACATCATTGTACACGAAACAGCAAGCGGATTTTCTTCAACTTATGAAATAAAATATAGAATTTAGTTGCTTATGAATTACTATCTGCATAAATAGGTAAGAGAAGGCGATAGGACAACACAAAAAAAGGGAGCACTGCTCCCTTTTATGCTTCTATAAATCTTTTTACCGCCGTGACGTCGAGCGGGATCTCCCTATCAATATCGTGATATTCGCCCTCGAGCGATATCGCGCCGTCATACCCTTGCGCGCGCACCGCGGCGATACAGTGCGGCACGTCAACGTCACCCTCGCCAAAAGCGATAGGTATTATCCTTTTGCCGCTGACCGAGCTGTACGCACGGACTCCCTCGCTCAACTCGTCAGCGTTCACGACGCTGTAATCCTTAGCGTGTATATGCTTTATCTCGGGCGCGAGCTCGTCAAAAAATTCCTCGGGTCTCCAATCGCAAAAGAGTGAATTTCCCATATCTCCGCAGACTCCGACCCGCTTTGTGCGGCGCTTCATTTCGTTATAAAACGCAGTAAAATTCTCTCTGCCGTTTACGTAGACCCCCTGCGGCTCGTAAAGCACGGTCATTCCAAGCGAATTGCAAAGATCCGCGATCGCTAAAGTGTGCGGCAATAGCATCTTCATCACGCGCCCAAAATCGCGCACGTAGGTCTTTTCGTTATAATTCAATCCGAGCACGAGCGTGTGGTGCAGATAGGGCGAGCCGACGATCGCCGCCATTTTTGCGCTGTGACAGACGTATTCTCGGGCCGCGTCCGAGTCGTATCCGCTCGTTTCGGGCAAAGCAAGGTCCACAGCCACCGAATAGCAGGAAACGCAGAGCCCCTTTGCATCGAGCACGCGACGAATTTCGCGCGCCTCTTCTTCGCTCTCGACTGTCGGCACTTTTCCGTAAACGTCAATAAACTCCACCGCCTCGCAACCGAACGCGAGCGCAATATCCGCCGCCGCTTCAATGCCCTTTTGCTTAACGAGATCGGAAAAATACGAGTACATCGATATTTTCATAGACACCTCTCAGAACGCTATCGCGCCGCTCTCTAAGTCGTAAATTATCTTCGCTATCGCATTTTCTTCGTTGCTGACCGTCACAAGATCAGCCGCCGCCTTTGCCGCGGGTGATGCGTTTGCGACCGCTATGCCAATTCCCGCCGTCTTGAGCATTCCCACGTCGTTGTCATAGTCGCCGACCGCGATGCTGTGCTTTATATCTATCCCCAGATGCTCGCAAAGCTTCGGGAGCACGCTTCCCTTGTTGATGCCCTTAGGCAATATCTCGTAGAGCGTGAGCTCCGAGCTAACAAAGCCGAACTCGTCCGCTCTCGGATGCGAGTTCAGAAAGCTTGCAAGCTCTCTTATATCTTCGGGGTCGTCGGAAAGAAAAACTATCTTCGCTATCGTCTCGTCAATATCGAAATGATGCTTGTGACAGCACGGCAGACCCGTGATCCTGCAAAAATTCTCGGTCGCCGAGTTCTCGCGCGAAAAATAGATGTTATCAAGCGTGTTGACCTGTATTCCTATCCGCCCAAGCTTTCTGTATACGTCGTCGACAAGCTCAAGACAGGCGCGCGGAGCTTCCTCATACCAAAGATATTTCTTTGATACGTGGTCGTAAAGACCGCCGCCGTTAAGGCAACCGAAGGGCGCATTGGGCAGGACCATTTCGCATATTCCCGCGGATATGCGGGGCGGTCTGCCCGTTATAAAGGTAAACGCACCGCCCTCGGATTTGAAATATTCTATTGCCGCATAATTTTCGCGAGAGACAGTTTTGTCGCTTGAGAGCAAAGTGCCGTCAAGATCGGTACAGATAAGTATTCCTTCAAATTTTTTCATTTTGCAAGCCTTATTTTTTCAAAAGATAGTCGAGCGCCGACTGAATGTGAAGATCCCACCACTTCCACGAGTGGTTGCCCTCGGATTCCTCGTAGATATAGTCCACGCCAAGCTCCGAGAGCAGTGCGTTATATCTGCGGTTCATATCAAGCAAAAAGTCGCTCTCGCCGCACCAAAGGTATATCGCGGGCATCTCTTTGCCGCTTGCCGCGAGCTTTTTCGTGAGATCAAAAATATCGCTCGCTCCGCCCGCAAGATAGGAGCAATCCTCGAAATCGAAGCCGAAATTGCCGCGCCATTCCTCGATATCGGCGGGAACTCCCCGTCCGACGAGGTCTACAGCGCCCGAGAGCGACGCGCAATAGCCAAACGCTTCGGGATAGGTCAGCGCGATCTTCAGCGCGCCGAAGCCGCCCATCGAGAGTCCCGCGACCAGATTATCCTCGCGCTTGTCCGACATTCCCTTAAAGAAGGAGCGGCAAACGCGCGGAAGCTCAAGTGCGACAAAATCGAAATATTTTGCTCCGTACGCGGTATTTGAATACCAGCTTCGAGCAACGCTCGGCATAACGACGGCAATTCCCCTCTCGTTTGCATATCGCTCTATAGAGGTCTGTCTTGTCCACATACTGCAGTCGTCGGAGAGCCCGTGAAGCAGATAGAGCGTTTTGTATTCGTCACTCTTCTTATCGGGGATTATCACGTTGAGCTCGACCTGCATACGCAGTACGTCGGAAAAATAATGCATCTCAAAAAAAGCCATATTGCACCTCTCAAGTATAAATTCATTATATCAATTATAGCACAAAAAATTAAAAAGAGCAAGAGCGCTTACGGAATTTTGACTCCATAAATGCTCTTGCGTTGTTTTTTACTCTGCTATTCTTAAGATCACATAACGATCTTTATGATATGCTCCTTCCAATCTGCAGGAATGCAGGGCTCAAGAGTAAAGCTGTCGTAAGAGGGGTGGGATCCGCACATATACTGTGTGATAGCACGGACGCCGTGAAAGCTTTTTGTCTTGATCCAACTGCTGCGTTTAAAACAGATATACGGATATCTTTAATATCGTTTTTGTACAAAAAATATCTGTTTTATGTCTTGAAAATATCTGTCTTTTGTGCTTTAATATTAAGCGAGGTGAGAAAATGGACTGCTTTATTATAAATCTGAATAGTATATTAAAGGTCACGCTTTCATCAAAGGAGCATCTAATTCCTCCAAGATCGCATCTCACGCGAAAGACGGTCACCTACATTATGTATTTCGTGACGGCGGGAACCCTCGGTCTTTTCCTCAACGGAGAGAGGACGGAGCTTTCCAAGGGCGACGTGTGCATATTCAACAAAGGCGACACCCAAGCCCCCGCCGCTTGCACCGACTGCGAATATTTCTATCTGCATTTTGAGTGCGATATCGAGCCCGCAGTTCTTTCTCCCGAAGAACTCTTTGACGCTATTGCCGAAAAAAATCGTGCCTTTGCCGAGACCGCGTTTCTCGATTACGGCAGATACGACCGAATGAGTGCGATGCTTCCCGCGCACTTTCACATAGAGGACGGCGAGGTATTTGAGTATCTTGTGAATGAATTCAGAAAGCTCAGGCTCAACGTCTGGGACGTTGGTATAGAAAAGCGCCTCGAGCTCTGCTCGGGAGCTACGGCACTTCTTCTCAAGCTTGAGCGTATATGGAGCAATTCTTACGCAACGCGTACAAAGGACGGATATCTGAGAAATCTTTCGCTCGTCAAGCGTATTGCGGATTTTGTAGAGAAAAATTACGATAGTTCCTTTGGCTCTGAGCAAATAGAGAAGATGTTTGCGGTATCCTACGACCACGCGAACCGTCTTTTCTCAAAGCAAATGGGTATGGGCATCGTTGCCTATCGAAACCATCTTCGTGTTGAGAAGGCAAAGATACTTCTCGTGACTACCGACAAAAGTATCGAAGAGATATCCGACGACGTCGGGTTCTCTGACAAGTATTATTTCAGCAGGTTCTTTAAACGCATAGTCGGAGTTTCTCCGAAGCATTTCAAAAGAGGTGAATATTTTGCGATTTGATCGCTCTGTTACGTCGATATACGACGGCAACAAAAAAATAACGCTGATCTCTTTGATCATACCTCTGCTTATGCAGAATATTTTTACACAGCTCTACGGCACTGCGAACACGATACTTCTCTCGGGATATTCCGAAACAGCGGTATCAGCCTCGAGCGTTGCAAATCAGCTTTTGGATATAAGCGTGGTGCTGATGACTATGGTGGCTGTGGGCACGGTCATCGTTTCCTCTATCGAGCTTGGCGCGGGAGACAAAGAAAAAGCAGGTCACTTTGCGGGAACGGGCGCATTCAGTGTGTTGGCTCTCGGAATATTTCTCGGTGCTGTCAACTTTTTTGCCGCCGAGCCACTGCTTCACCTTATGAATTTGCGCGGTGAGACGCTCTCGCTTGCCTGCGAGTATTACAGAATGCGCGCGCTCTTTTTGCCCGTGACGGGCTTGCTCGGATTTTTCAATCAGCTTCTTATCTGCAACGGATTTTCAAAATTTACGCTTGTCGTTGGCGTTTCGAGCAATATAATAAACTTTTTGCTCTCGTTTGCCGCGCTCTACTCGGATGTCAGCTTTATGAGCCCCATTTCGCGTGTCGGACTTGCCGTCGGCGTGGCTCAGCTTATCGGCGTAGCTGTCGGACTTGCCTTCTTTATCAAGAATAACTGCCCCTTCAGATTTATTTACAGACTCAAAATGATGGTAAAGATACTCAAGCTCGGTATTCCGGGAGCTATGGTGTCTTTGATGTTTCGCGTGGCGCAGACTGTCACGACGAGCTTTGTCGCGCTTATGGGAGACGACGTGATAAACACCAAGGTCTATATAAACAATATCGTTGCCTTTGTTCCTCAGCTCTGCTATGCCATCAGCTCGGCAAATATGGTATTTATCGGACGTTACAGAGGGGCAAGGGATTTTGAGAGCGCCGACCGATGCTTCAAACAGAACCGCGCCATAGGATTTTCCTGCAATTTAGTGCTCTCACTGCTTGCGCTGATATTCCATCGACCGCTTATGATGCTCTTTACCTCAAATGAGGAGATAATAAGAGCGGCGGGAGTGATCTTCTTTATCGATCTTTTTGTTGAGCTCCCACGAGCGATAAACAACGTATCCGAAGGCTCGCTGAGTGCAAACGGTGACGTAAGGATCACCTTTATGACCTCGACGCTCTCCTGTTGGCTTGGAAGCGTTGGACTGTCCTACATACTCTGCGTAGTTCTTAATATGGGGCTTGTCGGTCTGTGGATAGCATTTGCCGCTGACGAGAGCATCAAATCTATAATATACATATTCCGCTGGCGCTCGGGAGCGTGGCGCAGAGTTGAGGTATAGAATAAATGCAGAATTGAGGTAGCTTTTTGCTTTGGCGAAAAGCAATCTATTGAAAAAAATCAAACCGCGCAGTGCGGCGAGCGTGTGGGAAAAGAGCAAACTATAGCCTTCCCTTGTCAGAGACAGGTGGCGGCGTAGCCGACGGATAAGTAGTCGACATCACAAAGAAATTATATGTTTTTCACGGCTACGCTCTCTTAAAACTGTAGGGACCGACGTCCTCGGCGGTCCGAGCCGCACGAACAAATTTAATGTAATTTACGGCTACTATCCTACACAAACCTCCCCCCAACCCGTCATCCTGAGCAAGTGCCGAGATGTTTTTGAGGATAGAGCAATATACAAACAATTCGGCACGCGTCGAACCCTTTTTCAGTCCCGTGAGGGTGAAAAAGGGCGAGCAAGCAGCTTGCCTGCGCCGCGAGGGATCTATAATGCGGCTTTGCTGTCTTTGTATAACATAAAGTTACTTTTACACAAAAGGGTCACATAAAACCGCGTAGTAGATCCCGAAAAGTGTCTTGACACTTTTCGCTTTTGTGCGGAGTCGCTATATTACCGCTCCTCCTTCCAAAAGTTCGACTACGCTCAGGATGACGAATAAAGGGGAAGGAAGCACAAGAGCGTAGCCGTTTCGTTCGGCAAATAAGTCGTTATGATCTCGGCTACAGACAAAACCTCGCCCTACGAATATTTATTCTGCAATATGAAACGCACCGCCGATCACTTCAGCGGTGCGTTTGATTCTATCATTTCTCGGTCAAGAACGAGAATCTTTTTTACATAACGATCTCGATGATATGCTCCTTGCCGTCGCCGAAGAGCTTGACCTGCTTATCTGCGGGCTTGCCGTCGACCGTTACCTTGGTCGCGCCCGACTGCTTGCCGTCGGGATTCTTAACGGTTACAAGATATGTATCGCCTCTGAACTTGCGGCGGTAGCTGATCTCCTTCCAATCTGCAGGGATGCAGGGCTCAAGAGTAAAGCTGTCGTAAGAGGGATGGAATCCGCACATATACTGCGTGATAGCACGGAACATCCAGCCTGCAGTACCGGTTACCCAAGCGAAGAGGGTCTCGCCGCGTCTGGGGTTATCGGGACCGAAGTACATATTGGTAAGAGCGTAAGGCTCGCATCCCGAATGCTCGGTGGGGTTGGTCGCACTGTCGGGAAGTATCTTCATCATATCCTCGTAAGCCTTGTCGCCGCGACCAAGCAGGCAGTCTGCAACGATTTTGAACGTACCGCCGTGGCAGTAAGGAGTTCCGTTCTCCCAGATACCTGCAACGAAGGAGGTCAAGCGTCCGATGCGGTTGTTGAACTTTGTGTAGGTGGGGAAGAGGGTGAGAGGACCGTAATCGGAGTTGAGGTACTTCTCAACCGATTCCATGCACTTTTCCTTGCGCTCGCCCTCTGCAACGCCCGAAAGGATAGACCAGGTCTGGCTGTTGAGGTAGATCATACCTTCCTTTTCTGTGTGAGTTCCGACCTTTTCGTTATAGTCGTTGATAGCGGCAAGATACCACTCGCCGTCCCAAGCCTCTCTGTTGATAGCCTCCTTCATACGAGCCTCGCGCTCCTTCATCTCAGCAACGATAGCTTCGTCGCGGAGTATCTCGCGAGCGATCTCGGCAACGTTCTGAAGACCGTAGCAAAGTGCGATGGAGGTCCAAACGCTCTCGCCCTTGCCCTTCAGTCCTGTCATATTGAGCGAGTCGTTCCAGTCGCCGTCGCGAGAGTGAACAAGTCCGTGCTCGCCTACGTCATCGCTTGCAAAGCGTACAGCGGTGAGGATATGCTCCCAAACCGTGTCCTCGCCCTCGTCGAGATATTTTACCTTTTCGTTGAGGAAGTCAACGTCGCCCGTCTCCTTGATGTACGCGTTTATGGTCGGAGCGATCCAGGTAGGACCGTCGGAGTAAACGTGGTGGTCAAGGGGAAGCCAGCCGCGAACGCATCTTCCGTCGGAATATTCATACATAAGAGTTTCAAGGATCTTGCCCTTTGCAAGCTCCTTATCAAAGGAAGCAACTGCCCACGCATCCTGAAGCTGATCGCGGAAGCCCTTACCGGTGTCACGACCGACCTCTGCACAGAGAGATACCTGCTGCTTGAGCCAGTAGTTTGCGAAGTTGTTGATCTTCTCTTCGGGGGTGTTTACAAAAATATCAGCCGCGAGAGTCTCTTTTCTTGCCTTGAGAGCGGCAAATTCAGCCTCGATATTGCCCTCCTTGAGAATAGAGTCTGCAAATGCCTTTGCAGTAGCCATGGTGTCAGCACAACCGATAAGAACGTTGATGCTCTTCTTCTCGCCTGCGCCGAGCTTTACGGAGTGCTCGAACGCGCCGACCATCTGCTCGCACGCTGCGTAGCTGTTCGAGAGCTTGCCCTCTTCAACTGCCTTGGGCATACGAACGTCGCCGTAAACGCCGAGGAATTTGCGCTTGGAGGTGTCAAAGCCGTCGGGGTCTACGTCGGTAGCCATAAAGCCGTTGAACCAATCGTGAGGCTTTTCCATAGCGTCGTTATGGCAGAAGATAACGTTTCCTTCCTTCTCGCCGTAAACGTAGGAGTTGTAGTCGCTGTATCTCTGATAGCCTTCGAGCTGGAACTCTGCAAATGAGAAGAGCTTGAGCGACTTTTCGTCTGCCGACTTGTTCTCGAGAGTGATGGTCCAGATCTCTGCGGGATCGGAATTGTTTACGAAAACACGTGCGGTAGCAACTACGCCGTCGCACTCGGACGTGATGATCGAGTAGCCGAGACCGTGAGTACAGCTATAGTTCTTAACGTCGGTCTTGCAGGGATACCAACCGGGGTTGAAGGTCTTGCCCGTGTTCATATCCTTTACGTAGAAATAGCGGTTTCCGTCGCGGATAACAGAGCATCTGCCCTTGCCCTCAGCGTCGATATAAGACTGTGCGCGAACGCCGTATGCGCCTACGCCGCCGCCGAAGTTGTTAATACCGCTGAGTATCCTTGAGTTCCAGACGTAGTTGAGCAGAGGTCTGGGAGGATTTGTAGACGTAACGACGTATTCGTTACCGCCCTTAAAATAACCTGTTTCGATCATAATAAAGTTCACCTTTCAAGTAAAATTTTTACTGCATTTATTTTAGCATTTTATTGGTCTTTTGTCAATAGAGCTCGCTTATTTTAAGATAAAACGAGCGGTCGCATAGAGCATATTGTGGTCCGAATGTCCGTTGACGAGCGCCAACGGCTTGCCAAATTTCCACGACTCGCGTCTGTAGATGATATTGTCTATCGACTGGTTGGCAAACGTGGGCACTTTATAAGCGCCGTTGTTGAGTGCGCCAAAGCGGTTTTCAATATAGTAGGGGTCAAAGCTTTCGGTGTTGAAATCTCCCGTCAGCACGAAATTTTCATATTGGCTTATTTTTTCTATGACCGCCTCGGTCTGTATAGCGTGTATCTCGGCGTTCTCATAAGAGAGATGCGTTACGAAAAAGTCCACGTGCGTACCGTCAATATCGATAAGTGCGTGCCCGAGCACTCTCTGCTCAAGGTTCGGGGAGTGGAGCTGCTGTGACTCGTATTCGAGTATTGGATATCTGCTGAGTATTCCAACTCCGTATTCGCCGCCCTGATGGTCGATAGCCTTAAAAAACCGATAATACGGAAGTCCCGATGACTCGGAAAGTATCTTCATCGTGTCCTGGTTTCCCGAGCGCGCTACGAATTGGTCGACCTCCTGAAGTCCTACCACGTCAATATCTGCGTTCTTTATATCCTCGCCAAGCTTGGTAAGATCGTGCCCGACGTTTCTGCCGTTCGCTATGTTGTACGAACCGAAATTGAGCGAGAACAGGTATTCCTGCTTCTTCTCGGTCGGCTTTGAGGTCTTTTTCTCGGTCTTTTTCTCGGTGGGTGCTTCGGTCTTTTCTTCGGTGTCCGACAAGGCTTCGCTCTCTTCGGTCTCTTCAGGGCTCTCCTTGTTACAGGAGACGAAGGAGAGCAAGAGAGAAAGCGCAAGCAAGAAAACAACTATTCTTTTCGCCTGTGTCATTTTGCTTTGCTTATCCTTTCGTTTTCCGAGTTGCGCTTGACCGTCTCAATAAAGCCCGTCGCGTTGAATATCGTGTATCCGAACAGCCTCTCGCCCGTTCCCGTAGGCTCCATTCCGCTGCCGAACGCTCCCTTCTTTTCGATGTTCATCGGCACGGGATTGATAAGTATCGCCTTTATTGCGTGCTTGTCGTTCTCGTCGATATAGTCGGGAAAGCTTATGTGCATCAGCTTTTTCTTGTCCTTGAAATCAAAGATAAGCGTGAACTTGTTGTTTCGCGGGTGCTTGGTGTAAAGAAGCTCGCTCTTTGAGAGAAAGGACATCGTGGAGAGCATCTTGGTGGCTGTAGCGTAGCGCACGTAGTAGGTGTAGGAGTCAGCCTTGAGAATGAAATCTATCTCGCCCTTGTCTGCCCACGAGAGCGACTTAAAAAAGCCGCGCTTGAATTCAAGCGAATATCCGTTCTCGCGGCAGAGCTTTTTGAGCTTTTTGGTGAATTTTCTGCGAAGCCGCGGTATCCTCGTATTGATGCGATAGAATATCGAGCCGAGAAGAAGAGTTATTACCGTAGCGATGAGCTCACCGCTGTAAAACCAAAAGGCAAGACCGGCTACTGCAACTACAAGGATCTCAAAAAGTATCAGGTAGAGGACCATAGCCTTGGCAAGCATATTGTTGAACTTGATAAGACGGGGACGGTATTTCTTCGTTACACCGTACGTGCGGTAAAGCGGTATATCTCCGTATACTACGTTGGTAACCTCTTCCTCAGCCTCGTTCTTTATCTGCTTTGCCTTGCCTTCGTTCTTGTTAAGGTTGTTGTTCATACTCCCTCCAAATCAGACAGTTTTCGGGCACTCGTATATAAATATGATAGCATAATTCGCTCAAAATGTCAATCTTTTTTCGAATATACGCTCTTTTTGCAGTACATTTTGCATTTTTCGCATAAGTTTTCGGAGACTTTTTTGTGCAATCTTCCGTTTATTAAAATTTTTGTCGAAAATAGCTCCAAACCCCTTTGCAAAATTGAAAAAATATGATATAATAAATTATAACTGAAAAAATCTCTTGAGAGGAAGGTTGTTATGAAGGACGAAATATTTGCAGATCTTAGTGTGATAGGTATGAGAGGCTGTGACAATTTCTGCTCACAGGTCGACTACTACCTTAAGGAGTGGCGCCGTCACGGCGAGGACAAGACCTTTTTGGCGAAGGCAGAGTGCCCGCGTTTCGGTACGGGTGAGGGCAAGGGCTTGCTCCACGAGTCGCTCAGAGGTCACGATCTCTACATTATCTCCGACGTATTTAACTATGGCGTGACCTATAAGATGTACGGCAAAGAGGTGCCTATGAGCCCCGACGATCACTATGCCGATCTTAAGAGAGTAATTGCCGCTAATATGGGTAAGGCAAGAAGAATAACCGTTATTATGCCTATGCTCTACGAGGGCAGACAGCATAAGCGCTCCTCGCGCGAGTCGCTCGACTGCGCTATTATGCTTCAGGAGCTCATCAATATGGGCGTTACCAATATCATCACCTTTGACGCTCACGACCCCAGAGTCCAGAACGCTATCCCGCTCTCCGGCTTTGACGACGTAAGACCCAGCTATCAGATGATAAAGGCTCTCGTCCGCGCAGTGCCCGACGTTCAGCTCAATAAGGAATCCATTATGATGATCTCTCCCGATGAAGGCGCAATGGGAAGATGTATGTACTTCTCTTCGGTTCTCGGTCTTGACATCGGTATGTTCTATAAGAGACGTAACTACTCGGTAGTCGTAAACGGCAGAAATCCCATCGAGGCACACGAGTATCTCGGTAAGGACCTCACGGGTATGGACGTTATCGTAGTCGACGATATGATCTCCTCGGGCGAGTCTATGCTCGACGTTGCCGCACAGCTCAAGCAGAAGGGCGCAAAGAGAATTTTCGCATTCTCGACCTTCGGTCTCTTCACAAGCGGACCTGAGAAGTTCGATAAGGCATACAAGGAAGGCATTATCGACAGAATATTTACAACCAACCTCACCTATACAAACCCCGAAGTGCTCACTCGCGAGTGGCACGTAGAGGTAAATATGTGCAAGTACGTTGCTTACATCATAGATACACTCAACCACGACGAGACACTCAGCGAGCTTCTTAACCCCGTTAAGCGTATCCATAAGCTCGTTGATAAGCACAAGAAGGATCTCGAAACACAGGTACAGATCCAGTTCGATAACTGATAAAGTAAAAAAAAAATAAAAAAAGCAGAGCCTGAAAAACAAGCAAAAAACGCTTGACAAGCTCTGCTTTTTGTGATATAATACTTTGGTAAATAACGAGGTGTGGCTCAGTTTGGGGACGTTTGCGAGCGCTGCCTGTGGCAGAGTAAGCGAGCAATAAGGAGTGGCAGCCGTCGCAGAACGCAAGCAACATCTTGCGAAGCGCGATGCGGTAACGGCAACAGGAAGAGCGCGTGGCGCTAAGAACAATTTTATAACGAGATGTGGCTCAGTTTGGTAGAGCGCTACGTTCGGGACGTAGAAGTCGCAGGTTCGAATCCTGTCATCTCGACCAAAAAAGGAAAGACACCCTTGGGTGTCTTTTCTTTTTTGCTTGATATAACAGTTCCAAACTGTAATTTTACGGCTCGAACTAAAGCGCTCTACCCGAGCGCTATGCTTGGAGCACGAGCGCGCCCGGTGGGCGAAGAAGCGAGTGCGACAAGGGAATAAATAAGGAGCATAGGCTACGGCAGTAGCATAGGCGACTATATTTATGACCGAACGAGGACGTAGAAGTCGCAGGTTCGAATCCTGTCATCTCGACCAAAAAAGGAAAGACACCCAAAGGGTGCCTTTCCTTTTTTGCTTGATATAACAGTTCCAAACTGTAATTTTACGCCTCGAACTAAAGCTCTCTACCCGAGCGCTATGCTTGGAGCGCGAGCGCGCCCGGTGGGCGAAGAAACGAGTGCGACAAGGGAATAAATAAGGAGCATAGGCTACGGCAGTAGCATAGGCGACTATATTTATGACCGAACGAGGACGTAGAAGTCGCAGGTTCGCATACTCCGCCCGAAGATCTGCAAGCTCGCTTGCAAGGCGCAGGGCGTGAGTATCACGGAGCGAAGCGGAGTTATCTTGTCACCTCGACCAAAAATCAAAAGGAACGTCTTCAAACACCCTTTTTGTGCAGGATAAAGGAATATATCATAGGAACGAGCGCCATTGCCAATGCGACAAAAACAGTTATCGACAACAGACCAAAGAAGCCCATAAGCATAATAACAAGTCCGCCGATCATCCATATCCAGCCGGCCAAGCGGTGAGTTTTGTTCCAGTTCTCCTCGTTGTTAAGCGTCCACGGAAGCTTGATGCCCACCGTGTAATTCTGCTTGCATTTCGGCAGATAATTGCCGATGGCAGTGAGGAGAAGACCCAATATCACGGGCAGGATGACCTCTATTTTCAGATGTGTGCCCATAGCGGCGGCGTAGGTGATAGCCGACAGCACCGTTGAGATCACGGGAACGAGCCAAAACGCTAAATGCAGTATCTTCTGCGAATGATTTTTTTGCTTCGGGTCACAAAGCGTTGCAAAAAAGCATATAAGCTGAAAGCCTAACATCATAAGCGGTATTCCGAATACCGCAAAGCCCTTGCTGCTCCATCCGTCGATCTCGCCCGTCGCGTTCCAATGGGTAGGGATCTTGTCGGGGAGCTGACTCCACAAAGCCAAGCCTATCAAAATAGGTAAAAGAATTATTATTGACGTTATTATCAGTATTTTAAGATTTTTCCTGATCATTTTTATCTCCTCTCAGACTGCTCATCCAAAGCATTACTTCTTCTAAAACAGAGGTGTTGAGCTCGTAAAAAATATATTTTCCTTCACGCGTATCTCTTATCAGGTCTGCCTCCCGAAGTATCGAAAGATGCTTTGAGACCGCAGGCGCGCTGACGGAGAATTTTTCTGCGATATCTCCCGCCGAAAGACGTCCTCCCTTTAAAAGCTCCAATATCTCGCGGCGGATCGGATCGGAGAGAGCTTTTATTGTTTTTTGTATTCCCAATGCAGTAGCCCCTTTCATTTAACCTTTTGGTTAAATATAGTATAGCATAATTGTGATGTCTTGTCAATAGATATTTAACTTTTTGGTAAAATGTTTTTTGGTGCAAATAAAGGAGGACAGAGAGCGCACTTGCTTTCTCTGTCCTCTTCTTTTATCCTATGCTCAGTCAATAGTTTTATCTATCTTAAATCTCGTTATCTTGCGCGAAGTATTCTTGGGAAATTCCTCAGCTCTGAGCTTTACGCGGCTGATGAATTTATAAGAAACGTTGCGCTCGTTGATCTTCTTGATCTCGGCTTCAAAATACGCCTTGATATCCTCAATGCCCTTAGCCTTAAAGCCGTCATAATCGGGATATATCTCTGCAACGATGACCTCTTTTTCGGGGTCGTTCTTGCACTGACCCTGATAAACTACGACCTCGTTTACGCCCCAGATACCCTGAATGTCGCACTCAAGCTCCTCGGGATAAACGTTCTTACCGTTCGAGAGGATAATGAGGTTCTTAATTCTTCCCGTAATATAGAGCCACTGGTCGCCGTCGATCTCGTTGACGTATCCGATATCTCCCGTGTGGAAGAAGCCGTCCTCGTCTATGGCTGCGCGGGTAGCCTCCTCGTTCTCGAAGTATCCGAGCATTACGTTGGGTCCGCGATAGCAGATCTCGCCCTCGCCGTTCTCGTTGGGAGCATCTATCTTGACCTCTCCGCCGATGATCGGAAGACCAACCGAGCCGTCCTTGCGGCACTCGTTACGGTTGCAGGAGATAAGCGGAGCGCACTCGGTGATGCCGTATCCGTTGAGAATAACTACACCGATGCTCTCGAAGAAGTCTATGATGTTCTGGTTAAGAGCCGCGCCGCCGCAGATTATCATCTGAAGCTCGCCGCCGAAGTTGGAAAGCACCGACTTACCGAAAAGCTTGCTTCTGAGGTCTATTCCTACCTTGCGGAGCTTGTTGGAGGTCTCGATACCCGACATAAGCTTCTCAAGCTTGCCGTTCTTTTCAGCCGCCGCCATAATTCTCTTGTAGAAGGTCTCAACGAATAGAGGAACGAGAATAAGGTGGGTAGGCTTGAAGGTCTTGAGCTCTTCCATAATATAGCGAAGACCCGAGGAGATATATACCTCACAGCCCTGAGCAAAGTGACCTACGAAGTTTACGGTCGAACCGAAGGTGTGGTGAGGGGGAAGCGCAAAGAGAGTTCTTTCGGTGATGTTGAAGTTGTACATACCCTGCTCCATATCCGAGCAGATATTCTTGAGCGAGAGCATAACGCCCTTGCCCTGACCCGTAGTTCCCGAGGTGAACACGATGCTTGCGAGCTTTTCGTTGTCTATCTCGTAATCGAAATAGCTCGTGTCGCCCGCCTTTGCCTTTTGCGCACCTGCCTCGCGGAGCGCCGAGATAGGCGTTGCACCCTCAGCCTCGCCTGCGAGAGATACGAGCATCTTTACCGAAGGGGTAGCTGCCGTGACCTCCTTGATCTTCTGCGCAATATCAGCGGCAAAAAAGATATACTCGCAGTTTGCGGTATTAATGATAGAAGCTATATCGGCAACGGGGAGCTCCTTGTCTATCGGAACAGTAACTCCGCCAACGCACATAACTGCGGTATAGGACATAAACCAATCGACAGAAGCACCGCCGATGATAGCGACCTTCTTGTCCTCAATGTTCATAGAATGAAGCTCGGTAGCGAGCGTGCGTACGTAGTCGCGGCACTCTGCAAAGGTGATGGTAGAGGGCTTTTTCTGTTTGGGGTCCTCTTTGTATTGGAAAGCTACCTTGTCGGGAAAGCGGTCTGCTACGTTTTCGACCATTTCTCTGAATTCTGCAAATTTTGTGGTCTCGTACAGGGGATAATTTTTCTTGCGGTTTTTGAATGCCATAATTTTCTCCTTAGTTAATTTTGTTTTGAGCATAACCTATCAATTTATTGTACCACGAAAGCCGCACTTTGTCAAGAAAATTTATTGAGAACTCAACAAATTTTGAGAAAAATTTTTCATCTCCCGCGCATCATTGTAGAATATCGGCGAAAAACCGAGCCTAAACCGTCGCGGAAGAGTTCAAATCCTTCGCAGACGAAAAATAAGGACTACCCGTTCTCTCTGCATTCTTAGCGGAGAAATAGGCAGGCACAAAACTTCGGCAGAGAACTTGTTTTCTCTGCCGATTTGTGATATAATGGGACTAAGAAAAAGCCTCTCCCTTTGGGAGAGGTGGCGGCGAAGCCGACGGAGAGGGTTAGATGATGAATTGAATTGCCCTCTCACCCGCTATCGCGGGAGCTCTCCCAAAGGGAGAGCCTTTGGACGCGTTCGTGCATCTTTAGAGGTATGGGCTTTGCCCGATGCCTTTGTAAAACAAAGGCGAAACTTGCGATAAAACTAAATGATAAAAACGGAGGTTCTGTAGTGAAAAGACAATCAGGAAAACTATCATTGAAACAGCTTGCACTTGTTTTAATTCCATTTATAAGTACAATTTTCTATTTATTATACTTGCTTTTTACAAAGCGATATTATACGAAGAAATGCCTTTTTTCATTATTAAAGGCTTGTCTCGCTACTTTTGTTTCTGGTGTCGTATTGGGGTTAATTGGATTATTCTCATACCCTGTAACCGCCATAATTTCATTTTTGATTATAGGGATAACTATGAATTTTGTTTTCTTCAAATCTTACAACAATACAACCAATAGATAAAATCCAATTTGCAGAATAGACTCCCCCCGACAGACGTTGAAATCTGTCGGGGTTATCTCTTTGATTTCTGCGTATCAATTTTTGCTTATCCGTAGGGGCGTTCTGTGAACGCCCGCGGGCGAACACACAGCAAGCAACTAAGTTTGCTTTGCAAACTTGAGTTCGCCCCTACCATGTATTAAGATTTTGCGATTTCTCCGCTAATTTTGCACGCCCTTTGGGTAGTCCTTATTTTTGGCTAATGACTGTAATTTTGATACAAGCCTCAATCAAAAACATTTTCTTTAATTTCTGCCAAAATCGACTTTTCAACATTTATCGTTTTTTTGAAAAGCCCTTTGACCGCAAACGGTGTATAAAAAGAAACATCTATTCCGTTTTGTGTAAAAATATATGTTTTCAAGGCATCGGTCTCACCGCCTGCCGCCAAGCCGATTCGTGTACTGTAAGAAAACAAAGCATATGTAAAAGCTTCATCTTTTAACTTACCAACGACAGTGGTATACGCCTTGTCAACATCCACAGAACCATCTCTTGATTGCAGGCTGACAAGCTGATTTGAGTCTGGAATCATCAGCATAGGAATTAAACAACGATCTTGCTTCAAAATATCGGCAGTAGATGCAATATGATTGTTCAGCAAAGCAATAATGCTTTCTTGTACGGCGGTATCAAGCTCTGAAAATTTCATAACGGAGACTCCTTTCATTTGATAAGTATATTATACCATATTATTACAAAAACCGCAATCCCTTTGTATCGGAATTGCGGTTTTTATTTGCGAAAGAGCAGTAAAAAGGTGTGTAAATGTAGGTGAGAACAGTAAAAAGGTGTGTGATTTTGTTCTATTAACTACTCGACAAATTGGAATTTGTCACGCTGAGTAGTTTTTGTGGAAAGGACACTTTTCTTGCCTGCATTGATTGTTCAAGTGGGAACGAGTGCAAATCACAGAGTTCAGCTTCATATCAATATGTAATTTTTCGCTTGTAAATTTGACCGCTTCGATGATGGCAAGATAGGAATCCCTTTTACAGCAACGGGGGCCACCATTTTTGCCTATCGCATTTAATGCTCTTGCTGTCATTTGGTTGGATAATCCCCAAGCTTCACCTGCCAAAGGAGTGGCTTTCAAGGCAATGGAAATAAACATTCCCGTACTGATGCCTGCACCGCACGCTCCCCAAAATCCGCAAGCACCGCCGGGGACTTGCTTTCCTCTTTTTTGCATTTCTCCAAGTGCGGACGGCAGATCGATTTCACCGCCTGCGTTTTTGTAAGCGGTCAGAAGCGCCGAGCCTACCATCGTATGATGCTCGGGGCCGTGCATATGGCAAGATGGCATATTCATCATTTCTTCCAAGATCTCAATCGGATCATAAGATTTGCTATTTAGACAAATGGCAATGATACTGTCCATTCCGCTTGTATGGCATTCATCACAAACGAAATGACCGCCCACACATCTTGTTTTACCATATTGTTTTTTGTGGCAAAGCACACATTCCATTTCTTCGTCGGTATTGAGATATTCCAACGGTGCTTTGCAAATCAAGCATTCTTCATTCATATATGTAACCTCGTCAAATTCTTATTTATCGGTGAGTTTATTATATCACACTACCGTAAATAAATCAAGGCATAGCCTTGCATTTTAAAAATGATGCATCGCCTTACGCCGATATGATGTTTTTCGCTTCGCTCAAAATGATGTTGCTCCACTTCGTTCCGCGAGTGATGCGATGTTTGCCCAAAAATGTGGCGAAGCCTCGCATCATTAAGCGTAGCTGTCATCATTGGGCGAAGCCCAACATCATTTGCCGAAGGCAAACATCATTCAAAAAAGGAGAGATTTGAAGGGCTACGCCCCCACTCGTCGAAATAGTCGCCTCGGTCGCGTACGCGGTGGCGCGCTCCCGATACTCCTTTTCTCCTCCCATCTCGCCCTCGCTTCATCTCGCACTGCGAGCGCTCGGGCTCGATGCCCTTGCCGGTAAACCGTCGCGGAAGAGTTCAAACCCTTCGTAGACGAAAAATAAGGACTACCCGTTTGGGTAGTCCTTATTTTTGGCGGAGAAGGAGAATTGGCAGACGAACTTTTTAACTCGTCAAAAGTAATGATTTTCTCGGAATCGGTATAGTTGCAAAACAGCTTGATATGGTCGTCGTACACAAAAATTGCATTGACAAAGCTATCAATCAGCTTTTGCTTTCCTTTGCGAGTTTTCAAGTCCAGCTTCTTGAATTTGTATATTCCAAACTCAATCTGCTCTTGCGTTAGCAAGGGCTTTTTGATCTGCTCCTGAAGCAATTTGATCTCCTGCTGCTTCTTTGACTCTTCTAACTCCTGCAAACGCTTGGCGGAGGATTCCGAAACAAATCCTTGCTCCGCTGCCTTGATCAGATTGTCGATCTTCTTTTGCGTATCCTGTATTTGCTCCTGCAATCTCGGAATCGCCGAGCTTTCGTTAAATTGAGCCTGATATAATCTGCCTACGAGGGGGTCTATTTTCTTGTTGTCATCCAAAAATTCAATAATCGCTTGAATGACCGCATTTTCGATCATATCCTTTTTTACAGGCTTTTTCTTGCATTGCTTTTTGCGGGCGTTGACGCATTTATAGTAACGGTAGGCGGCTCCGGTATGGCTTGTTCCGCTCTCGCCGTTCATCATAGCGCCGCAACTTCCACAAAATAGCTTGGTAGTGAGAATATAATCGTCCTCGGCTTTGTGTCGGGACGGCGCCTTTTTGTTCTTTTCAAGCATAACTGCAACCCTCTCAAACAGCTCCTTTTCTACGATTACGGGGATCGCATCGGGAATCACCACGTCTCCGAAGCGGTATTCTCCCATATATCGGCGGTTGGACAGCATTCTCTGAATAAAGGAGAACGACACCGAGATACTGTAATTTGTGCTGACGCCACGGGATACAAGCACGTCGATGATCTCCTTGATTTTCTTGCCGTCGGCGTACATTTGGAACACGTCTCGGACGATTCCTGCCGCAACGGGCTCGATTTGAAAGTTTCTATCCTTGTCCACAACGTATCCAAAGGTTCGCGTGCCGCCGTTTGCCTTGGCTTTCAGGGCATTCTCGGTCAAGCCACGCTTCACTTTTTCCGCAAGCTCGACGGAATAGTATTCGGCGTAACCCTCTAACAAGGATTCAAGCAAAATGCCTTCCGCGCCCTGCGAAATAATTTCCTTTGCGGAGACAATCCTGACGCCGTTTTTCTTTAATATGTTTTTATAATGCGCCGAGTCGTAGCGATTACGGGCAAATCTGTCCAACTTCCAAACGATTACCACGTCGAACAGATTTTTGTAGCTGTCCTTGATCATTCTTTGAAAGTTTGGGCGGTTGTCGGTCTTTGCCGACAGCGCACGGTCTATGTAGCTGTCGATCACCGTAAAATCATTGCGCTCGGCAAATTCCATACATTCCCGAAGCTGACCGTCAATCGACTCCTCACGCTGATTGTCTGAACTGTATCGTGCGTAGATTACTGCCCTCAATAAAAATCCTCCTTTTTGTGTATTTAGTAATTATTTTCAAGGAATACCAAGCACATAGAGATAGTAAGAATCTATATGCTTGATTTTTTAATTTGTTATTCCTACGTTATTAAGAATGGGATGTTCACCTTCAACAATGTTCCAATCATCATCAAACCAACCGAGAACGGATGAGTGGAAGATTACCGATTTCAAGGTAATTATATTCTTTACCTCGCCGTTGGTATCTATAGTACATCCCAAAATTGTTTGTTCGATGTAGCGGTAGCTGTTCGTTATTCTCCCATTATAGTTGTTACCAACCAATCCACCTGCACATGTGGAGCCAGACGGTGATTCTGCACTTACATTGCCTGTAGCGTAGCTGTTTGTGATTGTTCCATAATTATTGTAGCCTACCAAGCCTCCTGCGTATGCTCTGCTGGAATTAGAGGTAGCGCTTATGCTGCCAGTTGCATAGCAGTTCATAATTGTCGCCGTACCACCATTACCATCGTTTTCTCCAACCAAACCGCCCACATACGCGGAGTTGAATGTCGAGGTAGCATTTATGTCACCGGTTGCATAACAGTTCGTTATGGTTCCTCTGATATTACAACCAACCAAGCCTCCGGCACGGTTGACTTCGGAAAATGTAGCACTCACATCGCCAGTCGAATAGCACTTTGTTATTGTTCCTTCTTCGTTAATACCAACTAATCCGCCTGCGTTACTGCGACCAGAGGATATAATGTTTATATCACCCGTTGCGTAGCTGTTTGTGATTGTTCCCCTTTTGTTATATCCAACCAATCCACCGCCGTTTACATCGATATATTCGGACGAAGCCGTAGCGTTTATGTCCCCCACCGAATAGCAGGCTGTTATTGTTCCTTCCTCGTTAATAGCAACTAAGCCACCTGCATATACGGTATCAATATAACTTGCGTTTATAGTGAACTTTTCAATTCCGAGGTTTTTGATAGTTCCGGCGTTGTATCCGAATAGAGCTGCATATTCCATTGAACCTGTGATCTTGAAGTTGGAAATTACATAACCGTTGCCATCAAAGCTTCCGTCAAAGTAATATATAGGAGTCCATTCTATACCACCGAGGTCGATATTGGCAATTAGACGATAATTCAAAATCAATCTTTGCCCTTGTAATTTTAATAATTCTTCTTTTGTGGATATCTCTATCACTTTTGCATCTTCAATATTTTGAATGAATTTGTAGTTTAGCGTAGGATATCCGATGTCAAAATTCCATAGTTGTGTTTCATACCAAAGATTGTTCTTCACCCAAGTCTCAGACTGTAAATTTTCCATTGAAGTTGCCGAACCAAAGGCGTTCTCAACATCTCCCAAAACCGTCTGTTCACTGTAGCGGTGGCAGTTTGTTATTTTCCCTAAATCGTTATATCCAATCAAACCACCTGTCCAACTGTTGGAATCAGATCCGGTGCTAGATACATTTCCTGTTGCATAGCTGTTTGTAATTTCGCTGTAACTGCCATAGGCGCTGCCAACCAAACCGCCGGCGTATGAGGAGTTGCCTGTAGCACTTATATTGCCTGTTGCGTAGCAGTTTGTGATTGTTCCATCATTGTACCCAACCAAACCACCGGCGTATGCGGATCCGGACATTGATTCAGCGGTTGCATTGCCTGTGGCATAGCTGTTTGTGATTGCTCCACTGTTATCACCGACGAGTGCGCCTGCGTATGCTTTGGAGGAGTTAGACGTAGCATTTGCGTTTCCCGTAGCATAGCAATCCGTGATTGTTCCATTGTTAGATCCTACCAACGCGCCTGCAAAGCTGAATTTGGAGTTTGAGTTGGATGTAGCACTTACACTACCAGTTGCATAGCTTTTCTCTATCGTTACACCACCTTCATAGCTAACGTTCCGGCCTACTAATCCGCCTGCGTAACTGAAGCTATAGTGGGGATCTGCGCTTGAGTTGCCGGAGCTGGATGTAGCTTTTACATCGCCCCTAGCATAGCAGTTTGTTATTATCGCATAACCACCATAATCGCCATCGCCCTCGTTACAACCGACCAAGCCACCTGCGTAACTGATGCTTAAATCGTCGCTATACCTACACGTAGCCGTTGCGCTTACATTGCCAATTGCATAGCAGTCTGTTATTAACGCGTCACCATAATTGCCCTCGTTGTAACCGACTAGACCACCAGCGTAGCCGTAGCTGCTACCCCAACTGTATATGGATGTAGCCTTTACTTCGCCCGTTGTATAGCAGTTCGTTATGGTAGCTTCACCTTCATTAGCATAGTTATAACCAATCAATCCGCCAGCACAACTATAGGTGTTACCGTCGTCGTATTCGGAAGCGGCAATTACTTTGCCTGTTGCATAGCATGCCGTTATCACACCTCCGTCATTATAACCAACCAATCCACCGACGTAAATGGATTTAGAAAAATTTCTGACACTTACACTTACATCACCCGTTGAATAACAGTCCGTTATTGTTCCACTATTAAAACCAACTAATCCACCGGCGTACATATGGCCTTTAGCGGTACTATCTGTTACATTCACGATAAAATCTTCTACACCGAGATTTTTGATAGTTCCGCTGTTATATCCAAACAAGCCTGTATACTGTCTTGAGTTTGTAATTTTGAAGTTTGATATCACATGATCGTTTCCGTCAAATATCCCTGTAAAGTTATTTGAAGAGGTTCCAATCGGTTTCCATTCTATTCCGTCAAGGTCAAGGTCGGTTTCGAGAAAATATTTGCCATCCATAGAAATTGACTTTAAATCATCGACGGTAAAAATGTGTTTCCAGCCATCTATGTTTTTATAACCGCATTCGGAGCACTCGTTATCATTCCACTCATGATTTTCGGTTGCTACGAGCGTAGTTTTACAATCTCTACATGTTTTTGTATGCGTTGTTTCCGTATTTGACCACGTTTCTGCACATAAATGGTTGTTCGGGTTCAATTCACCGTATTCAACTCCACATTCCACGCAAACTGCTTTTGCCGTACACGTTGCCGTTCCTCCGGTATGAGAACAACTGTATCCGCACTCGGTACAAACACCGTTGCTCCACTTATGGTCTTCGGTTGCAACTACGGGAGTTCCGCAACATTCATATGCTTTTGTGTGAGTTGTCGCTGTTTGCTTCCACTCTACTGTGCTTGTGTGGTTATTAGCATTTTTCTCCCCATAGCTATGCCCACAGTTCGTACAAATTGCTTTGCTCGTACACGTTGCCGTTCCTCCGGTATGAGAACAACCGTATCCGCACTCGGTACAAACACCGTTGCTCCACTTATGGTCTTCGGTTGCAACTACGGGAGTTCCGCAACATTCATATGCTTTGGTGTGAGTGATTTCTGTATGCGTCCATTCTGCTGTGCCTGTATGGTTTCTTGTATCCAAAGCACCGTATTCAACTCCGCAGCTCGTACAAATTGCTTTGCTATTGCACGTAGCGGTTCCACCGTTGTGAGCACAATCCGTGGCATCCTCTGCTTGTTCAGTTTCGCTGTCGCTATCCGTCGTTTCTTCATTCGGCTCATTTGTACTATCCTGAACAGACAAATCGGTCGAATTTTTCTTGTTGCCTTTAAAGTCGCAAGAAACCATTGTGAACATCTCCATAACAAGCATCAAAATTGCCAATGTAATTGCAGCTATACGCTTTTTGTTTACCATTTTGTTTTCCTCCTGGTGTTAGTCCTTTTTATATATCAATTTTTTATTTATCGAATACTTTATTCCAGAGCATATTTCGCTCTTCCATTAGAACGATATCCCTGTAAACGCCTTCTTCGGTATCCTTGTTGTTCGCCAGCGTCCCTCTGATCACTCGAAGCATTTTAGGAAATATGATATCATACATATGATTGAGCTCTACCCACGCATCTGTACCCTCTGCAAATGCAGGGGAAACCAAATCAAGAACGGGTTGATAAATCGCTTTTCGTTCACCGTCCGACTCGCCTTGATAGTTGGTCGAATAGTAGTACTGAATGAAAAACGAGCATTTTTTCATATCGCCCAAGCAAAATTGCCAAAAATCGTGATAGATAGCTTGAAATCCGCTTTTTACGTTCGTTTGCTGTTGATCCACCTTCTTAAAAGCGCTTATCATTACATACGTAAGTTCTTTGTCAAGAGAATAAAACGCTTGCCTGAACAAATCGTCCTTATCTCTAAAATATCGGTAAATGTATACTTCACTTAATCCGGAATCCTTGGACAACGCTTTCGTTGTTGCATTTTGAATCCCTTGGTCTGCTGTAACGCGGATCGCGCTATTGATAAACGCACCTCGCACTTCGCTGCCTCTATTCATGCTATCCCCCCTTGTTAGTAATTACTTACATTATGGTAAAAAATATATGGCTTTCGCCATTTGGTCGGTGGTCATTTGCCTTACACACACGTGTACGCCGAATTATGTAATCGGCGCACATTACAAGGCGCCGGTGTACGCCGAAAACTATAAATTTTGACATTTTTTGCTTCAAATTCCCGTAAATGTTACCGCAGGGATTGACAATCCACCAAAATCGTGATATAATTTATTGGTAAATAACCGCCGATTACATAATTCGGCGGTTATTTTTGTCCTCATAGCAGCTTCCCGATTTTGTTCATCATTTCCTTTTTATGCTCCGGCATCGAGTGGGCGTAGCGTTGCAGGGTGACGTTCGGGTTCTTATGACCGAGGATCTCGGAGAGCGTTTTTACGTCCACTCCCACCTCCAACGCCCGCGTTGCAAAGGTATGGCGAAGCGCATGAAAGCCCTTGTGCGAAATATCGAGCTTTTTCAAAAGCCTCTCAAAGCTACGCTGGTAGGAGCGCACCGCCAAGACCTTTTCACTGTCGGATATGACGTATGAATTTTTCGCCGTCCTTTTCATTCCCTTGAGTATGGGGATCAGCTGCTTGGGTATGGGGATCGTGCGTATAGACGTTTCTGTTTTCGGGGTATTTGTGATCCTGCAAAAGACGCCGTTTTTATCTTTTCCGTCGAAGCAGGTCTTTGTTACCGAAAGCTCGCCTCTCGTCAAATCGACGTCCGACCATTCAAGCGCCAGAAGCTCGCCGATGCGCAAACCGGTATATAAGCAGAGCAAAACGCCCTTCATTTTGGGCTTGCTGCCACGCAGAATTGCCTGCTCGATCTGCTTTTGTTCCGCTACCGTAAAGCAGGAGATCTGCTTTTCCGTTGTTTTCGGGCGTTTGAGTTTGCCGCCGATTTCCGCATCTATAAAGCCGAGATTGTATGCCGTTTGCAAGGAGTTTTGAATTACCGTAATAATAATATTCACCGAGTTGGCGGACAAGCCATTTCCCGTGCGGGTATTGCCTGTCTCCAAAAGCTCCGTGATAAACCGTTGAAGCAGAATCGGTGTCAGTTCTGCAAGCTCGGTCTCCCCAAGCTCACATGAAAAATGCTTATCGATGATCTGCCGATAGCGTATGTAGGTTTTCTGCTTTGCCGATGGCTTTACGTAGTTTTCAAGCCATTCGTCAAGCCATAATTTATATTTCAAATTTTACCTCCTTTCAAACAATGCCACTCCCAGGGATGAGAGTGGCACTTTTATGTTTCGCTTGCTTCTTTCCTTTGTCGCTCGCGTTCTTTTAGCCATTCCTCAAATTCCTTTTGCGTTTCCTCCTTTTCAAACAATTTTTGGATGGCGGGGAGCAATACTCTGGCAAGGGAGTCAAGCTCAAAGTCGGGGATGTCTGCTGTGGGTTTCTTTTGTGGCATCTACTATATCGCTTTCCTCCTTCCATTGTTATAAGCTCCTTTCGTCGATCCAAAATCCTTGAAACACGGTGCCGTTGTGGTCAATAAATCGCCCTGCAATATCCTTGGGGATCTGTTCGGCAGCGGATGTGTTATCCAGGATGATTTGGGATAGGATTGTGTCGGCTCTGCCGCAAATGCGACAGTTTATATTGTTGCGGATCTGTCCCGACAGGATATTTGCATCGGGACGTTGCGTGGCGAGGATTAAGTGAATACCAAAAGCGCGTCCTTGACGGGCGATTACGGAGAGTCGGTTTTCTATCAGACCGATTCTTTCTTTTTGTTCCTTCGTCAGACCGGTTTTGTCAAGTACCTCAGCTACCTCGTCACAGGCAAAAAAGTGTCGCTTGAGGGGAACTGCGCTATGCTTGTTGTATTCGTTTAGGTTTGCACATACCGCCTCTCGGAATACCGTTTTTCTGCGTTCCAGCTCCTCGGTCAGCTCGGTGAGAATCGTCAAAAGCGTATCCTCGTCAAAGCACATTCTGCATTTGTCGTGCCAAACTCGTGGAAAATCTACGCCACCCTTGAAATCAGCAATACTGACCTTTGCGCCTTTCTTTAATGACTGCACGAGCAGGACTTTTAGGAGAATGCTTTTTCCGCTTCCGGTTGAGCCGCCAAGCAGAACGTGCGGGATCTTGGATAAATCCACCTTGACCAAGCCTGTTTGACTCTCTCCAAGAACGAGCGTGGAGTCGTCCTCGGTCAGATATTTGTCGTTCCACTCAAGAAAATCGGGCATTCCACGCCCTGCCGAAACCACGTGGAGCAAGATCCTACGCTTGTTTCTGCCCTCGGTGATCTTGACGATGTTGACGTTCAAGGCCGCTTCGATATGACCGCGGCATTTCTCCCAATCGGTCAGGGGAATCCCAACCGTATCAAACTCGAAGATCTCAACGTGCTCGTGCTTTTTGTCCCGTGTTCGTGTCAGAAGCATCGGCACCTCACCCACGGAGTTTGTCATACCGATCCTGCGCAGCTCGTTTGCCGTTCGATCAAAGCCGAAGGGCGTTCCGAACAGAATCAGTATGGCAAGGGTTCCGCCGATGAGTAGCACCGGTAACAGCAGATCCACGAGGGCAAAAAGAACGGGAGACACCAAGGGGATATCCTCCAGACCGAGATGATTTTTGAATAAAAACCAAATGAGTATGGGGAGCGGATAAAAGGCAAACAAAATGACCTTGCAGGACGTTTTCTCCCAAAAGGCTTTGCAACCGTTCTTGAAGCGCAGAGTCAGATATTTCTTTTGCGTTTGATGGTTCAGCCGTTCTTTTTCCTCGTATCTCATATCTGTACCTCCTTACTTGAAATCAACCTCGTCCACCGTGCCGTCGGCGTGGTAGGCGTATACCTTGTGAATACGTCGAAGAAACGCATTCCAGGTCTCGGGACGGGATTGTTGCTCCGCCTTGTATTGCTCTCCGAGGGACAGATTGGACGTAATATACACCTTGGTATAGCACGCCACTCTGTCGGTGTACCTTGCGGGGAGCATCAGCGGATAAACGTCGAGATAATTGAGCATCGTTTCGATGGGAATTTGAGAGTTGAACTCCTCAAATACGAGAACGTCTTGACCGTGATAGGAATCAAAGCGGATCCCATTCCTTCCACCGTAATCTGTGATGCGGCAGATCTCGGTTGCGGGATGCTTTTCATAAATACCGCTGGTCTTGCCCGAACCCGACGCACCAAACAGATAGGTCACCTGAATGTCTCGGTATTCGGAACGGTAACGCTCGTACATAATTGCCTCACGGAGCGTGTCAATATCTCTCGACTTAAATGCGAATGATGGGCTTTCGTCAATGATCTCGGTGGTGGACAGCCCATCCTTTACGTTTTGGAGGAGCCGAAACATCTTTGGATCTTTTTCCTCAGACTCACTCGGCATCATTCCAAACTCGTAAAACGTACCCTCCACCGAGGTTTCTGCTTTGTCGGTATCCGCCCACTTTCCGCCTTTTTGAATGTAATCTCGGTTTTCCGAGGCGCTGCCGATTGCTTTTTCGATATGCGCCGTGGGAAACCGATTTTTTACTGTCTGAAAACGGATGGGAGAGCGAGAATACAGGAATATATGTGTATGGTAGGTCCCCGTTGTGGCGACCTCGTCTGCCATACAATAATAATCCGGACAAAACAGAGTTAAAATCTCACGGATGCGCTCTGCGTCAAGCCCACAGGTTTGTGGATTGTTGATGGTCAGCATCCATTTGCGTGATTGCGTTGTTGCAGCCATAATAGTTACCTCCTTATCTAAATAAATGCTACTGCTACTTGTGCTACCATAAGAGGTAATACTAACCTCTTATGGTAGGGCGGCGCTGCGCTGCCGCCGGGGAGAAATTTTCT
>SVSY01000130.1 GCA_015064065.1 Oscillospiraceae bacterium
GACATCGGGCATTATGTTCCATACGGCTATGATTTTCATTGATTGTAGGGACCGGCGTCCTCGACGGTCCAATGTCGCGATGCCTTTTAATTTGCATAAAGCGTCTGTTGAGTAAATAATATCGTAGCCGTTAATCAAATAAAAATTGCACGTGCGGAATGGACCGTCGAGGACGCCGGTCCCTACAGGTTTGTAGGAATTTGTTTCAAAGATGGTAGCCGTAAATACCTATGTAATTTGTTCGCAACATCGGGAGCACCAAGGCGCTCCCCTACCGGTTTGTAGAAAGTCGCTTCAAAGATAACAGCCGTGCAAACATATAATTAAAATAAAAAAGTGTTCTCGGTAGCGGTGAGCTGTCCGAGAACACTTCCTTAGAAAAATTACTTATTATAAAATTTTATCCGTATAAACCAACCTTGATGTTCCAAAAAACTTCTTTGCAGGAAGTTCTTTTGGTTCTTTTCTTTCAAGAAAAGAACAGAAAAACCCCCAACACAAACTAACTATTACTCAGTAGTGTAGTTATCAAAATAGCCCTGAATGTGAACGATAGGAGTACCCTTGTCGCCCGAGCCAGAGGTCAGATCGCAAAGCGAACCGATAAGGTCGGTAAGGCGGCGGGGAGTCGTACCCTCAGATGCCATATTACCAACGAGGTTTTCATCCTTCTTCTGAATAGACGCCTTGATAGCCGCCTTAAGTTCCTCGCCCGAAAGTGCGGCAAAGTCGTTATCTGCGAGATACTTGAGCTTGAGCTCGTTGGGCGTACCCTCAAGACCTGCGGTGTATGCGGGAGAAACTACCGGATCGGCAAGCTCCCAAATCTTTCCGATAGGATCCTTGAAAGCGCCGTCGCCGTATACCATAACCTCTACGAGCTTGCCCGTAGCCTTGAGAATTCTTGCCTGAATATCCTCAACGAGCGGCTGGCACTCTCTCGGGAAGAGCTTTACCTGATCCTCGGTCGCCTTGTTAGAGCCGAGAAGACCGTAGTTTTCGTTGTATCCGCTGCCGTTGATCGGTGCGTTCATTATCTCGTCAAGACCGTAAACGCGCTCTGCACCTGCCGCCTTGAGTATGCGCTTGGTGCGGAAGCGTGTGTGAATGTCACAGTTTATAACGTTCTTCGTGTACTTGAGAATAGCTCTTGCATCGTTTGCGAAAACGAATTCGACGTCTGCACCGCAATCGCGGATAAGACCCTCGTAGTACTCAACGTAATCCACGCCCGTGAAGGGATGCTTCTCGTATCCGAAAAGCTCGCGGTATTTTGCAAGATCAAGCACGTCGCTGTAAGGATTTACACCCTTTTCGTCAAGCGCGTCAAGACTTACAAGATGATTTCCGACCTCGTCGGAAGGGTAGGAAAGCATAAGAACTATCTTTTTTGCTCCCTTTGCGATGCCGCGAAGGCATATTGCAAAACGGTTACGGCTGAGAATAGGGAAAATAACTCCCACAGTCTCGCCGCCGAGCTTATTTTTAACGTCTGCGGCAATATCGTCAACAGACGCATAGTTACCCTGCGCGCGCGCAACTATCGCCTCCGTCATCGCAACGATATCGCGATCTCTTATTTCATAGCCCTCTTCCTTTGCTGCGGTGAGGACAGATTCGGTCACGATCTGTGAAAGATCGTCTCCGCTTCTGATTATCGGCGCACGAACGCCACGGGATACAGTACCGACCATACGGCTCATAATAGAACCCTCCTTGTTTTTTCGGGGCTCTCAAGGACTTTTTTTAGCCCTTTGAGTCTCAAAGCATTTTATCACTTGAATAGTATATCACAAAATCAGTCAAATGTAAAGAAAAATTTTATTTATATCGAAAAAATTTTTTACGTCCGCCTTCAAAACTTAAATATCCCCATCGGAAGACCCGATGGGGATAGATATAGCTATAATGAATTAGTCCTTCTTCTTTGCAACGATTGCTGCGCCGAGTCCGAGAACTGCGGTAAGAACTACTGCGGTAGTTCCAACAACGCCGCCGCATCCTGCCTCAGAAGTGCCGCCGTCATTGGTAGCGGGATCAGTTGCAGTGTTTGCAGCGTTTCCTGTAGCCTTAAGAGCGGGATCTACGGGAACGAGCTTATCCTTTGCTGCCTTGAGATTTTCCCAAGCTTCCATAACTCTCTCTGCGGTCTTAGGATCTGCGGATACCGCCTTAGCCGCATCGTAAGCTGCTGCAAGAGCTGCCCAAGAGTCTGCGGAGTAGTCGCCTTCAACGAGGTTCTCGTCACACCACTGGATAAGTCCGTCTACCAAAGAGGTGTCTACCTTAGGAGGCTGAGGAAGCTCTTCCTTGCTGGTCTTGTCTTCATTGGTAAGGTTCTTAAGAGCGGTCTCAAGCTCGGTAGCTGCCTTTACGTATGTGGATACGAGAGGATTCTTAGGAGCATCCTCTACCTGCTTCATCTTCATATCTACCATACCCCAAGCTGCATCGGGCCACTGCTCAGGAATGAGAACCTTTGCAAGTTCCATAAGCTCCTTGCACTTGTTGATCATATCTGTAGGAGCGGGATGAGGAACGAGTGCCTCAATAGCAGCCTCGAGCTCAGCGATGGAAGCGTTGAACAGCTCGATATCGTTTTTCTTTACGTTCTCACGTGCCTTCTTGAGTGCCTCACGGAAGGGAATGAGAGTTGCGTCGGTGTAGTCCTCGGTCTTGCCGCTCTTCTTAGCGTAGGTGCTCATCTCATCAAGAGCTTCAGCCTTCTTGATAACTGCCTGAAGAGGACCGGTCTCATACTTCATCTGTCTGAGAGCGTCTCTGAGTGCGTTGAACTTAGGCTCAAGCTTGGAAGCGATGGAGGTGTTCGAATCATAGATAGTCTCAGCCTCGGAGAGTGCGAGAGCGAGCTTCTTCCAGGTTGCCTCGGTGTACTCAGCCTCAACGAGTGCCTTTGCTGCAGCGATCTTCTCCGCGAGCATTTCACGGGTTACCTTAGGAGTCTTGAGCGCCTTCTTTGCCATATCGAGAGCATCAAAAGCAGCATCTACTTCAGTCTGAGTAGCAGCGGTGTTCGCAAGAACAGTCTTTGCTGCAGCGAGCTTTTCCTGAAGGGGAGCCCATGTCTCAGCGGTGTAGTCTTCCGCATAGTATGCCTCGAGTTCCTTAACGAGCTCACTGAGGTCAGAGGTGTCTACGGTGGTTTCCTCTGCTGCGTAAGCGGGAACTACTGCTACGAGCGCCATGCAGAGCATAGAAATAACGATCAAAGCAGAAATTAATTTTTTCATAATCTTTCTCCTTGTGTAAATTTTTATTAGAGTAATTTCTCTACGTACTAATATTATATCACATTTATTATATCTTGTAAAGTGAATTTGTTTTTTTCGAAATGTCTAAAACTTAAAATTTTTACGCTTTTTTTTGGTTATTTTTCACAAATTTTAAGTTTTTTTGCATAAAATGTGACCTTTCGGGCAGTTTTTGATCAAACGAGGAACTCCCCTTCGGGATAGCGCGCGAGTGGCTTTACGCGCCTTGTTTGCTGCGATGGGGATTATGTTATATACGGCTGCGATTATCATTTTCTGTAGGGGTCGGCGCCTCGACGACCCTTGTCGTAATCAAATCACATCGGCACTCACGGTTGTTGCCGAAAGTGGCGCTTTTCCTTAGCCTTCCCCAGCGGGGAAGGGGGACCGCTTGTGCAATGTTTGCGAAGCAAACTTGAAGTTGAGCGAAGCGAAACATT
>SVSY01000131.1 GCA_015064065.1 Oscillospiraceae bacterium
ACGATTTTCGGGATCTACTATGCGGTTTTATGTGACCCTTTTTGAATTAAAGTAACTTTTGAATTACAATGACTTTACATCTAACCTCTTTATAGATCCCTCACTCGTCGGCAAGCTCCTCGCTCGCCCTTTTTCACCCTTACGGGTCTGAAAAAGGGTTCGACTTCGTGTCGGTTGTTTCAAATTTCGCTTTTTGCAACAATATCTCGACACTCCGCTCAGGATGACGAACAGAGGTGAGGTACGGCTACCTTCGAAAGCGTCGTTTGATGATTATTACACGCTAATTATAGCACACTTTTTTGCTTGAAGCAAGAAGTCTTTTGAAAAAATGAAAATTTATATTTATAATATGTAATAAACCCGAGCATATACGCAAGAAAGTCTTTAACCGTCTTGACTTTTTTATTTATCTATGATATAATGAAAGGTGATGTGTGTTTGTAATAATCCCGTGATGATCGGAGGATATATATCTTGAAAAATGAAATGAAGCTCCGCTCGGGCGCGACGATATATCAGATCGCAAGCGCCGACGCTGACAAAAAGAATTATCTTACCCGCCAGACGCTCTCGCTTATGCACCTTATGCCCTCGGGCGATCCCGTTGCATTTGACGTAGCTCCCGACGGTGACGTGATCTATTATTTCGATCCCTCGAAGGTGGTAGAGGCTCCCCCTGAGACCTGGTATTTCCCCAAGGCTAAAAAGGACCCTCACACTCTGCCGAGCGGCACTGTTATCGGCAGAATGAGCACAAAGAACGCGGCGGCGTGCGGTTACTATTCCGCCGAGCGTCTCGCAAAAATGCACTATGAGCCTATCGAAGAGCCTGTAGCATACACTATCAAGGCAGATAAGTCGATACTCTATTTTTACGATAAGCGCACCGCGAACAAGCTTCCTCAGATGTGCGTAAAATGCGGCAAGGATATCCGCTACAAAAAGAAGCTGTGCGAGGCTTGCTATAACGAGGATCTTGCTCTCCGCCGTGCAGAAGGAGACGCGTACAGAGCGGCTTACTACGGCAAGGACCGCGCGCGTATCCTGTTTTTTGACCTCGAGCTGACGGGCTTTTACGACCGCGACGAGATACTTTCTATAACTATCGTCGACGGCTTTGGCAAGCTCATTATGGATACTCTCGTCAAGCCCACGCACACGGCCAAGTGGAAAAAGACCGAGAAGATACACGGTATCACTCCCGAAATGGTCGAAAATGCGCCCACGCTTGCAGAGCTGACCCCCGAGATAAAGGAGATATTCGCGAACGCCGACCACATAATCGCGTACGGCGTATCGACCGACTACAGCCACATAAAGTACATCTACGACACCCCCGAGGAGCGCGAGGCGCTTCACGACAAGGTCTGCTGCTGTGCAAACGAGTTCGTTCGCTATACGCACGAGGTCAGACCCGACGTAGTCCACGCGTCGCTCACCGACGCTATGGCGTGCTTCGGCATCGAATGGGAGGGCGTTGCACACTCGTCTATCGCCGATACGCTCGGCTGCCGCAAGGTATGGGAGGTCCTCTTCCCGAACTATTACTGCAATTAAGATAAAAAATCGAAAGGTGATCTTATGAAGCAAAAGGAGATCTTTCTCTGCAAATACGGCGAGATAGTCCTCAAGGGCGCAAACCGCAAGTATTTTGAGGATATGCTTTGCCGTGAAATGAAAAAACGTGCCGCCGCGTACGGTAATTTTGATATCTACCGCGCGCAGAGCACTATATACGTTGAGCCGAAGGACGACTCCTGCGATATGGACGGAATGTTTCTTTCCGCATCAAAGGTGTTCGGCATCGTCGCTATCCAGCGCGCCGCCGTTTGCGAGAAGAATATGGAGGATATCTCGCGCGTTGCCGCCGAGTATATTCCTCAGTTTCTGGCGGGAAAGCGCAGCTTCAAGGTCGAGGCAAAGCGCTCGGACAAGTCCTTTCCGCTTGATTCTATGGACCTTGCTCGCGAGATCGGCGGAGTTATCCTCTCTGCGTTCCCTCGCATAAAGGTAGACGTTCATACCCCCGACGTTATCGTCAAGGTCGAGATAAGAGAGTATGGCGCTTATATCTCGGCGGGAAGCTTCAAGGGCGCAGGCGGTATGCCCGTCGGAACTAACGGACGCGCGCTTCTCTTGCTTTCGGGCGGAATTGATTCCCCCGTTGCAGGCTATATGATGGCAAAGCGCGGCGTTAAGATAGAAGCTCTTCATTTCGAATCCTTCCCCTATACGAGCGAGCGAGCGCGTGAAAAGGTGCTTGAGCTTGCGTCAATTCTTGCGGAATACGCGGGCGAGGTGCGCGTTCATATCGTCTCACTGACTCATATTCAGGAGGAGCTTGCAAAGAATTGCAACGAGGATTATTTCACTCTGCTTTTGCGCCGCTATATGATGACTATTGCGGAACGCGTTGCCAAATACAAGGGCTGTAACGCTCTTGTCACGGGTGAAAGTCTCGGTCAGGTGGCGTCACAGACTATGCAGGCACTCGGCGTTACCGACTCCTGCGTTAAGGATATGCCCGTGTTCAGACCCTGCATCGGTATGGATAAGGAAGAGATCGTCACCGTCTCGCGCAAAATGGGCGCGTTTGAGACCTCGATATTGCCTTATGAGGACTGCTGTACGGTCTTTACTCCCAAGCATCCCAAGACCAAGCCCGAGCTCGACAAGGTCGTAGCTGAGGAGAACAAGCTCGACTTCGCCGCTCTTGCCGACGAAGCCTTCGAGTCGCTTTATACCGTTACCGTTGAGGCGAAGTATTGAGCTGAGTATAAAGAACTTCATGCAAGGGATTTTCTTTTGGAACGTCTATGCCTTACGATTGGAAATGAGAATAGCTATTGACGTTATGATGTTCAATAATTAAAGCCAAGGGGCGATGTTTACTGATAGTACGCACCGCCCCGATTTGTATTTAGAATAAAATAGAGCAAATAGAGGTAAATTCCTTGATTTATTCATAAAATTATGATACAATATAAAGACGGATCATCACATTCGATAATATCATGACGGCGAAGGAGGTGCGATTTTTGATCATTACGTACGCCATTATGGCGATCATAGCAACGGTGTTACTTATCGGATACTGCGCGCTCGTTCGCAAAAAAGAGCCGTGGCTGCTCCTTTTATATATTTGCGTTACCGTTGTAAACGTTGGATATTTTCTGATCTCGCTTTCAAAGACTGTTGAGTTTGCCATTTTTGCAAATGACGTCGCATATTTAGGAAGCGTATTCCTTTCGATGTCCATGCTTCTGACTATAGTTAAGCTGTGCGGATTTGAGATAAAGAAAAATCTGATCATCACGCTCGGCTCAATCGGCATCTTGATGTTTCTGATCATCGCCACGTCGGGCATTCTGCCGTGGTACTACAAGGAGGTTGAACTCGTCTTTGTAGACGGAGCCGCAAAGCTCAAAAAGGTTTACGGATTTTTGCATCCTACGTATCTGCTCTATCTTATTGGTTACTTTTCTGCAATGGTTGCGTGCATCGTTCAGTCTATCCGCAAAAAAATGATCGCATCGCAAAAATACGCATCCTTGCTTGCCGCAATCGTTTTCGGAAACATTGCGGTTTGGCTGGTCGAAAAATTCATTCCTTGGAATTTTGAATTCCTTTCGGTTTCCTATCTGTTCAGCGAGATCATATTGCTCGGGCTTTACTGGATGATGCAGGATTACGTTCGCTCGGATC
>SVSY01000018.1 GCA_015064065.1 Oscillospiraceae bacterium
CCCCCCCCGAATTTTGTCAAGTACTTTTCGGAAACTTTTTAGAGGAAATATAATTTTTTTATTTTTACAGCGTGACCGTAAACCTACAGCCCCTTTGTTCGAGATTTTCTACCGAGACGCTCGCGCCTATGGTATCTAAAATTCTTTTTACGAGCGAAAGCCCGAGTCCGTTACCTTCCTGCTTATGCGAGCTGTCGGCTTGATAGAACTTATCGAAGATATGACTTTTCGCCGCGTCGGATATCCCCTCGCCTTCGTCCTCGACCGTAAAAACAACGCCCTCGTCGCACTTCTTGAGTCTGACGGTCACCGTTGTATTTTTCGGTGTGAACTTTATCGCGTTTCCTATAAGATTATTCCACACGTGAAGCATAAGCGAACGATTTCCCGTGTACTCGACGCTCTCAAGATCGACGTCAAGCTCGAGCTTCTTCTCGGTCCACTTCGGCTCAAGCATAAGTATCGACTGCCTTATCTGCTCGTCAAGACTGTAGACCTCACTTGCCGTCTCGATAGCTTGATTATCTATTCTTGAAAGCAGAAGGACGTTTCCTACAAGCTCGGAAAGCCTTTGGGAATTGGTAAGTATCTTTTCTACGTATTCAGCTTCCTCTTCGCTTAGATTTTCGCTTCCTTGCAGAAGCATAGCGTATCCCTCAATAGCGGTTATGGGCGTTTTTATCTCGTGCGAGACGTTTGAAACAAAGTCGGTCTTAAGTATCTCGGTCGCCGCGAGCTCACGCGTCATGAGGTTAAAATTGCGGTAGATATCCTCAATATCGCTAAACGGAGCACGCGTACTTATCTGTATGCCGAAAGCCCCCTTTCCGACCATATTCATCGCATCTCCGAGCTTTCGTATCGGCGAGAGCAGTGCACGATTAACGAATATTGAGAGAGGTATTCCGATGGTTATACCTATTATGACTACCCACGCGGTAGTTGGCAGATTGGCAAGCGCGCTGAACTGAGTGAGAAAATATGAAATACCCGTAGAAACCCCGAGTATGACCGCAAGCTCAGCTATTACTATAAAAGAAATAAACCACCCGACACTCAACTTTCTTTTACGTCTTGGCTGTTCTCTTCTTCTCATATCTTTACCACCTTGTAGCCGACTCCGCGCATCGTGACTATCTTAAAATCCGTGCTCTCCCCGAATTTCTCCCTAAGACGTCCTATATGAACGTCTACCGTATGCGTGTCAGAGCCTGTGTCATATCCCCATATCTCGTCCATAAGCTGCTGCCTTGTGAATATCTTTCCGGGGTAGGACGCCATTTTATAAAGTAGCATAAATTCCTTTTGCGGAAGTATCAACTGCTCCTTTCCGTTGTTTACCGTCAGAAAATCACATTCGAGCACGGTATTTCCGATAGTAAGCCTGCGTTCATTCGCTATCTGCGAACGGCGCAAAAGCGCGCCAACACGCAACACCATCTCGTTGACGTTTACGGGCTTTATCATATAATCGTCAGTTCCCGAAGAAAACCCCGTCTGCATATCGTCGAAAGCGTCGCGCGCAGTTATCATAAGAATGGGAATATTATTTCCCGAACCCCTGAGTGCTCTTACAAGCTCATATCCGTTCATTACGGGCATCATTATATCCGAAATAACTATGTCGAAAAAACCGTTCTCCATCTCATCAAGTGCTTCCTGACCGTTAGAAACTCCGACTACCGAATATCCGTTCTTTATAAGCACGTGCGAAAAAAGCTGCCGAAGGTCGAGATCGTCCTCGGCTATAAGAACCTTAAACATACATTATCTCCAAAAACTTATAATTTGCGCTTGAATATCTTATTATACGGCAGAGCCACGGCAACTCCGCAAAGAATTATCGCGAACCACACGAGTATAAGATTTCCCCAGCCTATCGCGCCTACCGCGTTTGCAAAAAGCTTGCTCGATATTGCCGCCGACATATAGCTGACGAAATCCAAAAATCCCGTCGCGCTCGATACCATTCCCGTGTCGCGCAAACTCGGACAGTATCTGCTCCACAGCATAGTTGCCGCGCCGTTGGATGCCATTATCGCGATGACCATGATGGATATGTTCACTATCGGCGCTTTTATAACGTAAAGCAGAGCAAACGCTATAGCAGATACGCAGAACATAAGTAATATCGTCGCATCCATATTATGCCCGAGCTTTTCGTAAACAAATATCGCAATAAAGGTCGTGAGTGATATAACGAAGGTCGCTACCGTGAATATCATCGCCGCATTTTCCGAAGAAAAGCCGAGATACTGCGCTATGTAGGTAGGCATCCAGAATACCACGCTCGTACGGATAACTCCGGTTATCATCGATATGAGCGTAAATTTTACTATCCTGTGCTTGAAAAGCACGCCGATGCCGTTTCCCTTTTCCTTTGACGGCTTATACTGACCGTATTTTACTATTCCCTTGCGTTCAAAAAGCGTAAAGCAAATGAATGCTGTTACAGCCATGACCGTGAGAATGACCGTGCCCGAATACAAAACGCTCTGCCATGTCAAAAGAGCGGCGGCTATTCCTGCCATGGGTGAGCCGAAAAAGGATGCAAAGGTATAACCCATACTGCAACGCGTTGCGTATATAGGCTCGGTATTTTCCGATACGACCTTGGTCATCGGCGCGTATATCATCGAAAGGAAAAATCCCGTAAGTCCGTATGAGATAGTCGCGACCGTAGCATTCTGCGGCAACAAATACACAAACACTATATTCGACGCTCCTGCTAAGAAGAGCCCGAAGCTTATCATATATTTTGCCTTGATCCTATCTCCTATCAATCCGTTGATAAGCTGACCGACGGCATAAAAAATGAAATAGAGTGACGAAAGGTCGCCGATAAACTCTTCGCTGTAAAGACCTCCCTCTGTCATCTGCGGCGTGACTGCGCTCAACATATTTCTCGCGAAGTATACCGCAAGATATGATACCGAGCAGAGCGTACCGAGATAGATGGCGTTCATCACCTTTTTGTTTTTAAAAATAGTCATTATATTTTTGCAAAGCCCCGCTTTGCGATGTTCCTTTATTCTTCTTTTTTCTTTTTAGCTTTGAGCGTTAAAGCAAACGCAGAAAACGCGCAAACTGCAACTGCGGGGGTAAACACTTGCGACGAGCACCCCTTCTTTTCCTCTGTCTTGCCGCCGTTATCTACCGATTCGGTTGCGAGCTCTGTGCTCTTTTCGGTAGCAAGCGGCTTTTCCGTAGGCTTTTCGGTCTGCTTTTGAGTACCGTCATCATCCTCTGCTCCGTCGTCGCCGCCTATCTTTACGAGCTTAACTGCAAATCCGCCGTTAGCTCTCATATGCAGCTCTATCTCATCTATCGAGCTTACAGTCATTTGCTCAAGCTCGACCGTCTTTCCTGACTCGCTGTCGGTGAAAACGTATGCCTCGTATTCTGCACCCTCTTCAAGAAAATCGTAGCTGATACTGATATCTCTTTCATCGTTTGTAAGACCCGACAAATACCAATCCGCGCCCGATCTTCTTGCCAATACCGAATAATCTCCGGGATATCCGTCGATAAACTCTATCTGCTCCCACGCAGAAGGAAGATCCTTCAGGAAAAGGCTTCCGATTTCTTTTCTGTAAGTTTCGGGTGTCGATGACATACACGGCATTCCCGATTCAAAGTGCACCGATATAGCAAGCTGTGCAGCCGCACTTATCGCGCTATCCTCACCCGGAACTATTCTCGGGGTTACGTCCATAGGACCAAGAACACCTCTCGTAAATGCCCAGGTAGAAAGATCGCTGCCAAGATACGTCTGATACTCCTCTCCGCGAACTGCCTCTCGGTTTATAACGTTCGGCCAATACTGACGCTCGCCCGTAGGCTTATTAGCACCGTGCGGATTGACGAGCAGCTTATATTTCTCACACTCCTCGTACAACGTGCGGTAAAAATCTATGAGCGATTGGCTTTCGGAATCCATAAAGTCGACCTTGATGCCTCTTATACCCATTGCCGCCCAGTTGCTGAGCACCTTACGCTCTTCGGGCGTATCGAGCTTGGTGTAATGCACCCAAACTATTATTCCAACGCTCTTTTTCCTTGCATACTGCACGAGCTCAGGGAACCAATCGTAGCATCCCCACGGAGCATCCGGCTGCCATCCTGCATCAAGCAGAACGTATTCCCAGCCCATCTCTGCCGAAAGGTCGATGTAGTCCTGAATTCTTTCGCGATCCGAATGTACCGCCGAGCCCTCCTCAAGCCATAGCCAAGAAGCAACACCCGGTTTTACCCAAGAAAATTTTTTGATATCACGACGCGCCGAAAGATCCTCTATAAGATCGCTCTCAACTATATCGTCAAGTCCTCCCGCAATTCCGCATCTCCACGGAGACGTAAAGGAAAGAGCCGTCGACACGGTCACACCGTCCTTGGTCTGAGGCGCAAAGGTAAGTCCAAGCACTCCGTCGCTCTCAGCGTACAAAGCCGATCCTACGTATCTGTCCCCATAAAGCTCAGCCTCCGACAAAAGCATCCAATGCTCATCATCTGCCGAGAAAAGAAGCGGGAATGCAACGTTGCTATTTGTCATTTCGGTTACCGTCGACTCAACGTAATTCTCCTCGTAGTTAAACGCCGCGCCCATATTCTTTATCTTCTGATAAAACGCCTTCGCATCTGCGGGAAGCGAGAAATATCCCGTTTCATCATCTATGTTGACAGTACTTACCGAGTCGTTTTTGGAATTTACGGTATATCTGTAAGCAAATCCGTCGTCATACGCGCGAAATTCAAGAATAAAAACATATTCGTTCTTCTCGAAGGTAGCAACTATAACGTTCGCGTGATTTCGCGCGGTCTTGACCTTGCCTGTAATATTCTCGTAGGTCTCGTCGATCACACTCGCCGCTGAAGAAACAAGTGTAAGACCGCTATCAAGATCTACGTCTGTTGTGCTCAGTCCTATCGCACTGTCTTTAAGCATCAAACAGCCGTCCTCTTTCACCGTATAGTAAATACGTCCAAGCTCGTCCGTATAGAGCTTCGCCTCAAGATTTCCCGAAGGTGACGACAAGACCGTATCAAATCGACCCTGCGCCGAAATATTCGAAGTAACGGTCAGCTTTGCACGGCGTTCTATATCTCTCTGCGCGCCCCTCTGCGTGACCGTTACTCCCACCGTTCCGATACCGTTTGCAAGTATCTTCATATTTCCGTCGGCATCTATCTCTATCATCTGCGGAGTCTCGGTAAAATACTCAACGTCAAGCGTTGAAATATCCAATTCATCTCCTCCGTGGCTGAAGGCGCGAAGTCCGAGCTTTGACACGTCCCCTATTTTCAGCTCATTATTCTCCTGAGAGAGCTCTACGCTTTCTAAGTCCGTGCTCAGATATTTACCCTTTGACAGCTTAGCTTCTGCCCACGAAGCGTGATCTCCGTTACCGCCGTCGTCAGCGTTAGTCACCTTAAGCGTAAGCTTTTCCGTATAGAAAGGAATATCTACCGATATCTCCTCTGCCTCATCATAATATCTCTTCACGCCGCTCTTATAAAGGCTCACGCCGTCGGCGAGAACCTCAAAGACGACCGAGGACTGATCGGGCGTGCCGTTTCCTGCCGCACGGCTGACACCTATAACAGCGGAAAATTTTTCATATCCCATTCCGTTGATATCGTACTCAACTACCGAATTGGCGTGTACCGATATTCCTTCAAGATAAAGCGAACCGCCAATGTTGATCGGATTTCCCGAAAGATCTCGGTCATACGTTACCTTACCCCAACCTGTAGTCTCTGTGATCGGAGTCATATCCGAAAGATATACCGAATTTTTGCTTGCAAGTGCATAGGCGTTAAAGCACGGAATAAAACAAGCACTCAGCATGCAGATCAAGGCTATTGCGCTGACGATTTTTCTGAAAACACCTTTCATAGTCTTCTCCTTAAAGCATCTGTAGAATTTCCGCAGCGTTAGTGTCGGGCTTGACCTTCGGCATAACAGCTTCGATAATTCCGTTTTCGTCTATTATAAAGGTAGTTCGAACGACACCGAAGCTTAGCTTTCCGTAAAGCTTTTTCTCCTGCCATACCCCATATGCCTTTATTGCTTCAAGCTCGGGGTCTGAAAGAAGTATAAAGGGCAGCCCATGCTTCTCGGCAAATTTCACGTGAGACGCTACGCTGTCTCGGCTGATGCCAACGACCTCAACTCCCTTATCCTTGAATTGCTCATATGCGCCCGCAAACGCGCACGCCTGACGCGTACAGCCGGGGGTGTTATCCTTAGGGTAAAAATAAAGTACGACCTTTTTTCCTCTGAGGTCGGAAAGCGACACCTCTCTGCCGCTCGCATCACTCAACGTAAAGTCGGGGGCTTTCATTCCTGCTTCCAACATAATTTTCTCCTTAAATTCTTATCTCTGCCGTGTGCGGTCTGTGGTCAGACGCCACGATAGCGGGTATATCCGCGCTTATCACCTCAACGTCGGGGCTGACGAATATATAGTCTATCTTACAGCGCGGCTTATCCGACGGAAAGCTGAGCTTGGGCTCACTGAAAAGCCCCGCCGTATCCTTCATACGCTCTCTTATCGGCAACAGCACCTTGTTGTCAGGCTCTACGTTGAAATCGCCCATAAGAATGCATTTCTCACTCTCAAGATTTTCGACGACCGTCTTTACCGCCAGCTCTGCCTCGTCGGGATTGAGTCCGAAATGAATTACCATAACGGTAAGACCGTTCTCAAGCCTTGCCTTGAGCAACACTCTGTGCTCGTAATATCCGTCATATCCGCGCACCTCGGGATCGGGCACGTGTATAGTCTCTACGCTCTCTATTGCATATCTCGAGAGCAATCCATTGCCGTATCCGCCTGCTTTGAATTGAAGCGCCTTTGCAAAATAATGGTTCTCAAGCCCACTCTTTTGTGCAAGTATAGCGCACTGCGCGTCAAATTCGGGCGGGCATTCTCCGTCGCGCATCTCGTTAAGACCCACGATGTCCGCGCCGCATTTTATTATAGCATCTGCCATTATATCAAAATCTATCTTCTGCTCCAAAAAATTAAGGCAGTGCTGTGTATTAAAGCTCATTATCTTCATATCTTGCCCCGTTATTTCAAAGAATTTCGCATACGCGCTATATTTTCGCAAATGCTTCCTTCACTCGAGAAAACGCTCGACGTGCCGCCGACGAATATATTCGCGCCTGCCTCTCTCATAAGCAGGGCGTTTGCAAAGCTGACGTTGCCGTCTACCTCTATCTCAACGTTGCGGTATCCGCGCGCGTCGAGATACTCACGCAGACGCTTTATCTTATCAAACGTCGCAGGTATCATCTTCTGACCCGCAAATCCGGGATTTACCGTCATTACGAGCACTCCGCAGATATCGTCGAGCACGTATTCGAGCACTTCTATGGGTGTTGCAGGGTTTATCGCGACCATAGGCTTTGCTCCCCTGCTCTTTATGAGCGAAAGTGCTCTTTGAAGATGTTTAGTGCTCTCAGCGTGCACCGAAACGTAGTCACCCTCGCCGAACTCGAACCACGAAAGCTTGTTTTCGGGGTCGTTTATCATAAGATGTATGTCGAGCGGTATGTCGGTATTCTTTTTAAGTATTCTGCAATAATCCGTGCCAAGCGTAAAATTCGGAACGAATTGTCCATCCATAACGTCGATGTGCAGATATTCTATCCCGCATTTCTTAAAATCGGCAAGCGTATCCGAAAGCTTGAATGGATCGGCACACATCATAGAGGGTGCAAGCTTATTTTCTAACATACTCACTCTCCCAAGATCTTATCGAAAAGGTCTTTCATAAGCGCGTCTCTGTGGATATAGTAGACGTAGCGCATAGGGTCTCCGTCGGCATTCGGCTCGTATTTTCCTTCGTAATCCGAAAGAGATGTGTTTATAACTCTCGAAAGCATAAATCTGTCCTTGTCATTGACGAGCCACGCAACAGCGGTAACGTCCCAGATAACTCTCGTCCAAGGTCTTCCGTGAGCGTAGCTCTCGGCTTCTTGTATAGTATTGCGTGCAAGATAATCTGCAAGCGGATTTTTATCCATCAACCAATACTCGAGCTCGGGCTTGGAAACGGTAAATCCGCTGACGACTCCGCAGCAAGGGAGCTGAACGAATGGCAATCCCGAGGACATGACCACTCTTGACGCCGCGATATCCTGAACCATATTGAATTCACGTGTATTGTGGAAATGAAGTCCGTGTCCGCCAAGCCACACGAGGACTGCGTTCTCTGCGACCTTAGGATTAAGCAGGACCGCAGAGGCAACGTTGGTTATCGCGCCTATTGCTACCACGTAAAGCGGGTTTTCGGGAGAATAATCCTCAACTCTTGCCGCGAGATCGCGTGCCGCATCTGATATTACGGGCGTTTCCTCGTTTTCAAGAAAACGGTCAGAGCCGCGAAAAACGTCCTTTTCTATGTTCATAAGACCGAGAAGCTTGTATATCTCCTTATAGCTTTTCTCCATTCCCTCACCCGCGGAAGTGGAGCGAGAGTTGAGAAAGGGTGCTGCGTATATCGCCTTAGTATTAAGCTTGTCCGAATTTTTAAGCAGATACGCAATAGCAAACTGGTCGTCTATCTCGTTATATGCGTCGGTATCGAGCACCACGTCTATTCTGCCCTCAGGTACCGAAAGATTTTTCATTCTTTGCTCGTATGTCATATTATCCCTCCATATTCAGAAAAATATATTTCTACGCATATTATATCACTTAGTCGGCTGTTTTGCAATCGGTTATAAAAATTTTAGAAAATTTTTATAACAAAAAGCCGATACAAATTTTTATTTGCACCGGCTTTTATATTGTATTCTCAGAATTTTATCTCCTCTTTAACATCCTCGGCATTTTCTTCGCTCCTCTGTGCCGATATCTCCGCACCGTGCTTGAAAAATACCGAGAGTATCATCATCCAAAGACCCGTACCGAGCGATACTGACGTGCTGGGTTCTGTGATCTCGGGAAAAAATATCCACAGAATAGCGAATATCATTCCCTCCACCACGGAGAGTCCGAGCATTACGCAAAGATTGATAACGCCGAGCCTGAACATCTCCTTTGCACCCTCAAAGGTAAAGGGTGTGCCCGTCTCAAGCTCCTTTTTAAAATAGTTGACAGCAAGACGTGCAAGTACGGCCTCTGCAACGCAGGATATTATACCCACGATACAGCCGAAATACGCGATGCCTATATATGCGCCGATGCTTCCGTCGGCAAACATTGCCAAACTCTCTTCGTCAAGAAGCTCCGCAAGCATCTTCATATCGAGAGTTACTCCAAGCATAGAAGTCAAAGAAAGTCCCACGATACCCAAGGCACATCCCACCGCACCTATTATACAGCATACGAATACTATAGTGGCAAGAACCTTGCCTACTTTCATTATAGTCTGAATAGTCTTTAAAGTTTTAGTCATTTTATCTCACCTTTCTGCCTTTTATGATATTCATTATTACGTATGCCGCGACAAGCACGCAGACCGTCACGCCTATGACCGCGTACATTATCGGGATATCTATCTTATTTTCAAAAAAATACAGCGTACAGTCAAAATTGTCTCTGACCGAATCCACGAATTCGGTGGGAAGTCCTTCCTTCTCCATTTGTGCAAGCACACCGCGCATTGCGTGATTTCGCACGAGCGCCGTTCCGTAAGTTCCTGGGAGGAACATTATCGCATTTCTCAAACCGTCGCTGAACTGCGAGAGCGGCATATACGCTCCGCACAAAAATCCGTATCCCGAGCTTATCAGCGTACCTACTGCCGATATCTGCCCCTGAGTTGATAGGAAGAAATTTATTATACTCGAGAGTGCTACACCGAAAAGGCAGAGCAATACCACGTCAAGCACGAGCAACACGATATCAAGCGCCGTCATGTACCAACCTGTTGCAGCTACGTAAAGCAGACAGATAGCCGTTGCCGTAAGACAGACTGTGAGCGCCGATATCAGCGTTGCAACGTAATAAGCAATTGACGTTGCCGATGCCTTTATTGGAGACACCGTGATGTCGCGAACAGTTCCGTTAGCTTTATCCTGCACCATAAGCATATTCGAGCAGAACGCTACCGTAACGCAGGATACAGAAAGTATCGACGACACGAGCTGTGCGCCCGCGAAGCCGTCGAGAAGCTCTTGGCTTATCTCAAAGCCCACAGGAAGTGCCATAAGCAAAGAGTCGGTGTAGACGTTAGCAAGAAAGGTCACGTATAAAACAAGCAGTATCGCGGGTGTAATAAGAGAGGTAAAAAACATTCCCTTATCTGCAAAGAATAGCTTTACGTTTCGCTTTATAAAAATACACAAACTTCTCATTTCTTAGCACCTCCGTCGCTCCTCTGCTCGCTGTCAGAGAGTTTTTTGCCGGTCACGGCTAAAAATACGTCGTCCATCTTGCCCTTGGTTATCTCGTAATCCGAAAATATCTCGGGATGCGCGACTATCAGCTCGGTCGCCGCGCGAGTGTTCGGCACGGACAGCCTGCAAAGATCTCTTTGCATCTCGTATTCGATGCCAAGCGACTTTACGCTATCTTCGTCAACACCGTACAGCGTGATAAAATCTCCCGTGTATGCGTTTTTAAGTTCAAGCGGAGTTCCGCTCGCGCTTATTCTTCCCGAGTCTATTATCACTACGTAGTCCGCGTCAGCCGCCTCCTCCATATAGTGCGTGGTAAGAAATACCGTCATATCCTCATCTTTTCTCAGGTCCTCTATCACCTGCCAGAGTATCTTGCGCGTCTGCGGATCGAGTCCCGTCGTCGGCTCGTCAAGTATAAGTATTTTCGGTCTGTGCAAAAGCGCACGCGCGACGTCTATTCTTCTGCGCTGACCTCCTGAAAGCTTGCCGAGCGGACGGCGCAAAAGCTCCTTTAACTCAAGCAGCTCGCAAAGCTCGTCAAGTCTCTTTTTGAATTCGTTTCCGTAAATACCGTACAGTGCCGCACGGCTCTCAAGATTATCCTTTACGCTGAGCGCCTTATCAAGCACCGAATGCTGAAAGACTACCCCAATCTTTCCCTTGATTTCGGCAAGCGAATTTTCTATCGGCTCGCCGTCTATAAGTATCTGTCCTGAATCCTTTTTGAGCTGTCCGCAGAGCATATTTATGGTAGTCGATTTTCCCGCTCCGTTCACGCCGAGAAAAGCAAAAAGCTCTCCCCTTCTGACCTCGAACGATATTCCGTCTACCGCCTTAATATCTCCAAAGCTCTTATGCAGATCGCGTATCTCGATGATCTTATTATCTGCAAAAGTGTTCATATCGTCTCTCCTTTCGTAAGTGCTAAAAACATCTCGCTGAGCATTCTGCTCACGTCCTCATCTGTAAAAACGCATATTCCCTGTGCGAAAAGAACCGCTATGCCGTGCACGTAGACCGACAAATGATTATACAGCTTGCGTGCCCGCTCTTCGTCCATTCCGTACGTGCTCTCAACGTTTTTGCGTATCAGCGGCTCGTTGCCGTCTCCGCTCGGAAAATAATGCGACGGCGGCGTATCGGGGCCAGCACGCATAAACAGCATACGGAAAAGCTTCGGCTCGTCTTTTGCAAACTGTATGTATTTCATTCCCGTTCCCTTGAACGCGGGGGTGGCTGAAAATCCCTCTTCAATGTATCTGTCATAGAGTGCCCTCGCCCTCTTTACGACCTCGTCATAAAGCTCTTCTATACTTGAAAACACAGTAAATATGGGAGCAGTCGAGCAACCGAGCTCTTTTGCTATCGTTCGCGCACTGAGACAGTCCTCCCCGTTCTTTCGTACCATCTCATACGCAACGTCTATTATTTTTTCTCTTGAATACTTTGCTTTAGGCGGCACGCTCTCACCTCCTCAAATAACATCTGTTACATAACACGTGTTATTATATCATATACATTAAACTTTGTCAATAGTATTTGCATAAATAATTATAGAATTTAATTTTTATACACTTATTGACACAATTATGCTGTTGTGATATAATGTCAATGGAAGCAAAAAATATTATAATATAAGGAGAAAAGTAATGTTCTGTTCAAAATGCGGTAAACAGTTACCCGATGACGCAAAATTCTGCTTCAATTGCGGTGCACAGATCAAAGCCCCCGACGAAGCGACAAAGATCGAATCTGAAGTTCACACTCCCATTGTAGATGAACCCGTCACAGAAGCGCCCAAAACAGAGACCCCTGCACAAGAAACTCCGATAAAAGACTCTAAGCCCCCCAAAAAACTCAAACCAAACAAAAAGCTTGCGATGACCGCAATAGCCGCGGCTTTGATCGTAGTGATTATTTTAATCGCCACAATATGCTCAGTAATCGCCAAAAGTAACGATATCCCGCCCACTGTCATAGATGCCTACGTCGATCAGGACGGAACTGCATATATCTGCTATGATAACGGCAAATCCGTAAAGCTTGGCGGTGAGGTCAAAAAGGCTCAGATGACCCCTGACGGAAAACATATCGTAGTAGTCGAGGACAAAGGTCAGGTATATTGGACCGACACAAACAAATCCGAAAAACATAAATTAGCAGAGACAGGGGACAATATCACTGTAGAGATAACTGTCACCAACAAATTCGTATTTTTGACGATCTTTGATCAGACGAACAAAGATACACTTGACGTTCGCGCCGTGCGTTACAGCTTCAAAACCAAAAAGACTGTAACCGTTTTAGAGATCACCGCTAAGACCGACGGCAACTCCCCGTTGCCTTTCGTTGACACCTGCGTATCCGATTCCTATGGAGTTGACGATATAGCATTCGTTTCAGCATACGACGGTGAGATCAGCGTTCTCAAACCCGCAAGCGAAAAGCTTGAGGTTATCGCCTCTTACAAAAAGGAAGAAAAGATAGAGCTTTGCGGTGTTTCGGCAGACGGTAAAACTGTTGTATGGACAAGTACGGAAAACGGAAAATATTCGGTAGTTCTCTCTAAAGACGGCTCTCAAGAGACCGTAAGCCAGGACGATCTTGAAGCACCCGATATCACCGCTGACAACTATCAGAGCTATCTTTCAGATTATCTTAACGAAACATACGATTCCGAAAAATACGGAACCATAAGCGACTATGAAAACGCCGTAATGGAAGAGTGGGCAAAATCCGAAGAGGAAGAAGGCAACTCTGAGAACACCGACGAGAACGGCGAATCCAATGAAAACGGTGAACCCAACGAAGACGCTGAAACCGAAAAAGCTACCGATGCAGAACCTGAAGATGAAACAACGCAGGACGAGGTAGATCCTGAAGATCCCGGCGCCAGAACAGCTACTAACACCACCCCCTCACAGTCCACCATCATCAAAAAGCTTAAGGATCATTTCCGCACCAAGAGTGCTACCCCCACATTTAACGTAGACGTTGATCCTAACAACAGAATAATGACTATAAACGGAGCTGACCGCACGATCCTTGTAAACGGAGATAAGGTAGAAGAAAATAAACTTCCTTCTAAGCTTGCGACCACTTGGTCTTACTCCACTAACGGTCTGCCTCTCTATCAAGATATGAACGTAAAGAAAGCAAAGGGGTATTACGTCATTACTAAAGACACCTTTACCGATTCTGACGGCATAACCAAAACTACAGAAACGGTTTATCTTATTATGTTCAAGGACGGCGAGAGAGTAAAGCTCATATCCGACGTAGATCAGTGCAGCTTTTCCGAAGATAAGCTCCTCTTTGTAAAGGAAGACAGTCTGCGAATGGCTAAGGTCGATATGAAGAAGGTTGAATTGGTAGACGAAGAAAAAGTCGCAAATGACGTTTACAGTCTTTACGTTGCCGACGCCAATTCCGATTACGTATACTTTATGAAGGGATACTCCTCTACAGACAATACGGCTGATCTTTACGTATACGACGTAAAAGAAGGAGAGAGCGACAAGATAGAGTCCGATATCTACCCGTCCCGCGTAGTCGTAAGCAGTGACGGTCTGAGTGTATATTATTACACCGATGTAGCTTCGACGGGAACGACCTACGGTACGCTTAAGGTATACAACGTAAAAGAAGAAGAGGATACCACCATAGCAGGCGACGTTGTTGTAGGTTCACCCAACAGCTACTTGGTATCTGATGAAATGAATCCTAAGTACATCTGGTATAAGCGTTATCAGAACCGCACCGACACTTCCTACGAATACAACGTATGCTTCTACAACGGCAAGGAAAGCGTTTCGGTAGTAAAGAATCTCGAAAATTAAAATTACTTACAACTTGATCATTAAGCTACGGCGGTTGCCTTTCGGCAAGCGCTGTAGCTTTTTTATATTAAAAATCTGCAAAACAATTGAAAAAACAGCATTTTCGTGCTATAATGTTACGTGATAAATAAACAGAAAGGTGTTTGCTTATGGAATTTTTATATTTCCTTGAGGGCATACGAAATTCCGTGCTTGATCTGTTTTTCTCTCTCGTCACGCTGTGCGGTGAGGAAACTGTATTTATGGCTGTCGGAATGATAGTTTTCTGGTGCTTTTCAAAATATCAGGGCTACTATCTTCTCTGCACGGGATTTGTCGGCACTCTGCTCAATCAATTCCTGAAAATGCTCTTCCGCGTTCCGCGCCCGTGGGTAAAAGACCCCTCGTTCACTATTGTTGAATCGGCACGCGAGGCGGCAAGCGGTTATTCATTTCCAAGCGGGCACACGCAGACCTCTGTCGGACTTTTCGGCGGTCTTGCGCGTGCAAACAAAGCATTATGGCTTCGCATAGTCTGCATCTCGCTCTGCGTTCTCGTTCCGCTCTCGCGAATGTATCTCGGTGTTCACACGCCTGCCGACGTTATAGTTTCACTCTGTATCGCCGCTATACTTATTTTCGCAGCGTATCCGCTCTTCAAAAAAGCCGAAAGCTCGCCGCGCGTAATGTACGCAATACTCTTCTCGCTCCTTGGCGCAGTAGTTGCTTATCTCTGCTTTATAATGCTTTGGAGCTTTCCCGAAGAGGTATATTCGGTAGCTAACGTACACAATCTTATTTCGGCACGAAAGAACGCCTTTACGCTGCTCGGCTGTATGCTCGGTCTGATCTCTGTATATACGGTCGACCGCAAGTGGATAAACTTTGAGACAAAGGCTGTGTGGTGGGTACAGATCATAAAGGCTGTCGGCGGACTTGCGCTTGTCGTTGCCGCAAAGGAGCTTTTACGCTTCCCTCTCGACGCGATACTCCCCGCTAATACGTGGGCGCGTATGATACGTTATTTTTTAATGGTTATCATTGGCGGAATACTCTGGCCTATGACGTTCAAATATTTTTCTAAGATCAAAAAAACGGAGGTAAAATAATATGGAATTCAGCGTAAACAGCCCGATAATCTACGTTATAGTCGGTGCTATCATCGCTCTCGTGCTTGCACAGTCGATATTCTTTTTAGTCAAGGCTATCAGGCGCGCAAAGCAGCTCGGTATATCGGGCTCGACCGTCAAAAAAACTATCAGCTCGGCGGCTATATTTACGATAGCTCCCGCCATCGCAGTGCTTGTAGGCGTAGTTGCTCTTTCAAAGAGTCTGGGTGTAGCACTGCCTTGGCTTCGCCTTTCGGTCATCGGTTCTATTACGTACGAGACCGTAGCCGCAGGAAACGCTCTTGAGGCGGCAGGAATGAGCGCAGGTACGACCGTGACCGATCCTTCCATCTTCATCACTATTGCGTGGGTAATGACTATTGGCATCGCCGCAGGCCTCGTTCTCGTTCCTTTTGTTACCAAAAAGCTTCAGGGCGGTCTTTCAAAGGTCAGCATGAAGGACAAGAAATGGGGCGAGATCTTTAACAACGCGATGTTCCTCGGTATGATCTCAGCATTCCTCGGTTACGTTTTCTGCGACGTCGGTCTTATCGTCAAGGGCGATACCTCGGGACTCGTTCCCGTCTGCGTAATGGCTGTTTCTGCCGTCGTGATGGCGGTATGCGGTCTTATCGCAACGAAGGCTAAGATACGTTGGCTTACCGACTATGCTCTGCCTATGAGCCTTCTTATAGGTATGGCGTCGGCTATCCCCTTTAATATGCTTCTCGGAGGTTAAAAATGAAAAACGTTAAAAAAGAGCTTTCATATATAGACAGCGTCCACAGAAGCGGACGTATCTGGGGTATAGTAGTCGGCGGCGTGCTGATCAGCTTCCCCATCCTTCTTTCATTGATATTCGGAACTCTCCCCGATCTCGAGGTCCTCGCGAAAGGAATTATAGCCACCGCGCCTATGTATTGGGCAGTCGGTATAGTCGAGATATTCACCTACGTTCCTATGCTTGGGGCGGGCGGTACTTATCTCTCGTTTATAACGGGTAACATCTCAAACCTCAAGCTCCCCTGCGCTATCGACGCTATGGAGCGCGCGGGCGTAAAGGCATCAGACGAGGAGGGTGAGGTCATCTCCACTATCGCGATCGCCGTTTCAAGCATAGTGACTACCGCTATCATAATTATCGGCGTTATCTGCATAGTTCCGCTCACTCCCATTCTTGAGTCCCCCATACTTGAGCCCGCGTTCGATATGATACTCCCCGCTCTCTTCGGCGGTCTTGCGGTAGTATTTATCTCCAAAAATTTCAAGCTCTCTATTGCTCCCATAATCCTTATGCTTGCACTCTTTATATTCGTTCCCGCGCTCAACGCATCCACCGTTGGAATAATGGTTCCCGTCGGAGTTATTTTCACCGTTGCGGTAGCACGCATACTCTACAAGAAGGGAGTACTTTGATATGTGGGCACTTTGGTTTATTCCTGCGGCTTTGATAATATTTTTAGCGGTTATATTCATTCGTGCGGCGGCATTCAAGCCAAAGCCTCAGCCCTCGGTCGATACCGACGGGATAAGCTTTGACTCAGCGCGTGCAGTAAGCACTCTGCAGGAGCTCGTGCGTTGTAAGACAGTCTCCTACAGAGATCATTCGCTTGAAGACGACGCAGAATTTGAAAAGCTCATATCGCTTTTACCAACCCTTTATCCCAACGTTTTTGAAAAATGCAGCTTTACCCGTCTGCCCGACCGTGCCCTGCTCTTTCATTGGAAGGGTAAGAGCGACGGCGCGCCCGCAGTTATGATGGCGCACTACGACGTAGTTCCCGTAAACGAGGACGCGTGGGATCTCCCCGCATTCGAGGCTATCATCAAGGACGGCTGTATCTGGGGACGCGGAACTCTTGACACCAAGGTGACCTTCGGAGGAATACTCTTTGCGGCAGATCATCTTATATCCGAGGGCTTTGTGCCCGAGTGCGACGTATATTTCGCTTTCTCGGGCGGTGAAGAGGTAAACGGCGAGGGAGCTGTACGCATAGTCGACTACTTTGAGCAAAACGGCATCGAGCCCGCGTTCGTCATCGACGAGGGCGGAGCTGTAGTCGAAAACGTATTCCCCGGAGTAAGCGCGCCCTGCGGACTTATAGGAATTGCCGAAAAGGGTATGATGGACGTAAAATATACGGTACGCTCTGGCGGTGGGCACGCATCTGCCCCCAAACCGAACGCTCCCGTAGACCGACTCAGTGCCGCTTGCATTTCAATGGTCAAAAATCCATTTAAAGCAAAGCTTACACCTCCCGTCGCAGAGATGTTCGATACGCTCGGACGCTACTCGTCGTTCGTCTACAAGGTGATATTCTCCAATATCCGTATATTCCTTCCCGTGCTCAATATGATATGCAAAAAGAGCGGTGGCGAGCTCAACGCGCTTATGCGTACGACGGTAGCCTTTACGCAGATGCAAGGCTCGGCGGCATCGAACGTTATTCCGCCCGAAGCATCGCTCGTGTCCAATATCCGCCTTAACCCCGCAGACACGGTCGACAGTGCGCTTGAATATATCAAGAAGACCGTCGGCGATGAAAACGTAGAGGTCGTCTGTATGCACGGAATGAATCCCAGCCGCATCTCGCGTACCGATTGCGAGGGTTGGGAAAAGGTCGCAAGCGCGGTAGCGTCGACCTGGAAAGGCTGCATAGTTTCTCCCTATCTTATGGTGCAGTGCTCGGATTCGCGCCACTACGGCAGAATATCCGACAGAGTTTACCGCTTCTCCGCTATGGATCTGACGGGCGAGGAACGCGCGACCATACACGGAAACAACGAAAAGATACGTCTCGAAGCACTTGACCGCACGGTAGAGTTCTTTATAAGACTTATGAAGAAATGCTAAAAAAAGCGCTTGTTGCAGCTGCAACAAGCGCTTTTTTTATTTAAACCAATACCCAAGTTGTGCCTCTATCCTCTGTCTTTCTTTCTCCGTGCAGGACTTGGAAAGCTCAAGAATATTCTCACAAAGAGCCTTTATTTCTTTTCGTGTAGCATAATCGTAGACCTCGTTAGCACCCGCAGGGATCCAGGTGTTACTGTACGCGTCGCAATTTTTGCTGATATCCGAAAGCATAAGATAGTATTCAAGCATTTTCTCGCCCGCAATTCCGTACAGCTTGCTGCACGCGTCGTCAAGTATTGCACGCTCATCAAGCGAGCCATCGAAGGACGCTTTTGCCGCGACGTACCATAAGGGCCAACGAAGCGCAAAGGTCTTTGCCGTATTAGGCTCGCCGTAATCGTCAAGCGGCCCGTGATCGTAGAACACGTACTCCGCGCCAAGCTCCTCGTAGAGCTTCTGGTTGCGTATAGCGACTTCTCCCTGCACCCACGGCGCATTTTTCCAATCTGCACGCTCAGCCGCGATACAGTACCAATCCCATACCGATATGTGAGAAGGCTGAGTCTTTTCAATATATTCAAGAGCATTCTGACGCCATGACTGAGTAAATTCTATATGCGATATCGGGTCTTTTCCCGAAGGCATAAGGAAGTCCTCGTCAAGCGGCTTGTACATATTCGTCTCTCTGCAAAGCATAAGCTCGACGCACTCGTGAAGCTTCACGTTGTTCTCGGGCGGCAGATAGGTGTTGTGATAACTGAGTATCTGCAAACGCCTGTCGGTGCGTACCTCTGCCACCTTCTCTGCCACGTTATTGGCAAAATGCACCATAACGTCGCTCGCGTTACCAAGCATTTTACAATTCTCGCACTCGCACCAATTATCGCACCAACCGTCGTTCGCACTTATACTGAGGACCAAAAGCGTTGGATCGCCCTCAAACTTTTTTAACGCTTCTTCGGCTATACGCGCCGCAAATTCCTTATTTGAGTAGCAAAATTGCCAATACGTGATACCCTCAGGATCTCTCGTTCCGCCCGTCAGTGCAAACCACTCGGGATGTGTCTCATATTCTTCCTTCGGCACTGCAGACGGAAGCCAATGACCGAGCAGCGTGCGCTCACCGCCCTGATACCATCTCTTTGCAAGCTCGGGCGCAGCCGTAGCAACGCGCGTACGTCTTGAAGAAAAACGCGGCGTATGATCAAGATATAACTCACCTATCTCAAGATCGAGCTCTTTTCTTTGGGGAATGACCGTCCAGAGCGGATCGTCGGCAAACCAGCCGCAACCCAGATGCTCGAGCAGAGCGGTCACTGCATATTGAGTTCCGTTGTATTCCCCGTCATCGTTCCCCATAAGCACGAGAAAATTATCCTTCTGACTTACCGTAACGCTCTCTCTCGAAGGATATCCGCTCTCATTTTTATATCCGAGACTCTCGGTTATTTTATTTTCTCCCACGACGATATAATAGTAGCCCAACTCGTCGTAGATACCGTTTATTATTTTTATATTCCACCCCGTCATCGTACGGAGCTGTGCGCGAAGATCGTCTGCGGCAAGCCGCGCCTTGCTGCCAAGCTTGGCGGTACATACGATCTTGCACTTATCCTGATTATCTTCGGTTATTACAAATCCCTCGATGTTCACTTTTCCCCCCTCGATCAGCTTTTCGGTGTCCTTTGCTTGCATATCCTGCTCAGATGCCCCGTCATTTTCGTTTCGGCGGTCATTTTGTGTAGCGTTACACGCAAAAAGCGACGGCAAGATCATAAGGACACATAACAGTACAAGAAGTATTCTTTTCGCCATATCCTTCCTCCGTTTATATATTCATTCAAATTATATCACACACACCGCGCCGTGTCAATCTTTTGCGAAAACAAAAAATGGGACTGCCTCATTCAGATGCAGAAGTCTGCGCTGAATGAAGCAGTCCTTAATATTTTAATTCAATTCACCTTATCAGTTTTCTTTCTTCTTTGCAACGATAGCTGCACCAAGAGCAAGAACAGAGGTCATAACTACAGCGGTAGTTGCGATAACACCGCCGCACCCCTTCTCCTCTGGCTCGGTAGCCTTGTTTGCATCGTTGGTCGTGGGAGCGTCGGTAGAATTACCTTCGCCGTTATCAGCTTCTTCGGAGCCCACAAGAACGAGAGCAGCCACTGCGTCGTTAAGTGCCTTAAGAGCCGCATCAGCAACGGGCTGTGTAGTGTATCTGTCGGATCTGAGGTCGTCTATAGCATCTATAGCAGCTTTGACTTTATTCCAAGACTCCTCGGTATACTTGGACTTATCCATAGCCTCGACTTCTGCTATTCTTTCGTTTATGCCGTCATAGACCGCATAAGGAACAAGTCCGTCGATAGCAGCCTTGAGCTCACCAAGAAGTGCCGCGCCCTCCTCCTCGGAAACGTTAGGCGATATCGCAGGCTTGCGCTTTTCCTTGACCTTATCGATAACCGCAAGAAGCGCATCTACGCTTTCCTTCGTATATTCGGTGTGGCTCACGCCTTCATACTTTGTAACGAGCTCATTAAGAGCGGTGAAATCAGCCTTGCGCTTAAGTCCCGCAACAGCACCGTCGATCTCCTTGATAAGCGCTTCTATTGCGTTAAGGCTCTCACTGTTAGCGGAAATAAGATCCTCTGCTTCTCTGAGTGCATCGTTGAGCGGCTTGTAGCTTACCGCCGTATAATCATCTCTGTCATAGTCCTTCTGAATGCTCTGGACCTTTGCGCTGAGAGTAGAAATATCGCCCTTCTTGTCAAGTGCCTTTACAGCATCGTCAAGAGCCTTTTGAGCATTATTGACAGCACTCTGCTTAGCATCTTCATCAGCATTTACAGACTTAGCCGCAGCAAGTGCGTCGGTAAATACGGTGTAAGAGTCTGCGGTATATTCGCTCGCCTTATTTTCATATGCCGAGGCTGCGGTAATAGCAGCTGCAAGAGCAGTCTTGTCGATCTCGGTAATTGCAACGAGTGCCTTAACTGCACTGTCAAGTGCCGTATATTCAGCGGAGAAATCATCCGTCGAATCAGCACTATCAAGCTTTGCCTGTGCCGCCTCGAGTGCGGTCTTGAATGTGTCAAAGCCTGCGGAGAAGTCATCCTTGTCGTAGTCCTTAACGGTATCTACAAGCGCCTTGACCTTTGCATAGGTTTCGGAAACAGGAATGTCGTAGGTAAGGTCGTAGAATATTACGGCACCGGTATATGTTTCCTTGGAGAAAGTAGGAGTACCTGCTTTTGCTCCAAATCCCATCATTTCGGGAAAATTACTGGTAAAATAGCTTGCGGCATTTCCGCTGTATCCGGGAAGGAAGGTATCGGTGCTTGAGAAGAATGCAAGAACCTCGTCCTCACCTATTACGATATTATAAGAGGTAAGGTCGATATTCTCGATAAACTTGTATATTCCGCTCTTGTTGGCTTCAAGTCCGTACTGTTCTCCGTTTATCTTTATCTTCCAACTGTTAACGGGAGAAGAACCTGTAAGACCGGTACGCTTGAAGGTATGAATAGTGAATATAAAATCACCGTTAGCATCAGCGGCAAGAGTCTTGTTTACGGGAAGAGTGATAGTGCGCAAGCGCGTGCCTGCCATTCTGTTCTGGAAGGATGCGTTTACTGGAGCAAAGGGCGCCGCGCTAGGAACCCAGTCACTTGTTTTAGCACCGTCTTTTTCATAAAGCGCCTTTATACCTGCATAGATCTCGTCGGTCCAGAGTCTGCGAGTCTCGTAATTTGTAAAATCGAGGTCGTCCGCCGAAACGTCCTCCTTCTCATCCCAACCTACCTTCTTTTCGAGTTCGAGATCGAAGAATATTGAGGAATTAGCATTTGTTGAATATCCTGCCTTACCTGCATTACATGCAAAGCCTACGTATTCGTCACAATTTTCTCTGAATACCTTCTGAACCGCATTGTTATCGTTCTGCGCCCAACCGGGAATAAGAGTATCACCTTCTGCAGTGAAGGTAAGGTACTCATTCTCAGCAACGACGACGTTGTAGGAGCTAAGGTCGACCTTGATAAACTTATAAATATTCTCCTTGCCCGCTTCAAGTCCGTAATCAGCGGGCTTTATCTTGATCTTGTACACGTTAGCCGCATCAGCAGGAACTGCTATCTTTTCCGCCTTGAAAGTGCTAAGCGTAAATATAAGATTTCCGTCAGCATCAACTGCGCCTGTCTTGTTTACGGGAATGGTTATGGAAAGAACCTTTGAATCGGCTATTCTGGCGTTGATGTTATAGCCTGTATACACAAAAGGTGCTACGCTAAGAGAATAATTGGCTGCGCCGCCACTCGCGTATGCCGTCTTTATCTTATCCAAAACTCCATCTGGCAAAAAGTTTATAACCTCGGTCTCGTCAGCCGCAGATGCGGGAACGATCGCGATAACGCTTGCAAGCAGCATAGCGGCAAGCACTAAAATTGATACTAATTTTTTCATAAAAGCATCTCCTTTTGATTTATTAGGTAAGGAAATTATATCACAATGTCAAATCAATTGCAATACAATTTAAAAAAAATTGTCATTTTGCACAAATACTGCCGGTATTTTTAGTCAATTAGCTCATCGCGAAGAACTTCACCCTTGTCGTTGTTGAAGATGACCCTCTTCTTTCCGTCGTCGGAAAGCACTATTCCCGCGCCGATAAAGCCGTTCGGGTGCTTGTCGTTGGCAAAGGTAGGTCTTGAGCCGATGATAGCCGTGCAAGCCTGACCCTGATGGTCAAAGTCCGAACCGACGGGACAGATATCGACTACGTGGTGATGACCGTAAAGCAACAGCTCGGGCTTTATATGCTCGCGCATAAGTCTTGCCCACTCGCCGTAAAGCTCCTGCTCGATGTCAAACGGAGGCTCGCAGATATGCGTAAACGCTATATGCGATATAACGAGCTTATGCTTTACGCCCTCGGCGTTGTACTCCTTATCGGCGTTCGCGATAACTTCCTTGATAAACTCGGTCTCTACCTCTCTGAAATGGTGGAAGCAGATGGTGTGACCGTACTCTGCGTTAGTGTCGCGCTTGTCCTCGCCGCAGTCAAGCAAAAGTCCCCATACACAGCCAACTCTGAATGTGTAATAGGTGTTTCCGTTCATCGTGGGAATGTAATAAGGCATATCCTCTGCGTGAATACCGCGCGTGTCGTGATTTCCGCGGGCAAATACGCAGGGGCAATGACCGCCCGTAACGCCTGCCGCGATCTCGCAGATAGCGTTGAAATTCTTTATATCTCCGCTGTGATTCGGGATATCGCCGTTGAGCACGAGAAGATCGATCTCATCTCCAAAATAGCGACCTGCCGCCACAGGCTCGGCAACGAGATTGTGCGCGTCGGAGATATGATATATGTTGATATTACCGCCATCCTTCACGGGTCGGAAGGATACCGTATATTCTCTTTCGTCCTCGCTCGTTGGAAAATAGGGCTTGCGGTCGATCATCTTTCTATATACTACCGTGTATTCCCCAGCCTCGTCAAGCACCGACATCGGAAGCTCGACCTTGTGCATATTGGTGTTAGAGCGAAGAATTCCGTTGCAGTGATCGTAATAGGTATGCTCCCCTACCTTGACCCACATTATCACCTCATCGGAAAAGGGCACGAAAATGTTGTACTTGTTGCCGATGGCAAAAACGCTGGGCTCAACAAGCATATATTCGGGAAGATTGCTCATAATTTTGTCCTCCAAAGTATTTTGTATTATCATTATAGCACTAAAGCAAAAGCTTTTCAAGTGTAATATTGGATTTTAACTATTGAAAATACAATATTTGTATGCTATAATTAAAGAGAGCGTAACGAACGGATCTTAAATATTATTTTATATGAGAGGTAAAACGATATGAAAAAAGATAAGCAAATCACTTCGCTCACACGCCAAGACAGACGTATAAAGCAAATAATCGTTATTATCGCTTGCCTTTGCATACTATTCGGAGCTGTTGCTTCGATATTTATCTACAAATTAGGCTCTCCCAAGTACGTGCTCATTCCAACGTATGACGACGCACAGTACAGCGCGCTGGATATAGCCCGTTTTCTCTCCGAGCCGCAAAAAGAGGGGATTGCAACAAATGCATATACAAAGCGCTACGTACCCTCAGACGAATATCTGTATATAGACCCGATCCCAAGCGAAGAGTATCTGACGGTATATGAAAAAGCAGAAACAAAGCAGGATCTTGACGTAAATGAATTTGCAAAATTCAGCGACGGTATAATATCCCGTCTTTTCAAAAAGATCAATATGCCCGCGCCAACGTATGAAATAGAGCTCGATGAAGATCCTAAACATCCGGAGGATAATAACTTATCCGCAAAATTCAGCAAAGACATGGAGCTTTCTCTTTATCTGAGACAACATTTGAATCACTCGTGGTTTTCTATTCATTCTGATTCTCTTTCCAATAATAGCCCCCCTCTGCTTTTTGACGGAATAAAAATAGAAATAGATCAAAGGAAGAGCGACGAGGAGATAAAACGCGATCTTGAGCCGATTAAAGAAAAACTTTTCTATATTTTCGGCGCTGATTTCGCCGACGTAAAAATCGTTCGTGAATATGATGACAACAGTGAAAATGGAGTATCTATCCTTGAAATATTCTTTTATAATTCAGACGCACACCCGCTAAACGCTAATTCCTTCCGACCAATATCCGACTATATCTGCATATCCTTTGAAAACTATATGAATTTCAGCGGGGATATCGTGAGTGATAGCATACTTACTCAGTATGATGTATACTACCGTCAGTACAGAAGCGCTCCTGAGGAAAGATTCGTACCGAAGATGAAGCTGAAGATGATCCCGCTTAAAGATGCCGAGGCTCTGCTCTATAACGGCTACGTATTCGGCGGTCATGTTTGCCCTCTTTGTATGGCGGCACAAGATGGTGTTGATTTTGAAAACTACGATTATGTCGACCTCCAATACGTCCTTGGATACGGTGACGGCACAGAGGTATTGCCCTTTTACGCTTTTTATAAATATATAGGAAAATCTGCTAACGGCAACAAGACCTATGCCAAAACCTACGTTCCCGCAATTGAAGTCACGGGATATGAGGAATATTTCGAGGCGCAAAAGAGCCAACATAAATAAATGCTTTAGAAACACCGCCGCGCGTGAGCGCGGCGGTGTTTCGTCGGCGGCTCACGACAAGCCTTTGTAAAGGCTTGAGCAAAACTTTTCTGTGATGATCCCAATAACTTTACCATCATTCAAGTTCTTTGCGCCACTTTCTCCGAAAGAAAGTGGCAAAACCCAGCGCAAACTAATTATAAAAATTTTTGAAAATATATTGACAAAACGCAAGCTTTGTGCTAAAATCTATACTAAACCGATGAGAAGGAGTAAGTAGACTGTTCTCCCTTCCACTCAGAGAGCCGCGGGTGGTGCGATCGCGGCAGGAAAACACAGTTGAATGGACCTTCGAGGGCAAACGGAAACAAGGCTTTGCTTTGGAGTATGTGCGACGGATACCTACCGTAAATAAGGTCAGCATATAATAGTATGCGCGAGAGGGCGAGATTTCGCCAAGCAGGGTGGCACCGCAGGATCACAGTCCTGTCCCGGCAGAGTATTTTTGCGGGACGGACTTTTTTGTTTGCCCCCTCACAGAAAGGAGACATATTATGTCAAACAAAACTATTCCCTACAAGATCTATCTCGAAGAAAGCGAGCTTCCTACCGCTTGGTACAATATGCGTGCGGATATGAAGAAAAAGCCCGCTCCTCTTCTCAACGGCGAGACTCACAAGCCTATAACGGCAGAAGAGCTTGCTCCCGTATTCTGCGACGAGCTTATCCGTCAGGAGCTCGACGACACCACGGCTTACTTCCCCATTCCCGAGGAGATCCGCAATTTCTATAAAATGTACCGTCCCGCACCCCTGATCCGCGCGTACTGTCTTGAAGAAAAGATGCAGACACCCGCTAAGATCTACTACAAGTTCGAGGGAAACAACACCAGCGGAAGCCATAAGCTCAACTCCGCTATCGCTCAGGCATACTACGCAAAACAACAGGGTCTGCGCGGTGTTACCACCGAGACGGGTGCAGGTCAGTGGGGTACGGCGCTCTCTATGGCGTGCTCCTATTTCGGACTTGACTGTAACGTATATATGGTAAAGTGCTCCTACGAGCAGAAGCCCTTCAGACGCGAGGTAATGCGCACCTACGGCGCGACCGTGACCCCCTCGCCTTCTATGGACACCGAGGTCGGCAGAAAGATACTTGCCGAGCACCCCGGCACGTCGGGAAGTCTTGGATGCGCTATATCCGAGGCAGTTGAGGCTGCTACCAAGAAGGAAGGCTACCGCTACGTTCTCGGAAGCGTTCTCAATCAGGTCGCTCTTCACCAATCTGTTATCGGACTTGAGACCAAGGCAGCGCTTGACAAGTACGGTGTAAAGGCTGATATCATCATCGGCTGTGCCGGCGGCGGCTCTAACCTTGCGGGACTTATCGCTCCCTTTATGGGCGAGAAGCTTCGCGGAGAGGCAGATTACCGCTTCATCGCTGTCGAGCCTATGTCCTGCCCCAGCCTTACGCGCGGAAAATACGCTTACGACTACTGCGATACCGGCGCTGTTTGTCCTATGGCAAAGATGTACACTCTCGGCTCTAACTTCATTCCCTCTGCATCACACGCAGGCGGTCTGCGCTACCACGGAATGAGCTCCACCCTCTCCGAGCTCTACGATCAGGGCCTTATGGAAGCAGTATCGGTCGAGCAGACCTCTGTGTTTGCCGCCGCCGAATACTTTGCACGCATCGAGGGTATCCTCCCTGCTCCCGAAAGCTCACACGCTATAAAGGTAGCTATGGACGAGGCTCTCAAGTGCAAGGAAACGGGTGAAGAAAAGACAATCGTATTCGGTCTTACGGGTACGGGATACTTCGATATGTTTGCTTACGAGCGTTTCCACAACGGCAAGATGAGCGACTACGCTCCTACCGACGAGGAGCTCGAGGCAAGCTTTGCAAGATTGCCTAAGATCAAAGAATAATAAAACAAAAAGAACTGTCTCATATGAGACAGTTCTTTTTTATTTATTAAAGCATTATTTGCTGTTTTCTTCACGCTGTTCCAAAAGCTTTTTGTGCTCTTCTCTCGCGCTGACCTTGCCTTCGGGAGAGATCTCTCCTGCCTTCTGCAAGGATATCTTCGTGAGAAGCGGACCGATAAGCTCATAGATAAGTACAGCAAAGAGCGTTATATTTGCAATTATAGCACCTTCTGAACCGAGAGATTCCTTTGCTTTGATAGCCATTCCAAGTGCAACTCCCGCCTGAGGCAAAAGCGTAATTCCGAGATATTTTACGATATTAGGCTCGCATTTCACAGCCTTTGCGCTTGTAAACGCACCGAAGTATTTACCAAGCGAGCGGGCAAGTACGTATACGACGCCTATTCCGACTATCGCGATATCCGCGAATACAGAAAGTTCAAGCTCCGCGCCCGAAAGCACAAAGAATATTATAAAGAGCGGAGCTGTCCAGCGGTCCACTCTGTCCATAAGCTCCTCGGAAAAATCACAGCAGTTGCAGAATACCGTTCCGAGCATCATACATACGAGCAAGGACGAGAACGCAACGTGAACGCCGAATATCTCAAACTCTATCATAGAGAGCGCGACCGTAAGGAGCACAAAGGTGACCGACATAGCCAAACGCTTTGAACGCGAATGGAAGAACTTTTCAAAGAATGTAAAGAGAAGTCCCATAACAAGACCGAGCAAGAGCGAGAGCACTACCTCGAGTATCGGCTCGAGCACTACTGAAAGCAGGTCTACCCTGCCGCTGATAAACGCCTTAGAGATACCGAAGGATATTGCGAAGAGCACAAGTCCTACCGCATCGTCAAGTGCAACTATCGGGAGCAATATGTCGGTAAGCGGGCCCTTTGCCTTATACTGACGAACGACCATAAGCGTTGCCGCGGGAGCGGTCGCCGAAGCGACAGCACCGAGCACTATTGCCGCGGGAAGCGGAAGCTTGTCGGGCATAAGGAAATGCAAGCCTATGAGTATCGCGTCCACAAGCAAGGTGGTAAATACTGCCTGAATGATACCTATTACCGTCGCTTGCTTGCCCGTTTTCTTAAGCTGTGCAAGTCTGA
>SVSY01000019.1 GCA_015064065.1 Oscillospiraceae bacterium
AAGCGGGACCGATGCCCTGATACTTATTACCAACCGCCTTGCAAAAAGCGACGAGGACGATGACGTCTGGATAGAAAATTGCAAAAAGTTAATTTCCGCCCTCCCCGAAAATATAAAGCTTGGTCTTTACGAGTGCCCATATCCCTACAAAAGACTTGTAACGCCTAAAACTCTTGAATTCTGTCTGTCTACAGGAAAGTTCTATTATATGAAGGACACCTGCTGCGATGCGGCGATGATAGAAAAAAGAGTTCAACAGCTGAAAGGAAGTCATTTTAAGCTCCTGAATGCTAACTGCCAGACTCTGCTCCAATCCATGAGATCGGGTGCTCACGGATATTGCGGTATTATGTGCAATTTTCATCCAAGGCTATATGCATGGCTTGGTGAAAACTTCGACAAGGATCCTCTCGTAGCAGAAAAAGTACAATCCTTTATCGGTACCTTCGGTTTTACGGAGGTAGGTTTACCCTATCCCCTTACCGCAAAATATCATATGAATCTTTGCAACATATCCACAGAAAACTTTGCCAGAAATAAAGATGCGCAACTCCTTACCGACTACGCAAAGGATTGTATGAATCAAATGAAAATGGCAACGGATGCAATAGAAAATGAGCTGTTTTGTAATGGAGGTATTTAAATGCGCGGACACAATGCTTGGTCGTACCACCCCTACCGTCCGTTTTTAGCTGAGGTTGGGGATATCTATATATGCCGTATCGTCCCGCACTCAGACAAGATCCATTTTGAGTGGTTGGACATCGGCGAAAACGAATATTCGATCTTTTACAAAAATCGCGCGGACTCCGCATATATTCATTGGGGTTGCACGTCACATACCTATTGTGATATTGAAAATTTATCCCCCAACACCGATTATGAATTCTACGTTTGTGCAAACGGTAAAAAAAGCAGAACCCGTCTGGCGCGTTGTGGAAATTCAGTAGGTACTGTAGTAAATTATCTGCATCCCGACGATCAGGCTTATTCTTTCTCGGGACGCTATCTCTGTTCGCCGTCTCTCGTTCGACATCCGAACGGTTTTTTGCTTGCGTCTATGGATCTGTTCGCCTCAGATCATCCTCAAAATTTAACCCTGATATTTCGCTCGGACGACAACGGAGCAACATGGCACTATTTAAGCGAGCTGATGCCGTGTTTCTGGGGAAAAATGTTTATCCATAAGGGTGAACTATATATGCTTGCCTGCTCAACCGAATACGGAGATCTGCTTATAGGCAAATCGACAGACGGAGGAAAGACCTTTGGAGCACCGGTATGCCTGCTGCGCGGCTCCAATGGAAAAAGGGGCAATGTGGGCGTTCATAAAAACCCGCAAAATGTTTTTTTTCACAACGGAAGGATTTATGAAACGTTGGAATGGGGCTCTTGGAGCAATAAAGACTATTGCCATGCGGCTATGGTTATGTCGTGCGACGCAAATGAAGACTTAATGATTCCTGAAAATTGGAGCTTTTCCGAGCCGAAAAAATTCGATCCCTCTGCAGAAGAGCTGAGCACTCTCCCTGCATGTACCATGACAATAGAAGGAACTCTTACGACCGACCCATCCGGAAAGCTGTTTAACGTTATGCGATTCGGTGGATATCGGTGCGCTCTTGCTTATACTGTAAATACCGACGATCATAATGCCCCATTGGAGTACTCGCACTGTATCCCATTCCCCGCAAACCTTTCCAAATTTATGATCAAATACGACTCGGTTTCAAAAAAATACTATTCCATTGCTTCCAGACTCAAAGAAAACGTAACTTCTGCACGAAACCTGCTTTCCCTTATGGCATCTGAAGATATGATGAACTGGTATCTTGTTGCCGATCTGATAGACCGCTCGGATTGCGACCCTAAAAAAATAGGATTTCAATATGTCGACTTTGAAATTGAAGGAAATGACATTATATACCTTTGCAGAACGGCTATGAACGATCCTAATAATTTTCACGATTCTAACTACTCAACCTTTCACCGCATAAAAAATTTTCGTGATATGGAGCAAAATGCCCCAAAATCCCCTCTCAGATAATGCGAGGTAACCTATCCTCACGATCACGGTGGAGCTTTGATGGATATACTACCCAAACAGGCTTGACCACAGTTTTGACCATCTATAGTTACGGACTACGTGGAAACAGTGATGACAAGAGCGCCCGAAAGCACCGTTTTTGGACACAATCCTCAAAAAGCCCCCAAGATCAAGCAAAGATCGGTATAGATTTCTTTGGAACGTCGATGCCGCAGGTTCAAATCCTGTCACTCCGACCATATCGAGTGTTCATAACGAAAGTGATGAACACTCGATATTTTTTTGCCTATATTTAATTGTTTGGAGCAGGATTTCTGCTCTTTTCGTTTGTTATGCGGTGGTGGGTAGATAGTTTATTATAATTTTTTGAAATTTTCCAAAATGTTTTTTGACACAAAGGACCTGCTATCCGCTACCGTTTCTCCGAAAAAAGTTGCACGTTTTCTATTTTTATGATAGAATAATATAAATTGACCTTTCATACTTTTGCTTTGTTCGCACGATTTTGACGATCCATCTTAAAATACGCATAAAAAATCCAATAATATTCAAAAAACATGTCAGCTTTTCTCAAAAAAACATACTGATAAAGTGAAAGTCTTTTGTGATCGAGCAATTAGGAGGAAATAAAAATGAGAAAAGAAAGGGAGTCCAAAATAGAAACAGTTTTGCCGGATGAAGCTATTATCGACCTATACTGGAATCGAAACGAGAAAGCTATCACCGAGACCGACCGAAAGTACAAACGCTATTTGTACAGTATTGCCTACAACATTTTACACGATCATCCGGATTGCGAGGAATGTCTAAACGATACTTACTTGGGTACTTGGAACAGTATCCCTCCCACCAAGCCATCGATTTTTCAGATCTTTTTGTCTAAGATCATGCGTAATACCGCGGTAGTGCGTTACAAGCACAATACCGCAAGCAAACGCATTCCATCTGAGATGACTGCTTCCTTAGATGAGCTGGAAGCGTATATCCCCGCACCTAATTTACAGCAGGAGTATCTCATAAACGAGCTCAGCCGTCTGCTTAGCGTCTATCTGCGAGGTCTTCCCGAAAGGAGCGCATTTATTTTCATTTGCCGCTATTACTGCTCCGACCGTATCTCAGATATTGCCGCTATGCTGCATGTCAGTGAGCGCACGGTATTTCGCGAGCTGGGTGAAATTCGTGAGGGACTGAAGCAATTTTTGGAAAAGGAGGGCTATTTCTATGCGTAGATCAGATAAGAGCAAATATACTTTAGACGTAGTATCCGGAATAGATACCGACCTCGTAGACCATCACCTGAAGAAACGTTTTGAACTGTGGGCAAAAAAAGCGAAGCCAACCAAAAATATGATCGTTACCATTTTGGCAGCGGCGGCGTGTTTCTTCTTTTTGACCACGACCATTCTCCTGCTTTTACCTAACAACGAACAAACGCCTATCTCAAGCGGCAAGCAGATACCAATTTATCAGGGTATGACAGTTGCCAACGAAATGCCTGCGGAAAGTATCGACAGAACAGCGACCAAGATCTCTTTCCTCGGTGCTACGCAACCGTCTTCTCTGTCGGACAGCATATCTCTGCTGCACGCCGACGAGCCGATCGACCAGAACGACCCGTATAAACGCGGCGAAAAAGGAAAAAAGCTTGAGGACGCGGTCGAAAGGAATTTTCTGTCTTCCGAGAGCGCAAAAGAGCAATACTACGCAAAGCGAAATGAGGATATTTATATTCTTATTCACGTTTCCAACCCCGATGGCTTTGAGATACTTTCGTTTACTCTCAACGGTGTAAAGTATTCTTCCTATATGTTTGAAAAAGGTTCTGATCTTGAGACTCTGATATTGAAATACAACGTCGGGGACGTAACGGGAATACAGGAATACACTATCGATGCCATCAAATACGTCGACGGTGACACGATCAAGGACGTACGTATGGATGGAGATAAGACCGTCAAGGTCTTCATTACACCCGATGACCAACCGACAGCGGTTGTCACTCAGGAGACTATAGGCTTCCATGATCTGACGCTTAGCACAACGGTTACTGACAATTTAGGGCTTATAGGACAAAGCAACGGCACTTTGTACGCAGTTATATACGACGGAGAAACGCTCATATCCAAGCAACCGATAACTTCGGACGCTCCCGTCACCTTCTCGGATCTGAGTGCCGACACCCTCTATCAATACGCGATCGTTGCTGTGTACGATGCCATTGACGGAAACGGAACGTCTGCACATATTCTTTTCAAAAAGGCGTTTTATACTCAAGTTCCCGTAACATTTAACATAATGTTAGACGGAATGACGGTCTGCTTAAATCCCAAATGGGACGATGCCTATACGGGAGATCACGAATTTAATACCTTGTGGCTGTTTGAGGGCGAAGAATTTTATGCAGACTTACCAACCGATACCACACGCATCAAAGATCTGCCGTTTGACCGAACCTTTAGGTTAGAAGCGACCTATCAATACAACGAAAAAATTGAAAAAGTCCAATATGAATTTCAGTCGCGCCAAAGCTCAAAGGGCTTGCTTATCGTAGATGGTGAGATACGCGGACTCGGTAGCTGTACTGACCCTGTTCTGTATCTTGATCTGCCGATTTCAGATTATGCCTTTAACGATATAAGTGGAGACTACTTTATACAAGAAGTATATTGCGGCAGTGGAGTGACCTCTATTGGTTCCCACGCATTTGCACTTTGTTGCGAATTGAAGAAAGTAGTGCTGTCTGGCAGTGTAAAGAGCATAGACCGTGGTGCGTTTTACTTATGTGAATCATTAAGCGAAGTAGTACTGTCTGACGGTTTGGAAAGCATAGGAGATGGTGCGTTTAGGGGATGCACGCCATTGGAAAGCGTGATAATACCTGATAGCGTAACCCATATAGGAGATTATCCTTTTCGGGATTGTCCACAGTTGAAGACCGTTTACTGTGAAGCACCAAGCAAACCTGATGGATGGAATGATAATTGGTCAAAGGAACCTATAGAGCATGTTGATACAGACATCAAGAGCGAGATCATCTGGGGCTACACCGATCCGTCTTCGTAAAATCTATATATCTACAGCTAATACAAAAGAATAATGGGGGCTGACGAATAATTTCGTCAGCCCCAACCGTTTATTTCAATTTTCCCAATTTTGCCGTGTTTGCAATAACGATCAGCGAGTTTTCCGCATCGATCACCTGCTCGGGATTGATGTTTACGTTGACCTTATCGCCTTTTTTGATAGCAACGATATTAAATCCGTATTTTTTGCGAAGATTCAATTCGATCAAATTCTTACCGCACCATTCATCCTTAACGTCGATCTCGATCATAGACACGTCCTTTGACAGAGATATCATATCAATAAAACCCGAGCTTAAAAGATTCTTGGCAAGGCGGATACCCGATTCTTTCTCCGGGAAAACTACTTGATCTGCACCCACACGAAGCAATATTTTTTGCTGCATTTCATTGGCACATTTTGCAATAACGGTCTTAACGCCTGCCTCCTTGCAAAGCGTGACCGCCATAACGCTTGCTTCAAGGTTGCTCGCCATACAAATGATAACAGTGTCAATATTGCCTATTCCAAGACGGGATATGACCTCCGCATCGGTCACGTCGGCGCATTTGCACACGGGAAGGTATGCCGCTGCATCGTTGACGATCCTTTCCTCTGTATCGACTGCAATGACCTCCATGCCGTTCTCTACAAGTTCTCTTGCCACGGCTGTGCCGTATCTTCCAAGTCCAAAGACTGCATATGTTTTCTTTGCTTTCATAAAATTCTCCTTTAACCTATACTAATATCTTCCGTCGGCTCGGAAACCACGTTCTGACTTTCGTTTTTACTGCCCAGTGCCACCGCAAGTGATATAGGACCGACTCTGCCCAAATACATCGTTACGATGATAATTAGCTTTCCAAACGTATTAAGCGTTGCCGTCAGATTTCTTGAAAGTCCTACGGTTGCCGTCGCGCTGACTGTTTCATAAACTGCATCAAGGGCGCTTACATCACTCGTTGCCATCAATAGTATCGTTGAAGCGGAGCATATTGTAAGAAACGTTACTGCCACAGCAACAGATTTTTTTACCGAGTCCTCGGAAATACGGCGTCCGAACAGGGTTATACTGTTCTTGTTTCTGACGGTAGCAAGCGCCGAGCAAACAAGGACGATAATGGTTACTGTTTTCATACCGCCTGCCGTTCCCACGGGCGAACCGCCGATCAGCATCAAAATAATAGATATGGCAAAAGAGGCGTTCGTCAGATTTTCTTGAGGAACAGATGCAAAGCCTGCGGTTCTCGTAGTGACAGATTGGAAAAATGATACTTGAATTTTATCGAACAGAGACATATTTCCAATGGTCAGCGGGTTTGCGTATTCAAAAATAAATATGAGGATCGCACCGAATAAAACAAATCCTACCGTGGCGGAAATTGCGATCTTCGAGTGCAGGGTCAAATGTCTGAATATCCTGCGATTTTTTGGTGTTCGGCTCTTAACAACGCGAAGTACATCCCACCAAACGATATAACCAAGTCCGCCGAGAACGATAAGCACTGAGGTGACGATATTGATCAAGGTATTTGTAGCGTAATTGCAAAGACTGTTTTCTGCAATAATGTCAATACCTGCGTTGCAAAATGCGGAAACCGAATTGAATATCGATATCCAAATTCCCCTTGCGCCAAACTCGGGGACGAAGACGAGCATATACAGAACAGCGCCCATCCCTTCGATGATCAGCGTACCGAACAGCACGTTCTTAACAAACTTGGCAAGTCCCGACATAGTATTGAGATTAAACGCGTCCTGAATTAGCAAACGGTCACCTATGCCCATTTTTCTGTTTAAGAGAAGCATCAGCCCCGACATAATAGTGATGATGCCAAGTCCGCCGATCTGTATCAAAAGCAATATAACGATCTGCCCGAATACGCTCCATGTTGACACCGTGGGAAGCGTGACGAGGCCCGTCACGCAGGTAGAGGTTGTTGCCGTAAAGAGCGCGTCAAGATACGGCACGGCTTCGCCGCTTGCAGAACTGATCGGCAATGCCAAAAGTCCGCTTCCTATGAGAATGGTCACGAGAAAGCTGAGCAATATGATCTGCGTGGTTGAAAGCATAAATTTCTTTTTTCTAACCATAAGATTTCCCTCTAAAAAGCATAAAGGAGCCAACGTCCTCTGCAGTCAGCTGGTTCCTTTAATACTCATTGATTTTTAATAATTATATCATATTATTTCCTTTATGTCAACTCCTATTTTAAACAATAGCGCTGCCGCCGCTATATTCTATTGCAAACTGCACGAGAGAGTCCAAAGGCTTTGAGCGGTTATAGCCCTCCCAAGCGACGGCCCTGTTCTTTTCGGGCACTGCCATCATCATCTGACCGTACATTCCTCCCTTGCCGAACGCGCCTCCCTCTCCTTTGGGCTTTAGTTCATATCCGCGTGAGAGGACCGTGTCTACCCATTCGTGAGAAATTATTCGCTCGCCGTTCCATTCACCGCCGTACATATACAGCGCGGCAAGCTTTGCCATATCGTCAGCGCGGATATAAAGTCCCGTAGCACCCATAGCGTGTCCCTTTGGGCAGCGGCTGAAGGCTGCCTCACGGAAGGAGAGCGGGTTATAAATATGCTCTCTGAGGAGATCGTCCATATTTCTGCCCGCCCTGATCTCTACCAAGCGCGAGAGCAGATAAAACGCCGCATCAGTATATATCGACTCAGCCGCGGGATCACAGCAGAGCGGCGCGGTAAGCATATATTTGAGATAATCGTTCGTAAAGCTCAGAGGATCGCGTGCGTCTATATCCAAAAATCCGCCGGGAAGTCCCGTATGATGACGCAAAACCATATCCACTGTCGTGTCGCGCCAACGCATATCCATTTCATCGGGACAAAGATCACCGAGAATATCACAGACCTTCTCGTCTGTCGACATCAAGCCGCGGTCTACCATAAGACCGACTGCCGTTACCGTAAACGCCTTTGCGCAGGAATAAATATCAGAGCAGTAGTTGGTTCTGTTTACGGCTATGCTCTCGGCTTCGTACTTGCCGTCCTCGACCACTCCTATATAATAGATATTCAATTCTTGCTCACGGCAAAACTGTGCCATATCCTCCAAAAATTTACTCACTTTGCTATCTCCTTTTTATATTTGTTTTTTGTTCAGAATGGGAATACTGAGCGCCACCGAAGCAACGCTAAGCAAAATCGATATAATTATTGCAAAGACGTATTTATCAGCCTCCTCTGCGCCGATAAGCAACGCGGACGAGCTCATAAGCGAGGTAGGAAGATATTTTGCCGCCTTCGGCAAAAGACCGAGCATATATGACGCGAAGATCGCTCCGCCCGTGCAGAGCAAAACGTTCCCATACGTGCTCATAAGCACCGAGAACAAGACCACGAGCGATACCACAAAAACTCCAAACAGCCACCAATTCAGCACGGCGGGCATAAGACCCGTCGCTATACTGTTATCCCAATAAAAGTCGTTATACAGATAGGTAATGCCAAAGCAGAGCCAATAGCCCGCGCTCCACACAAGAAGCATTACGACATACTTTGCAAGCACCACCTTATAGCGCGCAAGTCCTTTGGTAAGTATCAGGACGAGCGTTCCGCTGTCGTATTCCTTGGTGAATACCGAGCCGTAAATGAATATAAACGCGATAAAGGCAATAGGAATATTTTTAAAGAACTGCGTCCACGAGGTCAGCGCGTCGACCTCTGTCGCACCCACTATCATTCCGCTTTCTGCCAGCTCCTCTGAGAGCATCTCAAAGAGCCACGGTGTAAGCTTCGCTATAGCGGGGTTCATAATTCCCACCGCACAGAATATAACGGCGAGTAGCATAAGCTTTCCGCTTCTGAGGCTCTCAAGCAATTCTTTTTTGAAAAAGGCAATAAGGGCTCTCATTTTCCTACCACCTCCATAAAGAGCGACTCAAGCGACGAGCCCGAACGCTCTATTTTTTGCAGGGCAAGGCGGTTTTCCTTTATAAAACCGAGAAACTCAAACATTCGCTCCTCTCCTCCGCGAAACACAAGAGTATCCGCCGAGGTCCTCTGTACGTCGCCAAAAGCGTTTTGCAATAGCTGTGCGCTTCTTTCGTCGAGAAGCTCTACAGTAAACTCTTCCTGACGCTGAATACGGCGTATCTCGTCTATCGAGCCCTGCATCGCTATCTTTCCTTCATTTAAAAGCGCAACGTCTGTGCAGATGCGCTCAACGTCGGAAAGAATATGCGTTGAAAAAAGCACTGTCGTCTGCTCTCTTACCGACAAGAGAATATCAAGTATATCCTTTCTTCCTATAGGGTCGAGTGCAGACGTAGGCTCGTCGCATATCAAAAGCTTCGGTCGCGACAGAAGCGCCTGCGCTATACCAAGCCTTTGCTTCATACCGCGCGAATAGCCTTTTATGCGATGAGTCTCCTCTGCAAGCCCCACAAGCAAAAGAAGCTCGTCACTTCTCTGCTTGATATCTGCGTTTTTCATACCGAGGCTCTCACCGCAGAGCTTCAGATACTCACGCGCATTCATAAACGAATAAAATTCGGGAACGTCGGGAAGATATCCTATATGGCGGTTCGTAGCCGTCTCGCCGTATCTGACCCTCTCACCCGCAACGTGTATCTCGCCACCGTCGGTCTTAAGAAGCCCCAAGACAGCTTTCATTGTCGTGGTCTTGCCCGCACCGTTTCTGCCGACAAAGCCGAAAATGCTGTGCTCGGGTACGCTCATATCAAGACTTGAGAGCACCTTTTTATCACCAAAGCTTTTTTCAAGCCCTTTGATCGTCAATATTTCCATTCTACTGATCCTCTTTGCCGAAAACGAAATAAAGTATCGGTCCGACGAAATTCATAAGCACTATGACGACTATAAGCCAAAGCGTGCGGTTGCCTCTTTTGTAATTCTTATGCGTCAGTACGTGATAAAGCGTGTATGCAAGCAAAGCAAACTGAACTATAATAAGCGGTATCAAAAAAGGAAGAAATTCTATAAGCTTATCCATTCTTCTTATCCTCCTTTGCCGAGTAGACTTCAAGGCAGAGTCTGCGATTGTGGCAGCTCGGGCAGGTCAGACGGCGCATTTTAGGCGTATGATATGCCCAGAACGCTTCCTTGATGCTCGGTTTGAATACCTCGTGGCATTCGGGACAGATATAGTCAACGTGATCAAAATAGTATTTGGATACCCAGATCCCCCACACAGATGCCACGCAAGTCCATACAGCAAAGAGCCACCAAAGTCCGCTCGTGATCCACAGAACTACCGACGTCACTTGAAGTGCAGTCACGGGAATACCCGTAAGCACCATAGTACAGCGCATTTTCCAAAGCTTATTTTTTTGTTTCATAAAATATGCTATGTCCCCGATAGATTCGACCGAGAAGCTTTCTATCTCCTTGAGCTCGTGCCTGATCCCGTCTATCAATTCAAGCTTTTTTTGCAGATCTAAAATCTCCTCGCGCAGAGTATTTTCCTGCTGTTCAAGCAGTATCGAAATGATATTCTCGGGCCGTTCTTCCGAAAAGAGCGCAGAGATGCTGTTGATAGGAAATCCTGCCTCACGCAAAAAGCAGATGATGTGCATTCGCTTAAGATCGTCCTCGGTATAGAGCCGTCGGCCTCCCTCACTCAGCTCACTCGGCACGAGTATACCTCGGTCGTCGTAATATTGGACGGTCCTTACCGAAACACCGCAGAGCTTTGCAACTTCTCCCGTCGTGTATTTTGACATAGCTATCACCTCCTATGCTCCTATTATACAACGTTACGCAACGTCACGAGCAATACCTCACGCAAGGGGATTTTTCAAAAATAATGAAATTTTTTCGTTATTCAATATTATTATAATAGTTATTCCACATTTTGTCAAGGAATTTCGCTTTTCAAATAAATATCCACCCGCCATAGCGGTGATATTTCAGTTTCGGGCATAGCCCTAATACTACTGGCTGCGCACAAGTGCGCTTTTTATTGGACTGCCAGCCACGCAATCATTACTTGCTACTCGTAAACGAGTTTCAACCAAAGCCTTCCTCCGAGAGGAAGGGGGACCGCTTGCGGTGGAAGGAGCCTGCGTGCATACTGACTTTTTATGTTCTTTGGATAGAGTATTTTGTTGAAAAATCAAAAAACATAACAGACACATTGAACATAAGTTCTCTTACTGCTCGCACTCTCCCTCAGTCACCTTCGGTGACAGCTCCCTCTCGGAAGGAGCCTTTTGCATGCTCCTACTCTTTATTCGATTTCCGGTTTTCTGGCAAAGCCTTTATTGAACCCCGCCACTATGGCGAGGGGTTCGTCTTACAAAAAATAACGGGACTGATTTCAGTCCCGTTATTTTTTATTTGGTGATCCCTTTATACTCTGCCTTTACTCGCTCATAGCTTTCAAGGTTGCCGATATCATATCTGCTTCCCGGCATTTCCATAGCGTATACCGTAGTCTCGGCACAAAGCCAAGCAATATAGCTTCCCGGTGCGTCAGTGCCGCAGCCGCTTTCAATTCCCTTTTCTACGAGTCTTGCATCTGCCTTAGTATAGTAGTAGAAGGGCGGGCAGCACCAATTGGACTTTGGCTCTGCGGGTTTTTCTTCCATTCCTATAATACGGTCGTTTTCATCGATCTGCACCACTCCGCACTTTGTAAGGCGCTTGAGATCTCCCTCGTAGTAACGCATAATGCAGGAGCTCTGCTTTTCTTTTGCGTAAGCGACAAAACGGGTCAGGCTGAAATCGAGAACGTTGTCACCTGCAATAACGAGCATATCGTCGTCAAGTCCAAGTTTATCTATAGCAAACTGTATGTCCTTCACCGCACCGAGACGGGTCTCATTGCTGTCCGTACCGTCGTCAACGACGCTTATCTTCTGCGCCTTAGTCTTCGCCCAAGCGTCGAAATGATGCGCGTACTTGTGGTTAGATATCACAACGTACTCATCGACCTCTCCCGAAGTATCGATATCGTCGATGAGCCAATCAAGTATAGTCTTGTCTCCAACCGTCAAAAGCGGCTTGGGGAAATTTTCGGTCAAGGGATAAAGTCTTGTAGCGTATCCCGCCGCTAATATCAGACATTTCATATTTAATACCTCATTACTGCAATTTTACGCCGTCTGCACTCGTGCAGATATGAGCGGAATATTTACCTTCAAGATTCGGGAATGCCTTTAAGTATTCCCTCTCGACCTTCGCCATAATGCTCTCCTCAAACGCGGGATCTATCAATGCCATACAACAGCCCTTAAAGCCTGCGCCCGAAAATCTTCCGCCATAGATGCCGTCGGTTCTCGTCATTATCTCGTAGAGAGTTTTAAGCTCGGGAGAACCCGTCTCCCAATTGTAGATAGAGGATCTGCCGCTTTCAAAGGAGAGTTTGCCAAATTCCTCGATGTCGCCTCTGCGCCACGCTTCTGCGCCGCGCTCGACTCGCTCGTACTCGGTAAACCAGTGCTCAGCGCGCTTTGCCCAATTCTCCGGAAGTCTGTCCTTATATTTATGGAAGACCTCTACGGGAACGTCACGAAGATTTGTCTCGTCGAACTTGCCGTATTCCATACCTGCATATGCCTTGAGCGCGTACGCCGCGCTTCTGCATTCGTCAACACGCATATTGAACGCCGAACCCGCAAGGCTTCTCTCAAGTCCGCTGAAGAATATAGCTATCTTATAAGGCTTCATATCGGGACTCTGAGGGATCAGCTCAAAGCTATCGTCCTGAAGGTCCATATAAAGCAGATGGTCCTTTTTACAGTATATCTCACAGGACTGGTCGAGCTTTCCGCAGGATACGCCGACGTATTTGTTTTCCGCTTCCTTTGAAATAGTAATAAGCTCGCTTGGCGTAAGCGTTATACCGTTCATTCTGCAAAGCGCCGAAAGATAGGTAATGATGACCGCCGCAGAAGAGGAAAGACCGCCGATAGGCAGTTCACCGTCTATAACGGCGCAAAGACCTCTGCGAAGCGGATAACGCTTATAAAGCGCGATAGTAGCTCCGCGCAGATGGTCTGCCCAGTCAAACTCACGCGTCTTCGGAGTAGCCTCAACGTGCCACTGTGCTCGCTTGTCGAACTGTGCCGACTGTATCTCAATTACACCGTTCTCCTTAGGTCCGTATGCGATATGGATACCCTTATCTATAGCAAATCCCGTGATCTTACCGAGCTGATGATCCGAATGAGCACCAAGCGGACAGATGCGGTAAGGTGTAAAAGCCGTATACGCGGGAGACCTTTTGTATATAGATTCAAATAAGCTGACAACTTTCATAGTATACCTCAATTATAGGTTGTAAAAATTCTTATACCACTCTGCAAATTTGCGGAGTCCGTCGCGCAGCGGAGTCGAAGGCTTAAAGCCGAGATCGCGCTCGAGTGCCGAGGTGTCGGCATAGGTTATCGGAACGTCGCCCGCCTGCATAGGAACGAGCTTTTTATGTGCTTCAAAGTCGTAATCCTCAGGCAATACCCCTGCTCTTACGAGCTCCTCTTGTAAAATAGTAACGAAATCCAAGAGATTTTCGGGATCGTTATTTCCAATATTGTAAATACGGTAAGGCGGCAAAGGAAGTCCGTCCTCGCCCGTCTGCTTTTCGGGCGCGCATTGCATTACGCGCTTAACGCCCTCCACGATATCGTCAACGTAGGTAAAATCTCTCTTGCAGTTACCGTAGTTGAATATCTCTATTGTCTTTCCCTCGCGAAGCTTATTTGTAAATCCGAAATAAGCCATATCGGGACGTCCCGCAGGTCCGTAAACCGTAAAGAAGCGAAGTCCCGTCGAGGGAATATTATAAAGCTTAGAATATGCGTGCGCCATAAGCTCGTTGGACTTTTTGGTAGCCGCATAGAGCGAAACGGGATTGTCCACCTTATCGTCCGTAGAATAGGGTATCTTTTTGTTAGTACCGTATACCGACGAGGACGACGCGTAAACAAGATGCTCTACGGGGTGCTCGGTGCTCATACTCGCACGGCACGCCTCAAGGATATTGTAAAATCCGATGATATTCGACTCTATATAAACGTCGGGGTTCGTAATGGAATATCTCACACCCGCCTGTGCGGCAAGATTGACTACTATGCCAAAGCGATATTCTGCGAAAAGCTCATCGATCAGCTTTCTGTCGGCGATATTTCCCTTGACAAAATCCCAAGTGCAGCCTTTCTTCTCCTTTGCAAGCTTATCTATCTGCCCAAGTCTGTATTCTTTTATCGAAACGTCGTAATAGTCGTTCATATTATCGATGCCTACGATATGGATCGAAGGTACGGTACAGAGCAATTCTTTGACTAAATTTGAGCCTATAAAGCCGGCGGCACCGGTGATAAGGATTGCTCTGTTATGCAAATAACAATTTGTTTGTAACACGGTTTTTTCCTCTTATTTTTTTATTCTGTTTTTAACAGCCGAAAACATCTTCATCATAAGGCTGCGGTAGCACAGCAAATTCACCAAAACAGTCACGATCAGGCAGGTCACGCCTGTTTTGATAGCGAGAATGCACCACGCGAGATAGGTCTGTTCTCTCAACGAGTAAAAAGACGGCAAGAGCGAAACTATCGCAAAGAAGACCGCAACCGTCAGAATATTGACCGCCATATGTCTCAGATAGTAGGCGAATTTTCTGTTGATGACATTGCTTCGCAGATACCACGCAAGATATACGGTTCTGTACAGCATAGCCGCTATCGTACCGATAGCAACTCCGATAAGTCCCCAACTGTTTACCGCCAAAACCGAAATAACGATGTTGATGCCTGCCTCAATAATAGCACTCCATTGAGTCTCTTTATAATGACCTGCCGCCAACACCATAATATTATACGGCAATCTCAGGCAATACGCCGCCTGCGCGAGCGTAATCAGATATGCAAAGGTCGGCACAATATAGTTTACGTCAGTAACTCCTTTTGTATAGACCGACACGAAAGGTACTATCAAAAATGCCGTGATGGCAAAGACCGCAGTAACGCCCGTGTGTATGATCCACTCAAAAAATTCAAAGGTCCTGTCTAACGTCTTTCGCTCGTTTTTTACAAGCATATTGCCCATCATAGCCTGTATACCGTTAGTAAGCGATAAAACGATCTGCTTAACGCCGTTTACCACGAGATGATATACGCCGTAGATAGACACGTTTTCCAAGGTAGACATCAGCGTCAGAACGATCGTTCCCGTGTTGCCTAAAACTACCGTCGCGATGTGCTGGGTCAATCCGTTCCACTTTTGCTTGATCGGCTCTTCGCTCAGAACGATCTTTCGGTCGATATGATATCTACGCCTTGCAATAAGCGATATACATATGGGCTGAAGCAGAAAAATAATCGACGTAGCAAGCTTTACGACGTGAATTGAGGCGTTTAGGTGCATCAGTATAATACAACAAACGGTATTGAGCACGAGCGTAATGCTGTGGACCGTATAATGAATAAATCCAAGCTGATCCGCAGACAAGATCAAACGGTAGGTCATACCGAAATAATACTGTGCGAAGGTGCTTACGGACATAACTAATATCAGCAGCAACGTATATCCGTATCCGAAAGAGTCGATGGTCTTTAACGGATACAATACCATCAGCAACGCCGTATAGGCAAGCAATATATACGCTATCCCCCGAAAAAAGCGCTCCGACGAGATGGCTATCTTGCTTACTCCAACCGTGTCGTTTTCCGCAAGGGGCTTGTACAGAGCAGACTGAACTACCGCTCCTACGCCCAATTCACACAGCGATATGAAGCCCAGAAACTGAGTTACGGACGTGATCAATCCGTTGACGGCAGATCCGTATACGGTCAGATACATTCGGGGCAATATAAAGCCGCAGATTATGGCGATCAGCTGATATATCAATGAGGATATAGAATTAAACGCTAATTTTTTTCCTCGATTCATAACTTGACTCCGTTACCGATCATCTTCCTTGGAACTCAATAATAGCCTTGTCAATGATCTCTCCATTTTTAATTATCAGAGAATTTTTCAATACGTCATCGATATCATCGGTCATCAACTGTTCAAGATACGGGTAAATGATCGCCGAATTGTTATACGTAAAGGTCTTATAGAAGAGCGCGGGGGTATGGTCGACGACGTAATGCAAAACACCGTTGACAGTATAAGTGGGCTCAAGTATAGTTGTGGGGATACTTGTTTCGATACCGCCGTTTCTGTCACAGCTTACGTCAATGATCATAGCATTCTTTTTCATATGCGCCAGATCCGTCTCGTAAATAATGTGATCGGTCCTCTGCACGTCCCACAAAACGCAGTTTACGATAACGTCGTATTCTCCAATCTCTTCACGGAGCATAGTTTCTGTTTTTCTGTCGTACTGCACCACGTCAGCGCCAAGCATATTCAATATCTTGATCGCGCCGCGCGCAGTGTTGCCCCGTCCGATAACCGCGACCTTGGTCTCGTAGGGCATTCTTCCGTAGCACTGAAATGCGTGCATAACGGCTGCCTCACCCGCAAGCTCGTTGTTTCGCCAGAATATATGTCTGCCGCCGTTGTGCATAGACTCCCACGCATATGCACTCAGACCGTTATCCACCAATTTGTCGGTGATATCTCGGTTCTGCGTTGCGTGTATCCAGCCAAAAACAGTCTGACCGTGATGCAACCGAGACAGATATTCTGCATCTCCTATCTTAGGGTCGCAAATGATATCCTGCTCCAAGCACTCCTCAAAGCTGCAGATATGGCAACCGAATTTTTCATATTCAGAGTCGTCAATACCGAGATCTTTTCCGTATCCCTTTTCAAAATACAGACACTCGGGGTGCTTCATAAGAGCAATATGCTCGGGCACGATCGCCCTTCTGCGTTCATTTTCCTTGCGGCTGATCACAAATCCGATTTTTTTCATATATATTGATCTTTCCTCATTCTTTCACGTTACTTATGTCGATAAGACTTCCGAAATATTCATCGGTCTCTGACAATAGATTTCCATCAAACCCGCTATCGGGGAAAAAGGTCAATTCACCAAAGTATATCTGATCGTTGCTCTGATACAGATCCACTCTCACAAAGGGCATACCCTTCGAGAGCTTTGCAGCGATCTTAAACATTTCATCCATACAAGACGGCTTCGGAATAGTAAAGCCTTCGGGTGCGTTCTTACCTCTTATATTGAGCCGCTTTAACTTCCAATCCTCATCAAAGAAATAAAATTTCGTGTCTCCGCTCGAACGCTCAAGGCAAACCATTACGCAGTCCACCTTACCGTTGAAGCAAAAGAACTTGTAGTCGGTAAAATCCGATGCATCGGGGGTGTCACTCATAAACTTTTCGCAAATGATCTTTCGCGGAACGTTCTTATAGGGCCACTCTCTTCCCGTCAAATAATAATCCTGTGCCAGACCGCGGCGGAGCTCCTTCTTCACTGCCTCGACTTCCATCTTAGACTTATCCCTGCAAATATACATTCCCACGCCTGAATTGTGGTTGCACTTGAGCACAAATCTCTCGGGAAGCGCATCAAAATCGATCTCATCGGGAGAATCCCACACACCGATAAGAGGAATAAGATATTCCTCTCCCAAGACCTTGCGAATATGATCTCTGACGAGATATTTGTCCACCATCATTGTGTATTCAGGTCTGCGGTCGTTTAACTTCAACCACTGAAGTTTCTCGTTAAAGGTCTTGGGGGCCTTCAGATCGAGCTCCCTTCCCATACAGATCTTGAACTTACGGCAAAGGAATTCCTTGTCCTCCATTTTAGGACAGCCCGTAATATTAGAGCGCACTAAAAATCTGTAATTGCTGTCGGTTATATATCTGAATAATTTCTTAGCCTTTTGCAGCATAAAATCCTCCTTAAGCTTCGCTTAAAAACCGCACCAAAGATGATCTTGACGAACGTCAAGTGAACGGTCTATGTGCAATATCCCATAGCACACCATTATATATTATACACTTTTTTTGCCCTTTTGTCAATACCCGCCCTATTACTCGCTTTGAGCATCGGGGCTTGTGAGCTGTCCGCGTTTTTCTTTGCGCTTGATCTCGCGCAATATCGGTATCATAAGTACCCCTCCGAGCAAAGCCGTCAGCGCCGTTGCTACGACGAAATTAAGCCATATTCCGTCAAGTCCGAGCGGCCAAAGCATTCCGAGTGCAAGTATCGGGAAAACAAATGCGATCGACACAGACATTATCGTTGCGTGCATCGGCTTTTCTATAGCACTGAGTACGTTCTGGGTTGCGGTAGCAAACCAACGGAAAAGATATGCAAAGCAGAAGAGTCTTATCGCGTGAGCCGACATTTCAAGCAATCTCGTATCGTTTGCGTTGGCAAAAAGCGAAGCGAGCGCAGGTGCGAGAAGGAACATAGCTCCGGTAGAAACGAGTCCTACCACAGCCGTACCTATGTAATTGCATTTTGCTATCTTCTTTACTCTCGAATAATCCTCAGCGCCCCAGTTATATCCTATCGCAGGAGCGAGAGCATCGCTTATACCGTAAAGCAAGGGCCAGCAGAGGTCGCTTGAATACATCAGCACGGCGTAGACCGCGACCGCAGTAGTACCGCCGCCCTCGCCAAGATACTGAACGCCAAGCGTCATAAGCGATATATTCATAACGATAGAAGTAATTCTTCCCGAAATATTACTCAAAAATACGGGAGAGCCGCATGCGCCGATCTCCTTGAGCATAGAGAAGCTGAATTTGGGTCTTGTAAAGCGCAGTATCGTCTTTTTCATTATAAATGGCACTATAGCCACCAACGAGCACAGGCACATAGATATAGCACTTGCCAACGCCGAGCCTACCACGTCCATTTGAAGAACTATCAAAAAGAAGACCAAGAGGGCTATGGTAACGACGTTTGAGCAAACGTTTATTACCATACTCGTCTTTACAAATCCGCTTATTTTCAGATAATTGTCCATCGCAAAAAAGACACTGCACAGAGGACTGCAGATCGCAAAGGTACGCATATATCTGACCGCCGTATCGAGTAAGGTGTCGTCCGCGCCCATCATACGAGAGAGCGGCTCTGCCGCAAAGAACATCACCGCGCCCATCAATACCGAGGTAACGAATATCAGTATTATTGAGCAGGTAAATACGTTATTTGCCGTCTTTCCGTCCTTTTTTCCAAGTGCTATAGATATCGGAACAGATGCTCCGACACCGATAAGATCGGCAAGCAAAAAGTTCATCATAACGAGAGGCATAGCGATATTGACCGCGGCAAACGCTTCCTCTCCAAGCTTCTGTCCGATAAACGCACCTTCGATGATGCTGTATATCGACATAGCGAACATACTTATCATTCCGGGGATAGCCACGACGAAAAACAGCCGCCAAGGGCGCATCGTGGCGTACATCGCCTCGGTGTTCATTTTATTTTTCATTTTCTGAAATTCCCCTAAAGTCTGTCGACGTCATACTCCGTAAAGAATGTGAAGATTTCTCAACGTCGGATCTTCTATCTTCGCGTTTACAGCGTATGCGTGAGCCTCGGTCTCCTTAGAGCCGACGTCACTCAGCTCCTGTTTTAAGAGCTCGGCTATCACGTCAACGCAAACGCTTTCTATTATCTTTTGTTTCTTCTCTGTCTCGTCCCGTGTGTTCGGAGTCGACATAAGATATTCAAGTCTGTCCGAAATAGAAAAGACAGCAGAGTCGCGCAAAGCGCGGAAGCTCCACTTGTAATATGGCATATATCTTTTTTCAAGCAAGCAAACTGCGTGTATAGTGCTCTTTACAAATTCGGCAAGCACGAGCTGTGCTGCGCCGCCGTCGTTGCGCTCGGCGCATCTGGCGTAGTTATACTGCCCTGTCTGCCCCATCATCAACAGCTCTCCCGCAAGCTTCTTGAGCCTTACGTCCTCGGGAAAATACGAAAGTCTTTTACGCGCGTCAGATATCACTCCGAGTCCGTCGTAGAATATTTTTCCGTCGGTTGCCTCAAGCAAGGACTGCTCGGGCACTAAAAACCATTCTTCAAGCGAAAGGATACCGTCACGCTTTCCCGTCTTGCTCTCCAAAAAATCGCTTATGCGTATAACGCCGTGCCTGTTTCCGCCAACGGGGCTCAGACGAGGCCGCTTATATCCCATAAACTCCGAGGGAAGCTTTGAATATGCACGTTCAAGCGCAAATTCGGTCTTTCGGTCGACAACAGACTCATCGGGAAGAAATATGCAAAATCCCGCCTCAAAATCGTGATCCTGCGAGAGCTCATCATCATATCCGAGACATTCCGAGCCGCTACCCGCGATACCGACCGCGATAAGTCCTTCAAGCTGTAAAAAGCCTTCTCTCAGCATCGGCGCACCGTATTCCGTATAGAATTTTTCGGCAAGCTCAATTCCCTTCACTCTGATATATCCTCCTTGCGCGCTCGGCTATCTCGCCCGCGTACATAAAACGTCCGTAATATTCAAATACAGAGGCGCACTTCTCGCACACAAAGGCATAGTACCCGTCGCGCCGTGCGTGCGCTTCGAGCAGAGATGCCGCTCTGTCCATAAGCTCCTGTATACGCTCGTCTGCATCGAGCAGACCGAGCTCTGCCTCAGCGGCACTTGCCATATTGAGATAGGTTATGGCCACCTCAAGATCCCCGCCCTCGTTTTTTTCCATTATCGCGAGTGCTTTGCTATAAGCCTCGTCAGCATCGCGAAATCTGCCGAGATCGACGAGTGTCAGCGCCATATTATTGTAAAGTCCGCCCAAGCGCGAGTCGTTCTCCTCGAGCTCGTACAGATATATCTGCTCTGCCTTTATAAAAAGCTCGAGCGAGCGTTCGGGCATTCCGAACGCTTTGCAAACGGTGGCACAATTGAGAAAAGTAGTTGCCGCACCGACCTGCGTGCCTATATTCAGCTCGTCAATTCTCTTAAGAGCGGTTTGTGCACGCTCAAGTGCTTCTTCTCTTTTTCCAAGCTTGCGATAAAGCCCCATAAGCTCGTTGCTTACCAAAAGCTCGGTTCGGTGATCCCCCGCGACCTCAGCCTCGCCAAGCCAATATTTAAGATGCCGTTCAGCCGAAACATAGTCGTTTCGTCCCAGATACTCGTCAAGCTTATCAAGTATTCTGTCAGCAGAGATCAATTGAGAAGACATTTGTGCTACCTCCAATAGAAAACATCAATTTCCTGTGTTTATCCAAGTGCTATATACTGTTCCGCAAGGTGCGCCGCAACGGCTCCGTCGGAAACGGCTGTGACCACCTGTCGAAGCTCCTTTGTACGAACGTCGCCCGCCGCAAAGACACCGTCAATATTCGTGCGCGTACTCTCGTCGGCAAGGATATATCCGTGAGCGTCAAGCGCGATCTGATCCGCAAAGAGTGCAGTCGCAGGACTGCGTCCTATGCTAACGAAAAGCCCGTCAAGGCCTACTTCCTTGACTTCACCGCTTGCAGTATTCTTCACATTCGCGCCTACAAGCTTTTTATCGACGTTAAAGGAGTCGATAGCAGAGTTCCACATAAATTCCACGTTCTCAGCTTTCATAAGCGGCTCGTGATATATCTTCGTCGCGCGAAGAGTGTCTCTGCGATGAACTACTATCACCTTTTCTGCAAGATGCGAAAGATAGAGCGCATCGGACGCCGCGCTGTTGCCGCCGCCGACTACCATAACAGTCTTTCCCTTGTAAAATCTTCCGTCGCAGTGAGCGCAATAGTGAAGTCCTCGCCCCACGAGCGTGTCCTCGCCCTCGATCCCAAGCTTTCGCGGATCTGCACCCGTGCAGATGATAACAGTCTTTGAAAGGAATACACCGTCGGTGCTCTCGATACGCTTTATTTTTTCCAAAAGCCCGACGGAAAGCACCTCAGCGTAAACCGTCTGTGCGCCGAAGCGCTCAGCACCCGCCTGCATCTTCATACCGAGAGTTATTCCGTCAACTCCCTCGTCAAAGCCGGGGTAATTATCTATAACGTCGGTCAGAGCCATCTGCCCGCCCGCACCCATTTTTTCGATCACGAGCGTATCAAGACCTGCGCGCGCGGCATAAAGCGCCGCGGTATATCCTGCAGGACCTCCGCCGATAATTATAACGTCGTAAATATGCTCCATTTTTGTCTCCGTAAATTTTTATTTTGGTTTTATTGACACAGTCTGAAAATAATGGTATACTATATACGATAATTATACCACATTTATGTGAATATGTCGAGCATATAAACAAAAATATTGGTAATATATTTATTACAAAACAATAATGAAAGGAGAATTTTATGAAGCTTATCGGAAATATCCTGTGGTTTATTTTTGGAGGACTGTTCTTGGGCTTGCTTTGGCTTCTTATCGGCGCGCTTCTCTGCATAACTATCATAGGAATACCCTTCGGTCTCCAGTGCTTTAAGGTTGCAAAGCTTTCCTTTGCTCCCTTTGGCAAAAAGGTAGATCTCAACCCCTCAAAGCACATCATCTCGAACGTAATATGGGCGATCCTGTGCGGTTGGGAGCTCGCACTTATATATCTCGTTTCGGGAATAATCTGCTGTATAACAATTTTCGGTATCCCGAACGGCATCCTCTCGTTCAAGCTGATGAAGCTTGCGTTCTGCCCCTTCGGTGCGAAGGTCAAATAAATTTCTTTTCATATTTCCAATACTTTATTGCATATTTTTTATAGCATATTTAAAAAAGCTATGCTATAATATATCCATCAAAGCTTTTCACAAAGAGAAAGGATAACAATATGAGAAAATACGGTGTGCAGTTGTACGGTCTTCGCGATGCCGTACAGGAAGATATGAAACTTGCGCTCAAGGCAGTTGCAGACATAGGCTATAAATACGTTGAATTTGCAGGTTTTTTCGGTCATTGTGCGTCCGAGGTACGCTCTTACCTTGATGAATTTGGACTTGAAGTAAGCAGTACGCACACGGGAATTTCCGAGATAACACCCGAAAATATCGAAGCCACTATTGCTTACCACAAACAGCTCGGTAACAAGAATATCGTACTTCCGGGTTATTGGATGGATACGCGTGAGGATCTCGACCGCACTGTCGAGACTATCAATTTTGCCATTCCGCTGCTCGAAAAAGAGGGCATCAAGCTCTCGGTACATAATCATTACCGTGAGCTGACACCCTCCGATTACGGCGCTATAGCGCATGACGAGCTCGAAGCCAAGACTAACGTTTCCTTCCAGCTTGATACCTTTTGGGCATTCTTTGCAGGCAAAGACCCCGTGGCACTTATGGAGCATTACAACTCTATCGGCAGACTTTCGCTCATCCACTTAAAAGACGGCTGTATGGATCATTCTGCAAAAGCACTCGGTGAAGGAGAAGCTCCCGTTGCGACGGTTCTTACCAAAGCCATCGAATTGGGTACGACGGTCGTAGTTGAAAGCGAAGGACTTAATCCCACAGGTCTTGAAGAAAACGCACGTTGCTTTGATTTTCTTAAAAATTACGAGCTTTCACACTGATCGCCCGAACACAAAAGAACCGCTTCTGCCACGTTGGCAGAAGCGGTTCTTTATTTATGGCCAATATTTAAAAATTTATGCGTTAGCCTCTTCAGCGAGTTCTGCGTTCTCAGCTACCTCAATTACCTCTTCGGTATTCTCGGTCTCTGCACTCTCGTCGGTCATCACGTCGCTTACTTCTGTTTCGGCATCTTCAGCTACGACCTGCTCGCACTTTTCAACGTCAACGTTATGATAGCACTGCATACCCGTACCTGCAGGAATAAGCTTACCGATAATAACGTTCTCCTTAAGTCCGATAAGATGGTCTACCTTACCCTTGATAGCGGCATCGGTGAGTACCTTTGTGGTCTCCTGGAAGGATGCTGCAGAAAGGAAGGACTCGGTCTGCAAGGACGCCTTGGTGATACCGAGAAGTATCGGCTTACCTTCTGCGAGAGAGAGCTCCTCACCCGCATCAATAAGAGCCTGAACTCTGTTGTTCTCTGCCTCGAATTCGGTCATATCGACGAGCGAATCAACAAGCAGATCGGTATCTCCCTTGGAAGAGATACGTATCTTTCTGGTCATCTGTCTTGCGATGATCTCGATGTGCTTATCGTTTACGTTACAGGACTGAGAACGGTATACCTTCTGAGTCTCCTTGATGATATACTCATAGATCCTGTCAAGATACTCACGGTTGTTAGGATCGTTGGGATCATCGAATATTCTCATAATATCGGCGGGAGCCTTACTACCGTCGGTCAGAGCGTCTCCCTTATTGACGGTGTCGCCAATATTAACGGTAACTCTCTTTCCGAAGGGAATAGGATGACGGATACTCTCACCGCTCTCCTCATTCTTAAGGTAAATGGTGTAGGTATTTGCAACGTCTCCTGCCTCTATTCTCTCAACAGTTCCGTCTGCCTCTGCAAGCACACAGGTCTTCTTGGGAGTTCTTGCCTCAAAGAGCTCTTCGACTCTGGGAAGACCCTGCGTGATATCCGAGCCTGCGACACCTCCCGAGTGGAAGGTACGCATCGTAAGCTGTGTACCCGGCTCACCGATAGACTGAGCCGCGATGATACCTACTGCTTCACCGACCTTAACGGGATTACCGGATGCAAGGTCAGCACCGTAGCAGTGAGCACATATACCGCGCTTAGCGTGACACTGGATAGCGGTTCTGATATATACCTTATCAATGCCTGCCGCAACGATAGCGTTAGCCTGCTCCTCGGAGATCATCTCATCGTCGCCGACGATGACCTCGCCTGTCTTAGGATCGATTATCTCACCGATAGTGTAACGACCCATAATTCTATCCTGAAGATTTTCAAGGACCGTATTGTTATTTTCGTCAACGATCTGCTCTACCCAAGCACCCTTGGTGGTATCGCACTTGTCCTCGTAAACGATAACCTCCTGAGATACGTCAACGAGACGGCGGGTAAGGTAACCCGAGTCTGCCGTACGAAGTGCCGTATCCGAAAGCGACTTACGCGATCCCTTTGCACCCATAAAGTACTCAAGGATATTAAGACCTTCACGGAAGTTGGATTTAATAGGAAGTTCTATAGTCTTACCGTTGGTAGCGAACATAAGTCCACGCATACCTGCGAGCTGTCTCATCTGTGCTATAGATCCACGGGCTCCGGAGTCCGACATGATCTTGATCGGGTTGAAGGTATCAAAGCCCTTCTGGAGAGCATCTGTGACCTCGTTGGTGGTCTTTTCCCAAACCTTGATAACGTTGTTGTAACGCTCCTCGTCGGTGAGAAGTCCTTCATCGAAGGTCTCGTTGATAGCATCGACCTTCTTCTGCGCTGCTGCAATGAAATCCTTCTTCTCGTTCGGGATAGTCATATCGTATACCGAGATGGAGAAGGAAGCTCTGGTCGAATACTTATAGCCCATTTCCTTAATGCTGTCAAGCATCTCTGCACAGACAGCCGAGCCGTGCTTCTTGATACAGTAGTCAATAAGCTTACCAAGCTCCTTCTTCTTGACGACGGTCTGGATCTCAAGCTCGAAAAGCGAATCCTCCGTGTCACGCTTGATAAATCCAAGGTCCTGAGGAATAGGCTGGTTGAAGATAAGTCTACCAAGCGTTGCGTTGATGAGCTTTGTCTTCTTCTCGCCGTTTATCTCCTTGGTAACACGGATCTTGATGGGAGCGTGAAGTCCGAGCGCACCGTTTGCATATGCCATCATTGCCTCGTTGAAATCACGGAATGCTCTTCCCTCACCGGGCTCGCCTGCCTTATCCATAGTAAGATAGTACGAACCGAGGATCATATCCTGCGAAGGAACCGCAACTGCACGACCGTCCATGGGCTTCAAGAGGTTATTCGCAGAAAGCATAAGGAATCTCGCCTCTGCCTGAGCCTCTGCGGAAAGCGGAACGTGAACAGGCATCTGGTCACCGTCGAAGTCCGCGTTAAACGCAGTACATACGAGCGGGTGGAGCTTGATAGCTCTTCCCTCTACGAGCACGGGCTCGAACGCCTGAATGGAAAGTCTGTGAAGCGTAGGTGCACGGTTAAGAAGAACAGGGTGTTCCTTGATAACGTTCTCAAGCGCATCCCATACGCAAGGATTTTCGTGTGCCTTTTCGATCTTCTTGAGCGCATCCTTTACGCCGATGCGGAGTATCTCCTCAAGTCTCTTTACTACGAAGGGCTTGAAGAGCTCAAGTGCCATCTCCTTAGGAAGTCCGCACTGATAGATCTTAAGCGAAGGACCAACGACGATAACCGAACGTCCCGAATAGTCAACACGCTTACCGAGAAGGTTCTGACGGAAGCGTCCCTGCTTACCGCGAAGCAGCTCGGAGAGCGACTTGAGAGGACGGTTGGAGGGTCCCGTTACGGGCTTTCCTCTTCTACCGTTATCGATAAGTGCGTCTACTGCTTCCTGAAGCATACGCTTCTCGTTGCGGATAACGATCTCGGGTGCGTGGATCTCGATTATCTTCTTAAGACGGTTGTTACGGCTGATAACTCTGCGGTAAAGCTCGTTGATATCAGATGTAGCAAAACGTCCGCCGTCGAGCTGCACCATAGGACGAAGGTCTGCGGGAAGGACGGGAACAACGTCCATTATCATCCATTCGAGCTTGTTGCCCGACTTTCTGAACGCCTCGATGACCTCAAGACGCTTGATGATACGCATCTTCTTCTGACCCGAAGCAGCCTCAAGATCGCTCTTGAGCTGTGTTGCGAGCTCGTCGATATCGATGTCCATAAGGAGCTCCTTGATAGCCTCAGCGCCCATTCCTACGCGGAAGTCGTCGCCGTAAAGCTCGCGGTTCTCCATATACTGCTTTTCATTGAGCACGGTTCCCTTCTCAAGAGGAGTAGAACCGGGATCAAGAACGATATTGTCTGCAAAGTAGAGCACCTGCTCTAAAAGCTTGGGAGAAATATCGAGTACGAGAGCCATTCTCGAAGGAATAGCCTTGAAGTACCAGATGTGCGACACGGGAGCAACGAGCTCGATGTGACCCATACGCTCACGTCTTACCTTCTTGGTGGTAACGTCAACGCCGCACTTCTCACACTTGTGGATCTCTCTGCTGTGCGAATTCTTATACTTTCCGCACATACAAGCGCCGTCCTTAGTCGGACCAAAGATACGCTCGCAGAAAAGACCGCCTATCTCAGCCTTAAGTGTTCTGTAGTTGATGGTCTCGGGCTTGGTTACCTCACCGTAAGACCACTCTCTGATCATATCCGGAGATGCCAGACCTATTTTTATTGAATCAAATTCATTACGCTGCATAGCTGTTCTCCTTCTTAATTATATTTCTTCGTCGTCCATAGCGTCGAAGCCTTCGAATTCCTCTTCCTCTTCGTAAGAGAAATCGTCCTCGTCAGCATCGTCGATAAGGAAGGATTCGTCAAGATCGTCGGTCTCTACGGAGTTATCAACGACCTCATCGATAAGAGCAAGGTCTGCTCTGTTGGAGTAGGGGAAGCTCTCCTCTTCGTCTGTGCAAAGTGTCGAAAGCTGGATATCGTTGCCGTCCTTGTCGAGCGTACGGATATCGAGTGCGAGCGACTGAAGCTCCTTAACGAGCACCTTGAAGGACTCGGGAACACCCGGAGTAGGAATGTTCTGACCCTTGATAATAGCCTCGTAAGCTCTTCTACGTCCGTTGATATCGTCGGACTTAACGGTGAGTATCTCCTGAAGCGTGTAAGCTGCGCCGTAAGCCTCAAGAGCCCAAACCTCCATCTCTCCGAAACGCTGTCCGCCGAACTGAGCCTTACCTCCGAGAGGCTGCTGAGTTACGATGGAGTACGGTCCGTTGGAACGTGCGTGGAT
>SVSY01000132.1 GCA_015064065.1 Oscillospiraceae bacterium
TAATCGAGCTCAAGACATATACCAAGACCGAAAAGCTCGCTATCGCGAAAAATCACCTTGTCCCCAAGCAGCTCAAACGCCACGGACTCAACCGCCGTATGCTCGTGCTTGGCGAGAGCGCACTTGAGGAGATCATCGACTACTACACTCGCGAATCGGGTGTACGTAACCTCGAGCGCCGCATAGCAGATCTTGCGCGCAGAGCGGCAAGAAGATTCGTTGAAGATTCCTCGCTCCGCTCTATAAAGGTCAATGCGGATAACGTAAGCGAGTTCCTCGGACCGCGCAAGCTCATTCCCGAGCATATCTCGGACGAGGACGAGATCGGCGTAGTCAACGGACTTGCCTATACCGAATCGGGAGGCGACGTCCTCAAGGTAGAGGTAGCGATACTCGACGGCAGCGGAAAGCTCGAGCTCACGGGCTCGCTCGGAGACGTTATGAAGGAGTCGGCTAAGATAGCGCAAAGCATAGTCCGCTCGCTTGCAAGCGAATACGGAATAGACCCCGATTTCCATAAAAACAAGGATATACACATACATTTCCCCGAGGGAGCAGTTCCTAAGGACGGCCCCTCTGCGGGCGTAACAATGGTAACGGCACTCGTCAGCGCGCTCTCGGGAAGAGCGGTCAAGCGCGACGTAGCTATGACGGGCGAGGTATCGCTCCGAGGAAAAGTGCTTGCCATCGGCGGTCTTAAGGAAAAGACCATGGCGGCGTATTCCTTCGGTATAAAGACAGTGCTTATCCCCGAGGACAATATGCGCGAGCTTGACGAGATAGACAGCGCGGCGCGCGAGGGTCTGAAATTCATTCCCTGCAGGACCGTCGCTGACGTGCTCAGACACGCACTCTGCCCCACGCTCAAAGCAAACGCGGTAACAGCAGAGACCCAGAAGGAGCAGGCAGACGTTAAATTTGCAAATGTAAGCGAGACACATAGAGAAAGAAGTTCCAGTGCGGTGATATAATTTATTTGCGTGTACATAACCGTAAGCGACATAAAATCTCTTACCCGCTTTTCTCTTTGACGCAAAAGGTGCAAAGAGAAAAGCTAAGCAAAAGAGAAACACCGCAAGGGAAGTTTCGCTCGTTGCGACGAGCGCCCAAGGCTCTGCCTTTGGAAACCGCAAACTTTTGAAAAAGTTTGATCAAAACTTTCAATGGCTTTAAAGCAACATAAAGCTTGATAGAAAAAACTTCTCACCGAAAAGTTTTTGGCGCCACCTTTTTTCAAAAAGGTGGCAAAAACCCAACACAAACTAACATCACGAGGTGCAAAATGGCACTTAACACACAGAACGTAACACTCAAGATAAGCGCGGGAACGCCCAAGCAGATCCCGTCCGACCCGATAGCGCAGGTCGCCTTTTCGGGCAGATCGAACGTAGGCAAGAGCTCGCTGATAAATTCTCTGCTCGGCAGAAAAAGCCTTGCGAGAGTCAGCTCCGCGCCCGGAAAGACCATCACGATAAATTTCTACGACGTAGACAAAAAGCTATATCTCGTCGACCTCCCCGGCTACGGCTTCGCAAAGCGCACGCTTGAGGACAAGGCAAAATGGTCGGCACTCACCGACGGATATTTTACGCAGAACAAGAATATCGACCGCCTCGGGCTCGTTCTACAGCTCGTCGACAGCAGAATAGGTCCGACGAAGGACGACGAGATGATGCTCGACTTTCTGCACGCATCCGAGCTTCCCTTTGCGGTAGTCGCCACAAAGATAGACAAGCTCAACGCGACCGAGCGCAAGAAAAATCTCGAGGCTATCCGCAACCACCCGCTCATAGACGGCGTAGAGGTGATACCCTTCTCGGCACTCAAGGGAGAGGGCAAGGACGAGCTTTGGAAGACCATTCTTCGCCACGTGGGACTTTAATAAAGATTTGGTGAAAATTTCTATATGAAAACGAGAATAATAATGATACGCCACGGACAGAGCGTGGCAAATTTCGAGAGCAGATTTGCGGGGCACAGCGACTTTGACCTCACAGAGCTCGGCAGAAAGCAGGCAGAGCTTGCCGCAGAGTATCTGTATAACAGCGGAGAAAAAATAGACAGGATATACTCAAGCGATCTGCTCCGCGCGCATAACACCGCACTCCCCGTCTCGAAAAAATACGGTCTGCCGATAAACGATACCGAAGGACTTCGCGAGATATTCGCGGGCGCTTGGGAAGGAATGAAGGTAGACGACATATACGCAAAATACACCGACGACTTTACTGTCTGGCGGCTCGACATCGCAAACGCGCGCTGTACCGAAGGAGAGTCGGTCGAAGAGCTCTATGGCAGAATAGTTGCGTACGTGTGCAAGCTTGCAAAAGAGAACCAAGGCAAGACTATCCTGCTCGCCTCTCACGCAACTCCCGTCCGTTCTGTCGACTGCTTTTCGCGCGGATACGGACCTGAGCGTATGGGAGAGGTCCCGTTCGTAAGAAACGCGGCTATGTGCATATTTGAATACGAGGACGGAAGGATAACTCCCGTGCGTATCGACATCGTCGACCATCTCGACCCCTCGCTCATAACCGCAGTGCCGAAGGATCTCGACGACGTAACGAAAAAATAAACTTAAGGAAACGAAAATGATACTTCACAAGCATTTTGATACAAATGAAAAAGGACACCTCACGATAGGCGGTATGGATGCCGTCGAGCTTGCGCATAGATTCGGAACTCCCGCGTACGTACTCGACGAGAGCGTTATACGCGCCAACTGCCGCGAATATCTCAATGCCGCAAGACGTGAGTTCGGAGAGGACGCGCTCCCGCTCTACGCGTCAAAGGCACTCTGCTTTACGGGCATATATAAGCTCGCCGCAGAGGAAGGAATGGGCATCGACTGCGTTTCGGGCGGCGAGCTCTACACCGCAAAGCGCGCAGGATTTCCCGCAGAGCGCATATATTTCCACGGAAATAACAAGACAGACCGCGACATAAAGGACGCTATGGATATAGGCGTGGGACGCTTCGTCGTAGATAACGCCGACGAGCTTTGCGCCGTCTCGGCAGAAGCGACAAAGAGAGGTATCCGTCAGGGCATCCTGCTTCGCATCACACCCGGTATCGACCCACACACGCACAAGGCTGTAGTGACGGGAAATATCGACTCCAAGTTCGGCTCGGCTATCGCGACCGGTCAGGCTATGGACATCGTCAAAAAGGCACTTGGCTCGAGCGGCATCGAGCTTATCGGTCTGCACTGCCACATCGGCTCGCAGATATTCGATACCGAGCCCTTTTACGACGCCGCAGACATAATGATACGCTTTATTGCCGACATCAAGCGCGAGTGCGGCTATGAGATACGCGAGCTCAACCTCGGCGGCGGCTTCGGTGTAAAATATACCGAATACGACCGCGAGATATCCTACTCGGCAGCTATCGCTGACGTAGCACGCATAGTCCGTTCATTCTGCGCCGAACATAAAATTACTATGCCCCGCGTTATCCTCGAACCCGGTCGCTCGCTCGTTGCCGCGGCGGGTGCTACGCTCTACACCGTCGGCTCGGTCAAGGAGATCCCGGGATTTCGCAATTACGTATCGGTCGA
>SVSY01000020.1 GCA_015064065.1 Oscillospiraceae bacterium
ACGAGTGCCGACGCGCCGTGTGCGCGTATAGCCACCTCCGAAAAGGCTAAAAATGCATCGACCTCACTCATTCCCCGCCCCACGTCAAGCTCTATCTTATCCATTCTGAACGCATACGACATTTTCTCTCCGCTTGCCGTCCTCATAAACACAACGCGTATCCTGCTCGCTTCTTCTCTATTTAGCTCTTCGGTCCTTTTTTCCGCTATTGCTCGCAGAAAATTTTTGGGCAAGAGTTCTCCAAGCACACTCGCATCGGTCACTATGCAGGGCCTTGCGCTGATAGGCTCGCGCAATAGATTTCCGCTGTCGAAAAGCCCCTCAAGCTCTATACTTTTACCGCCGTAAGAAAGTCTTAGCCTGCACCGCTCTGCCGAGCTTCTCTTTTTAAAGTGCCGCGCGCCGAACAGGGTGAAGAGTCCGCCGATAAACGCAAGCAAAGCGAAGAGCCAGACCGATATTCCGTCAGCATCACCCTCGCTACCGAGCATCTTATCGAGTCCTATTCGGTTGAAAAATTCGAATAGCGCCGTCATCGCGCCGCCGAGCACGATGGAGACTGCCGCATACACGACGGCATAGCTTATCACGTTCCTCATCTCACGTCTTCGCCCGAACGCGACCGCACTCATCAAAAGCGCGGCTGATATATCCAAAAGCAAAGACACAACTGCGCCTGCTCCCGCGACAAGCGATATGCAGGCATATACTCCTCCAATAGCCGATGCCGCTATGCTCCGTGGTATCGACTCTTTTATCGAAAGCAACCTCGCGCAAAGAAAAAAGCAGAGAAAATCCATAGCAAAATTTATTATAAAATATAGGTCGATATAAACCGTCTGTTCCATCACTCTTCTCCTGCACTAAGTTATGTTATTATTATACACCACCCACCGCGTGTAATTTGTCAGCTCTTGACAGCAAAAAAAGACCGAGAGGAAAATTTTCCACTCGGTCTTCTCTGATACTTTTAGTTTATTTAGCGTTATGTATTCCCGTAAAATCCGAAATGAGAATACAGCCGACAGGACAGTTCTTAGCGCATTCCTCGCATTTCGTACAAAGCGAGTAATCGATGGTCGCAAGATTGTCAACTACCTTGATCGCGCCCGTAGGACAGTTCTTTTCGCACTTCTTACAGCCGATGCAGGCATTCGAGCACTTCTGTCTTGCAGACGCGCCCTTTTCCTTATTACTGCAGGTCACAAGCACCTTTTCCACGTCTGCCATAAGGCTTATTATACCTCTTGGGCAGGTGCGTACGCAGAGTCCGCAGCCGATACATTTGCGCGTGTCTATATGCGCCATTCCGTTCTCAAGGCAGATCGCGCCCTCAGGGCAGACCTTAGCGCAGTCGCCGAGTCCGATACAGCCGAAATTGCACTTTCCCGAGCCGCCGTACATAGTTTTTGCCGCCTCACAGCTCGTTATGCCGACGTAATCCATCTTGTGTGCGGTATGCTCACAGTCACCGTAGCAGCGTATTACCGCTACCTGCTCCACAACGTCCTCAAACTCAACTCCGAGTATCTCGGATATTGCCTTTGCCGCCGCGTCACCGCCGGGGATACAGAGATTTGCCTTTACGCTCTTATCCTCTTTCGAGAGTGCAAGCGCCTTTGCATATCCGTCACAGCCCGCGTATCCGCAAGCTCCGCAGTTTGCACCGGGGAGACATTCGCGTATTTTCTTTTCGGTCTCGTCCTCTTCTACAGCAAAGAATTTTGCCGCAAGCACGAGCATTATCGCGCAAAAAAGTCCGATCGCCGCAACTATTGCCGTTGCTATAATTATATCCATACGCTACCTCCTTATGCCCCAAAGATACCTTCAATGATGCCATTGAAGCCCATAAAGGAGAGCGCTACTATTGACGCGGAAACGAGAGTGATGGGAAGTCCCTTGAATGCTTCGGGCGGATCTGCTTCCTCGAGCCTTGAACGAACGCCCGCAAAGAGAACCATAGCAAGCAAAAATCCAAGTCCGCAACCGAGCGAGCTTACCATAGACTGAATAAAGCTGTATCCGTCGTTTATATTATTGATAGTAACACCGAGAACCGCGCAGTTCGTAGTGATAAGCGGCAAATATATTCCGAGCGACTTATGAAGCGCGGGAATATAACGCTTGAGTATTATCTCAACGAGCTGAACGAGTGCCGCAATAACGAGAATAAACACGATGGTACGCATATATTCGAGTCCATTGGGAACGAGAAGATAGGTGTATATCGGGTAGGTCGCCGCAGTTGCCATAAGCATTACGAAGGTGACCGCAACGCCCATTCCGACTGCCTGATTGAGCTTTTTGGAAACACCCAAAAAAGGACATATACCAAGGAAACGCACGAGCACGTAGTTATTGACGAGCACTGCCGTCATAAGAATTATCAACAGCTCTTTCATTACTTATCGTCTCCTTCCCCGACTGTAGCGCAAGGATCGCTGTCCTTTTTGCCGCAAAGGAATGCGGAAGGACAGTTATGACAGCCGAATTCTTTATTGTTTTTCTTCTTTGAGATCTTATTGACAAGAGCAATAAGACAGCCGAATACGAAAAATCCGCCGGGCGCCATACCGAATATGAGTATGGGGTTATCGGAAAGCCACGGGATAGAGAGTCCGCACCAACTACCCGAGCCGAGTATCTCACGAATGCTCGACATCAAAAAAAGTGCGAGTGTAAAGCCGACACCCATTCCGAGTCCGTCGATCGCCGAGTCTATAACTCCGTTTTTGCTTGCATACATCTCTGCTCTGCCGAGTATGATGCAGTTTACGACGATAAGCGAGAGAAAAACACCGAGCGACTCGTAAAGATCGGGCACGAATGCGTGCATAAGCATCTCGATTATCGTAACGAAGCCTGCTATCAGAACTATGTAGCAAGGAATTCTTACCTTGTCGGGAATGACCTTACGAAGTGCCGATATTGCCATATTCGAGCAGATGAGAACAGCTGAAGCCGCAACACCCATACCGAGCGCATTGAGTACAGACGTCGTAGTTGCAAGTGTAGGACAGGTTCCGAGAACCAGCACAAGAACGGGATTTTCTTTTATGATACCCTTGATAAAATTCTGAAGCTTGCTCATTTGAGTCCCTCACTTTCTGACAGAAGCGCAAAGACGCTAAATGCATCGTTCACTGCCGCACGGAATGCGGATGAGGATATCGTAGCACCGCTTATGGTATCCACGTCCTCAATATCGCTCTTTCCGTCGAACTGCGAAAGAAAGCTCTCTGTGCTTACCTTAGTACCGATACCGCTCGTCTCACCCGTGCAGGATATTACCGAGCATTTCTCAATAGTACCGTCGTTTTTAATACCCACGGCTATGCTTATGGGATTTGAGGAATCGTAGCCCTTCGCCGCAAGCAATATCGCAAATCCCTCACCGTCTTTGTCACGGTATACCGCAACGACCGATTCCGGTATCTCGCCCGACACGGTCAGCTTTTCAAAGCCGTTGTTCTCTGCGACTACTTCGTTGAGAGCCTTAGCCTCCTTCTCTGCCTGTACCTCTGCTATCGTGTCCTTCGTAAGCATATTGACGCCTGCCATAGCCGCGCCGATAGCAATACAGATAGCAACGAGAACTATTATACTTTTCAGAGAGTCTTTATTTTTCATTTTTGACACCTCCGAATATCTTTCTGCGGGTCCACGTGCTGATGTAGGGTGTGAGTATGTTCATAAGTAGTATCGCAAACGAAACGCCCTCGGGATATCCGCCGAACACTCTTATGAGCACGGTGATAACACCGCAGCCAAGACCGAATATGACCTTGCCCCACTTAGTAGACGGCGTCGTCGAATAGTCGGTTGCCATAAAGATAGCACCGAGCAAAAGTCCGCCCGTGAGTATATGCTCAAGCGGATTTTGACCGAAAGCCAGCGAAAGCAAAGCAACACTTCCGACAAATGTCACGGTCGTGTGCCAAGTAATAACTCTGCGTACGAGCAGGTATACAAAGCCGATGATAAGTGCGAGCGCGCAGGTCTCACCGAGGCTTCCCGCGTGATTTCCAAGGAATAGGTCGAGCAAAGAGGGCATATTCTCCGTCCCCATCTGTGCAAGCGGGGTCGCACTGCTCGTTGCATCTGCGGGAGAGGTAAAATTAGTCATCGTTCCCGCAAATGAGATGATCATAACTATTCTTGCAGTGATGGCGGGGTTCGCAAAATTCTTGCCTATTCCGCCGAAAAGCTGTTTTACGGCAACTATTGCGACGAGTGCACCGAATATTACCTGCCAAAGCGGAATAGATACCGGAAGATTAAATCCGAGCAAAATTCCTGTCACGACCGCAGAAAGATCTCCCACGGTAACGTTTTTCTTGCAGAGCTTTTGGAAAAGATACTCAAAGAGCACGCAACATATAACGCTTACTGACACAATGACGAGAGAGCGGTATCCAAAAATGATCGTCGATGCCACGAGCGCGGGAAGCATAGCTATAATAACGTCGAGCATAATGCTCCTCGTATCCGCCTTTTGCCTTACGTGTGGAGCGGGCGAAACGAGCAACGTAGCGTTATCCATTCTTCTGTGCCTCCTCTCTCTTCTTTCTTTCGGTCTGATAGTTGCGAAGCATAGTCTTTGCCATCTTGTTTCGCTGAACTATATTTCTTCTTGCGGGGCAAACGTAGCTGCAACAGCCGCATTCCATACACAGATTTACCTTCAGCTTCTCAAGCGTTTCGGGATCGTTCTCCTTGTACGCCTTCGATATAGCCGTGGGGTCGAGTCCGAACGGGCAGTGGTCCACGCATCGTCCGCACTTTATACAGGGTGTTACTTTAGGCGGTGTAGCCTCCTTTTTTCCGAAGAAGAGCACCGCGTTAGTCTGCTTGAGCACGGGCGAGGTGAGGTCGGGCAGAGCTATACCCATCATAGGTCCGCCGTACAGAGCCTTTCTCGGCTCTTCGCGAAATCCACCGCACGCCTCTACGAGTGCGGACACGGGAGCGCCTATCGGCACGATAAGATTTTTCGGTTGCTTTATTGCCGAGCCGTCGACCGTAACGCATTTTTCCACGAGCGGCATTCCCGTGCGGATAAATTTGGACACGGTAGCCACCGTCGTACAGTTCATTACTATAACTCCGCAATCAAGCGGGAGCTTCCCTTCTTTTATAACTCTTCCGAGCGAATGATAAACGAGCACCTTTTCTCCGCCCTGCGGATATACTGACGGGAGGACCTTGACCGAAGCTCCCTCTACGTCTGCAAGTGCCTTTTTCATCGCGGCAATGCACTCGGGCTTGTTTTTTTCTATTCCGACAACTATATTCTTTATCTCAAGGAATTTAGCGATGAGCCTGATACCGTCAGCCACCGCATCGGCATCGTCTATCATAGTTCGCGTATCAGAGGTTATGTAGGGCTCGCACTCCGCTCCGTTTATAAGCAGGGTGTCTACCTTGGAGACATCGGCTCTGAGCTTTACGAGCGTAGGAAATCCCGCACCACCGAGACCTACGATACCACTCTTGCAAAGAGCGTCCAAAAATTCCTCGCGCGAATTTATCTCATAGGGGGAAATGTCCTCGGCGACAGTCTGCTCTCCGTCGCTTTCTATAACGATGGTCTGCACGTGCGTGCCTGCCACGTTTATAAGCTCGTCTATTTTTTTGACCTTTCCCGAAACGCTCGAATAGACGGGAACAGAAAGTCCCTGCCCTGCTTCGCCGATAAGCTGACCGACCTTCACCTCGTCACCGACCTTGACCACGGGTCTTGAGGGTGCGCCGATATGCATAGACATCGGGATAGTCACGCTTGAGGGAGTCGGTATTCGTTCCGCTTTGAGCTTGGCGGTATTTTTACAGTGCTTAACGTGCACTCCGTTCAATTTGAAGATAGCCACTTTGATCCTCCAAATAAAATCAAAAGAGATCGCTCTCTCATATTTATTACAATAATTATAACACATATAACGCTGCATTGTCAAGGTTTTAGGCTCTTTTGAGTTCGTTTATCTATTGTCAAACGAGAGCGTAAAAGTTTGGATCTTCTGCAAAAAATCTGCTCTCTCTATTGCTTTATCGGCAAATATGTGCTATAATCTTGAGTGATCGTAGCAGAAAGGAGGTAAAATGAAGATGATAACCAAAAAGTCCTTTGCCTTTTCTTGTGATGATCCTCTCGTAGTCGCTCTCGGTTGCTTCGACGGCGTACACAAAGGTCACTCAAGGCTTATATCGGAAGCGGTGGCTATCGCGCGCCAAAAAGAAATATCCTCTGCCGTATTCAGCTTCACAGAGCCTCCGAAAAGTTATTTTTCGCCCGAGCCCACCCCTCTTCTCACCCCTTTTTATGAAAAAAAGAGGCTTATGAGAACACTCTCGCCCGACCTCTTCGTCTGCGTTCCTTTTAATAAGAATATCGCCATGCTCTCTGCCGAGGATTTCTTTTGCGATATCCTTCTCAAAAAGTTGAATGCCGCTCATATCGTCTGCGGATTTGACTATCATTTCGGCAGGGGCGGCAAGGGTGACGCCGCGCTCCTTGATGAACTGTGCAAAAAGCACGGTATCTCTCTTTCGGTTATCGCTCCCGTCGTGATAGACGGAATTACGGTAAGCTCGTCCGAGATCCGCCGTCTTCTCGGCGAAGGCGACGTAAAAACGGCAGCTGCGCTTTTGGGCAGACGATATTCGATATATGCTCCCGTCGTCAGCGGTCAGCATCTCGGAAGAACGCTTGGCTTTCCTACCATAAACCAGCTTTTTGAGAAGAACTCCACCCCTCTTCGCCGCGGTGTTTATCTGACAAGAGTCAGAATAGGATACACCGCATATCACGCTATAACGAACGTTGGCGTACGCCCGACGGTAGACGGTGCAACGTTCTGCGCCGAGACAAATATTTTCGGTTTTGAGGGCGATCTTTATACAAAGAGCGTAAGAGTTGAATTTGTGGATTTCATCCGCCCCGAGAAAAAATTCAATTCGGTCGGGGAGCTGACAGCTCAAGTTCTTGACGATATAAAAAATGCAAAAGATCGGATCAAACATTAAAAAGCACTTGTACCGTGTGTACAAGTGCTTTTTAATTATTGGTTTTCTCTCTTTAGCTCGCGGCAGATCCTTTCTGCCATTCCGCTGCAAAAGCGACTCTCTGCTTCAAAATCCATACTTTCTCCGTATATCTTCTCAAGCGCGAAATGTGCGTCTGCGGCTCTGTGAAGACTCTCGGCGGCAGAGTCTATCAACCCCTCGTATATGCGTTTATCAGCGCGGAATTCGGCTTTTTTCCGCCGTTCCTCTTCGCAATATCCGCGCGAATGATGCAAAAAGCGTCTCATATTTATCCGAGCTTCTATTTTTTCGGAATATTCTCCGAGCCTTTCTCTCTCCCCTATTACGAAAGCAGTTTTGGACTCCGTGAATAGCAAAGCATCTATACGCGATGGATCTATAGGATCGTAGGATACCTTTATCGCGTTTTTATTATCCCGCGCTTTGCTCGCAAGCAGACTCAAAAAGGCACTTCCCGTGCTCATACAGTCCTCGATGACGTATATTTTCTCTGCCGTCTGCTCGTAGCCTTCAAGGCGGAATCTACCCTTCATACCGACAGACTCGCGAATGCCGATCTTAAGAGAGTATCCCTCGCCTTCGGGTATCTTTTTCAGATATCGTACCACCGCACTCTCAAGCTTATTACGTTTTATAAAGCCTTCTCCGACCTCGCGCATACGCGTACCCACGGCAAGAGCTCCCTCAAGAAAACGGTACGCAGCCGCATACGCCTCGGACTTCATTCGGGTATAACGCTCGATATCCCTGCGTTTCGAAAGAAGCATATCAGAGTCCCAAAAGCTACCAAGGTCGATCAGCTCGTCACGCGCCCCCACGAACTCGGGCTCAAGCGCGTGCGGAGCCGTTGCGTCGATGAGCGCGATCCTTGAATCGATCACGATGGCATCAAGCGACGTATAGTCCGAAGAGCATCTGTAGTAGTCCACCGAATAGCCCTCTTCACCCGCCCTTTGCGCGATCGCGCTCATAAAACTGCTCTTACCCGTACCGGGTCCGCCCTTGATAAGATATCTGCGAAATATCCTGCTCTCGCCAAAGATCTCCTCATAGTAGGAGCAAAATCCCTTACCGCTGTTAGATGCCGCAAAAAGCGCATTTCCTACGTTGCTCTTATCGCCGCGTGTGTCGTTCATAGTATATCCTCCCGTGCAAGTCTTGCAATACAGAATATGCACGGAAGCCGCAATAGGACACTGTTATCTCTGTATTATCTTGATATCGCTCGGGCTTATGCCTGCCTGCTCATACACTATCTCGTTTATCTGCGAGATCTGTGCAGCCTGAAGACCGTCACTCTTCACAACGATGCTCGCACCCTCGTCGCTGATAACTGCAACGCATTCCTCAAAGCCCTTTGCAACGATAAGCGTTTCTATATTCGCCTCGGTCTCCATTACCTTTGCAAGCTTGTTGATCTCGGCAAGTGCCTCGTTCTTTGCGGTCTCTGTAGAGGAATCGTTGTCAACTACGCCCTGAAGCACCTCGAGAGCTTCATCACGGCTTCTCTGTCTGTTGAGCTGAACGCTTGAAAAGTAAGTATCGACGTCCTCGGAAGTGCCCGTACTGTCACCCGTAGAATTGCCGCTCGGTGTCATACCGACGCCCTGACTGTAATCAAAGCCCTTGTCCTTTGCTCCGTTAATGCTCGATACCGCGATCACGAGAGCAACGGCAACAAGCACGAACGCGCAGGCGATCACCATATTCTTTTTACCTATCTTGCGGAAAAAAGCCGCTATCTTACCCTTTGAATTTTCCATTTTCATAAATGATCTCCTCCAGAAGTTTGTTTTGTTTCTACGCTAAATGTATATGGAGTGAAATACGCAAATATTACCGCACTCAGCTCCCGACAACAAAAATTTTATTGGTAGGAATATCGAATGCCGAAGACACCACCGATATTACCTCTTCGCGCTTGCGCGCGTCGTCTCCGCCCGAGCAAACTATGCCTATTCCCGCTATCTCGGGATTTTCGTAGCCTATAAGCAGGGGCTTTTCGCTTGAGCCGCTCCCTATGACCACTATCTGATCCTTGGAATTACTGCTCCCCGATTGACGATCGGCTGCATATATCGCTCTGTAGCCTCCGCGAAGCGTGACTACCGCGTGCGTCGAGGACACTCCGTCGATCTTATTGCAAAGCTCCTCCACTTTTTTCTCGATCTCAACTGCATACTTTGAGGGATCGAGATTTTCCATAGAATCGGGCGAGCTTACTTTCTTGCCGTCGGACGCGGAGCATTTAGACGCAAGCAGCATCAAAGCACCAACGAGAGCAAAAAGCGCAAGAAAAGTTAAGCTCTTCTTTCCACTTTTGCTAATAGTTATATTTTTCGACATATTTTTATTTCATTCCTCCTTGATTTTATAGGGTTTATAGAAATATATATTTTATTTTTCGACACTATTCGTATATTATTATGCACTCACATTCGAGCAACTCATAAACGATATTTTGTATTTTCCGAGGGTCCAACGCCATTCCCGAAGGGTGTATTATTGCCTCTACACACTCTATGTACATTTCATCACTTTTTTCGCGCGTTACAACTCGAAAATCAAGGTCAGCACTTTGAGCTTCAAGCTCTTTTATTACAAGGCTTTTAAGATATTCCTCCGCATTTTTTATCCCTGCAAATTTCAAGGATGAATTGTAAATTTCATCATAATCAAGAGACGGATCGTTCTCCAAATTCCAATATTTCTCCCACTCTTTGACATCGTTTTTTTCAAAAAGCTCTCCCGTCAGCAAAGGCATCATCACGCAGCCGCACACAGCGATCCCGCACAGAAAACGCATATATTTTTGAAAGCCGCCTTTCGGTGTCAGCGATACTAAAATACCGCCCGCAAACACCGTGGATATCAGCACCGCAAAGAATTCCTTCATCACGCCACCGCAATAACGCTCTGCATAAAGATGCAAAAGGATAACACGAACATCACACTGACGCTTACACACACTGCAAGCATCGTCCCGAACGTCTCTCCCAAATTTTCAAGCAATCGGGATTCGCTCGGACAGCCAAGTATATCGGCAAGTCCCGCAGTTATCAAAAAAACTATCCGCGTCAGAAGCAATGAGACCGCAACGGGCATAAGAGTTCCCAATATCATAAACACCCCGCCAAAGCCGAAGACATTCTTGAGATACGCAACACCGCCGGACACGGTCCTGAGCGTTTCGCCGATGCTTCCTCCAAGTATAGGTATAAAGCTTCCGCTCATCATCCTCGCACTCCTCGCCGCCGTGCTGTCAGCCGCCGCAGAGATCGAGGTCTGCGCCGCAAGCGCCGAGACAAGCACCGTCATAACTATCCCCAAGAAAAAACCGTATATCTTTTTTATAGCCCCAAGTATCTTTCCCGTCCTCATTTCGTCGGACATCGCATCGCAAAGTCCAAGAACGCTCATAGCCGAGCATACAGGTATCACCGAGAGTCCAAACAATCCTTCGCTTACGTTGAGTATCAAATACAGAGACGCGCTGCCCGCGCTTGCACAACCTACGTTTCCGCCAAGTGCCCAAACGGTTGCACTTATCGGTATCATAGCATTCATAATGTTTCCAAGCGACTCAAAAAAATCCTCTATACGTGCGAAATGCGAGTACTGCGTATACACGACCGTCGCAAACAGAGCACCTGCAGAGCAAAAACGTATCGCCGAGCTCAGAGCATCGTTATCGATCGATGAGCTTGCCGTTCTGAATACCGACGACAGTATAAGCAGAGCACATATCGCCAAGAAGAGCTTCAAAACACTCTCCGCCTGCAGTCCTACGGCTTCAAGCACTTCAAGAAGCATCCGATCCGCCGAGCTCATTCTCATTACGGCATTCCCAAGCCTCTGTACATCGTCCTCGCCGTCTGAGCTCTCGATCTCTTCTTTAAACTCTTCCGGAAGACTATCAATAAGCTCCTCGATCTCGGGAATATCATTTTTCTTTGAAGCCGAGACCGATATGCTAAGCGCAAAAACGATCACAGCAGAAGCAAATATCACCCACGCCGATCTTTTCATAACTCCGCTTTCCTTTCTTTTGCAAGTCCTCTAAAGCAATTCGCAGGCAAACGACAGTATTTCAACGAGCATCGGAACAGAAAGTGCAAATATTGCAATTCTTCCGACGCTCTCTATACCGCCCGCAAGAGTTTGCTCTCCGCAATCTCTGCAAACGTCGGAGCAAAACCGCCCGACGAGTGCTATCCCCAACCCTTTAAGCATCAAGCCAAAGGCTCTTGAAGCAAAATTGCCCTCCTCTCCAAAGCTCACAAGATTTTCGATCGCACCTATCACTTTCCCCAAAACAGAAACGAATATGCCGAAGATCAACAGCGACGCGCCTATCCGCAGTACCGCCCCGTAGGCTCCCGAAAGCTTGCCCACCACTGCAAGACACACCGATGCAAGAATAGCTACACCGCACGCGCGCATAAACACAGAAAAAAGCTCCATACCGATCAAAGCCCAAAAACGTCGCTGACGCTTTCAAGCAGAATGCCTATCTCCTCGACGAGCATTATCATAACCACAACGATACCGCCTACGGTCACCATTATTGCCTGCTCGTCCTTTCCCGATTTTGAAAGTATCATTGAAACGACCGAAACGAGAATCCCTATTCCCGCTATTTTTAATATAAATCCAACTTCCATTCAAACTACCCTTCAGTTATACAAGCAATATGACAGCTATAAGCGTGAGTGAGAGCAGAAGTGAGAAAGCAAGTTTTTTCTGTGTTGGGAGCGCCGAATTGAGCTCAGACTCCTGCGTGCTCATTCGCTCAAGGTAATACCTACAGCGCTTTATCTGCTCTTCTCTGTAATTTTTACCGAAATCCCGTGCAAATTCAAGCACTATCGCCCGACTCTTCGGACAGAGTATCTCGCAGGACTCAAAAAGCTCCAAAAAGCTATCGGGAGCTTTATTAGCGTAATATCCGCAATCCTGCAAAAGCGAAATATCGCAATTTGAAAGTATATCTGCAGCACTGCGCGAAAAATATTCCACCTGCTCGGAGCACTCCCTCAAAAGCCGACAGAGTGCGTGAGCGTTAACGGCTCTTCGCTCAAGCTCGCGAACAACAAAATAGCTACCCGCCGCTCCGCTCATAAGCAATATCATTATCCCTATCGCGTGCAAATATCGCTTCAGCCTCCTCTCTTTTGTATATCTCGTATTCAAAAGCTCCAAAGGAAGATATTCGTATTCCGACGTATAGACCGAAAGCCCGTATCGCGTGGAGCTCATACACAGACGGTCGCCGCAAAAGCGAGCAGATCGAATCGGCGTGCGCAGTAGCTATGAGCGGAACTCCGCAATTCTGCGCCACCGCTATGCTTTTGGCTTCGTCGGAGCTGCCTATCTCGTCGCATATTATCACCTCAGGATTCATATACGCCGTGGCTATCATTATAGCCTCCGCCTTCGGATATCCCATAAATACGTCAAGAGAAAGCTCGTCACAGCCGGAAAAGGATCCTATCTCTTCGCGGCTGTCTATCATAACGACGCGCATGGCGCCATCGCCGCCTGCGAGTATAGGGCACAGCGAGCGCAACAGCGTCGTCTTTCCCTGCGCGGGAGGCGAATATATAAGAACACCTTTCCCCGAGCGTACGTTTTCAACGATAGCCGAGCATAATCCTTCATCAAGGCGGGCAAAGCTTCTCGGAATGCGTATATTCATCCCGCTGACATTATATACGCCTATTATCCTGCCGCGCTCGACCGTAGCCTGTCCGCATATTCCCACGCGGATACCGTAGCCTATAGAGGCATATCCGTTAATAATGCTTTCACCGTAGGTATATAAGGATCCGTCGCACATACGCTCGAATACTGCGGACATCTCTTGCTGAGTCATCAGCGAATCAAGCTTCACGTTTTTTCTGCCGGACCGCCCTCCTACTGTGATGCAGGTCCGCCTGCCGCTCCTGAGCCGTATCTCCTCAAGACGCATCTCGTCGGCGCGGTCGAAAAAAATATATTTCTTTATCTCAAGCAAGATACGTTCCGGCAAAAAATCAGCAAGCCTTTCAAATATCTTGTTTTTCTCTGTTTCCGTATCCGTCTTTATTGGTCTTCTGTTTTGAAATATCACCGTTGACATAGCATTTTCTCCGTCCTGACTTTATCTGTAAAATCCTATGCGTATAAGTCAATAAATATTACCATTTTTTAGCACGACATTTATGTCGCACCGCAAAATACGGCGTTTTTTTACAAAAACAGGCACTACATATAGTGTCGTTCATTATTTGTTAATAGTTTTTTAATAATATATTGTTGTAAATTGTATATAAGTATGGTAGAATATTGTATAGTGTATAATTGTGTATACTGTTAAAAATCGAACAATTATTTTAATTCATAAATACACACGGAGGTATCTATGCTTAACAGAAGTAATATGCACCCCGCGTATGCGAACGCAGGACAATTCAACCGTTCTGACAGCGCCTCAAAAACAGACCGTGCGGTCTTTTCCACGGCGCAAACAGACGCCGACGATTTCAACTCTTTTGGTGATACGTCTGCGAGAGCCAATACGTCTGCTCCCAAAAAGCGTTCTCAGCCGCAAAAGGCTACCCGTCCACAGCGCAAGAAGAACAACTCTGCCATCTCTCCGAAGCTCATAATCATAGGCGTAGCCGTTGTAGTAGCTTTGGTGCTCGTTATCGCGCTCTTCGCCGCAATATTCTCTTCTCCCGGAAAGAATATTCTGCGTAAGGACACGGTGTACGCCATATATACCGATTCCGAGGGCGTTTATCACGTCATCGTAAACGGCAAGGAAATAAAGGATACCTTCTCGGGCGAGGTCAAGCTTATTCCCGCTAAGGACAATTCCTTTGCATACGTCGAGGAAAAGACAGTAGCCGAGGACGGTGCCTCCATTATCAATATGTACATTCTCGAGGGCAAAAAGCTCTCCTCCGTAGAAGCTACCGCGGATTCTATAATCGCCTATGCCGACTATGAGCCCGGTATAATCTTCAAGGAAGGCAACGTAGTTCAGCTTTACTCAAAAGATGCGTTCGAGGATATTTCAAACGACCCTTCAGCTTCAGATTTTCTCATCTCGGGTGATGCAAGCACGGTCGTTTACACCGAGCTTACGGGTAAAAACTCCGATAAGACTCAGGTCAGATATTTTTACAAAGCCGGCTTCAACGATATAGGTGATACAAACGGACTCAAGCCCGTCGCTATCTCAAACGACGGAAGATACGTATACGCGACCGACCCCACCAATGCTCTCTACTACATAGAGGTTACCAAGCGCGGCGAAAAATACGAGCAGAAGACCATCATTCCCAGCTCCAACAACATATTCGGTTCAGTAACCGCACTTAACGCCGACGGAACCGAGATAATTTTCAACTATAACCACGCTGAAAGCAGCAATGCCGCATCCTTTATATACAAGATCGGCGAAAAGGATTACAACACCATCGCGGCAGGTGCATTCTACTATCTCCCCTCTGATAAGGAGGTAGTCTGCCCCGCGACCTTCCTTAACACATACTTCGTAGCTCAAAGAAACGTGACCGACGAAGAAGGAAATACAAGATCCGTAACCTCGACATACTACTACGACAGCGACGGTGCTCGCAAAATCGCAGATGCTTTGGGTAAATTCTCACCCGACGGTAAATATTTCTACTACGTAGACGAAACCGAATCTCTTGTCAGAGTTCCTCTTTCGAGTAAGGATTTCGAAGCTGACGCAAAGGTCATTGCAAAAGCGGTAAATGATTTCGTTCTTACGGAAAAAGGTGATATCTATCAGTACACCACCTCTGCAGGTTCGGTCGGTAAGATCGTATTCAGAGAAGCAGCGGACAGCACATCTAAGTCTATCTCTTCCAAGCCCGATGCAAACTCTATGTTTGTTTGCGGAAATTCGATATATTTCTCCGAAACAGTAAATGACGAGATAAAAATATACCGTTCTACCGACGGCGCAACAAAAGAGGAGATAACCTTTAAGAAGACCCCCGTAGATTCCCCGATCACCATCGAGATGGGCTCAGGAGACAAGGGATATGCATATTTTATCGGTATCGACGGAAACACAAAGCTGCTCTACACTTCTAACGGAAAAAGCTTTGAAATAATTTGCGACTCCTGCACAGTTCCCAACTACAGCCCCGAGGCTGACATTCCTTCTGACACAGAAGAGCCTACCGAAGCTCCCACGGAAGCTGAAGAAGAATAATTAACAAAACAAAAAAAACGCTCACGGCAGATGCCGTGAGCGTTTTTATATAGCATTTATCCGAAAAGGATCGATATGAGCGTTGCCGCACCGCCCGAGACCATAAGGCCCGCAAGTATCCAGCAAAGAACTCTTGCCCAAAATTTTGTCTTCTTGTTCATTTTTTCAAATTTCCTTTCATCATAGTTATTCGGTTTCTATCGTCAGCTGAAGCGCGGAAAGATCGCTGTCGGGAATGGCAGCGCCCGATGCCGGTATCTTCAGCTTTTTGTATCCCTTTGAATAGGACTCGGGAATATTATCGGTAGCATACAAAAGCTTATTTCCCTTCTTCATAGTCATAAGCGTTACGCCGCCCGAGGTTCTCGTAGTCTTTATCGGAATAAGTGAAGTCTTGAGCGATATCGCGCGCTCAGCGTCGCTTACAAGCAAGATCTCAAACGGGTCTTTTTCTATCTCGTAAAATACCGCGCATATTGGAGACGCCGCAGAGTATGCGTTTATGAGCTTACGGCGATTTCCCTTGGTCTCATAGCAGCTTGCGGGAACTCTGACACCCTTGCCGTTTTCAAATACGTATACGAAATATTCGTTTTCGGGATAATCCTTCTGCACGCGCATAAATACGGGGCGTTCTCCCTCTTCCATTTCAAATCTTGCAGGAAGAAATTCACCCATCGCTGATGCCTTGCAGCATTCGAAATCTGCCGTCTTAGCACGGTATATCTGCTGCTTGTTGGTAACGAAGATAAGATCCGAAAGATTATCCGTATCGGCAGTATACGCAAGCGAGTCTCCGTCCTTGAATTTCTGCTCGTCGTTTCCTCTGAGCGACTGAAGCGTTATCTTCTTGAAGTAGCCCTCCTTAGTCATATAGAGCCTTACGTTGTAATTTTCTACTTCCTCGACCTCGTTATACGCTACCACGTCATCCATATGGATTATCTGCGAACGGCGGGGCTGTCCGTACTTTTTCTTTATATCGGTAAGCTGAGAAGAGATAAGCGCCTTTTGCTTGAGCTCGTCAGCAAGGATATCTTCTATCTTGGCGATCTCCGCCTGAAGCCCCTCTATCTCGTTTATTCTGTTGATTATATACTGCTTATTGAGATTACGCAGCTTTATCTCGGCAATATATTCCGCCTGTATCTCGTCTATAGAGAATCCTGCCATAAGGTTGGGAATAACGTCCTCCTCCTTTTCTGTATGGCGGATTATCTTTATAGCCTTGTCGATATCAAGCAGTATCTTACCAAGACCCAAGAGCAGATGAAGCTTGTCCTTCTTTTTCTTAAGGTCAAAGGTGAGCTCTCTCTTCAGGCATACAAGACGGAATTTTATCCATTCCTTTATTATCTCAACAACGCCCATCTGTCTCGGCGTAGAGTCGATAAGCACGTTAAAATTACACTTGAAGCTATCCTCAAGAGGTGTCAGCTTAAAGAGCTTGAGCATAAGCTTATCAGGGTCTGTTCCGCGGCGCAGATCGAGCGTCAGCTTAAATCCGCTGAGGTCTATCTCATCGCGGAAGTCTACGACCTCCTTGAGCTTGCCCTCCTTAACGAGATCGGAGATCTTGTTAAGAATGACCTCTATCGAGGTGGAATACGGTATCTGTATTATATCTATACAGTTCTGCGCTTTATCGTAATTATAGCGCGAGCGTATCTTGACTGAGCCCGAGCCCGTCTCGTATATCTGCTTCATCTCCTCGTGATCGTACAGTATCGCACCTCCGCCGGGAAAATCGGGAGCTTTTACGATGTCGAGTATCTTATCGGTCGAAACGTTGGGGTTTTTAAGTACCGCTATCGTTCCGTCGCATATCTCAGAAAGGTTGAAGGAGCATATATTCGACGCCATACCTACTGCTATACCCATATTGGGGGTAACGAGTATGTTAGGAAACGTCGTAGGCAAAAGCACAGGCTCTTGCATAGTATTGTCATAGTTGGGTACAAGATCGACCGCGTCCTTATCTATCCCGCGGAAAAGCTCGGCGCAAAAACCGTCAAGCTTGACCTCGGTGTAACGCGATGCGGCAAATCTCATATTAGAAGAATATTGTTTTCCAAAGCTTCCCTTGGAATCGACAAACGGGTGCAAAAGCGCCTCGTGTCCTCTCGTAAGACGAACCATCGTCTCGTATATAGCCATATCTCCGTGAGGATTGAGCTTCATCGTCTGTCCTACTACGTTAGCACTCTTGGTGCGGTTGCCCGTCAGAAGTCCCATCTTGTACATAGTATAAAGAAGCTTTCTGTGCGACGGCTTGAGTCCGTCTATCTCGGGTATCGCACGCGAAACTATAACGCTCATTACGTAGGGCATATAGTTTTTCTCGATCGTATCGGTTATAAGCTGTTCTTCTACGGGAGCGTAGATTATCTCACCCGTATCTTTGGCTTTGGATGTCTTTTTTGCCATTTGGGCACCGTCCTTATCCTTATATCATATTAAAATTAAAATGTCGTGTCTTTTTATATCTTTTTTACCGTGTGAGCCGCAGCTCTTATAAGTCTGTTATAGAGCGCAAGTCCAAGTCCCTCTTGCTTTGGCAGATGTGCGTATATGACATCCGCTCCAAAGCCGTCAGCCTCTCTGAGCGCACCGAAAAGCCGCTGCGCCTGAGACGCGAGATCGTCTCTTGCGCCTACGTCTATCACTTTTCTGCCGTCAAGCACAGAGAGCTCCTCGCTGTAGCAGATGAGTGCACAATTTTCATTCTTCTGTGCATTCAGGAAAAACTCGGTTACGTCGCTATCCTTACCGTCAAGCAACACGAGCTGTGCCGACGGAGCGTAATGGCGGTATTTCATGCCGGGTGAGAGAGGTCTTTCGTTCTCTCCAAGCGCCTCGGTAACAGCTGACGCTATCTCTACGTGCTCGCACACGCATCTGAGCGCATCTACGGTTATTCCGCCCGGTCGGAGCATCGTAACGCTCTCTCCGTCTATCTTGACTATCGTGGACTCAAGTCCTATCTCACATATGCCGCCGTCTATTATCGCGTCTATCCTTCCGCTCATATCGCCCGCGACGTGCTCTGCACAGGTAGGCGAGGGAGAGCCTGAAAGATTAGCCGAAGGTGCGGCTATCGCAACGTCAGCCGCCTTTATGAGCTCGCGCGCGACCGCGTGCGACGGACAGCGCACAGCTACGCTGTCAAGTCCGCCCGTGACCTCATCGGGAACTATATCCCTCTTTTTGAGTATGACCGTGAGCGGTCCGGGCATAAAGGCTTCGGCGAGCCTATAATAAAGCTCACATGTATATGCGTAGCGTTCAGCATCCTCGGGGCGCGCTACGTGGATTATAAGCGGATTGTCAGAAGGTCTTCCCTTTGCGGCATATATCTTTTTTGCCGCGGTCTTGTCAGTTGCATCAGCTCCGAGTCCGTAGACCGTCTCTGTGGGAAAAGCCACGAGTCCGCCGCTTTTTATTATCTTCGCACAGCGTGCTACAGCCGAGCCGTTGATGTTTTCGGGATCTATCTTAAATATCTCGGTATCTATCATCAGACACCCTCCGCGCTTTTCAGCTTTTCTGCCGTATCGGCAGTAATAAGTGCGTCTATCATATCGCCGATATTTCCGTTCAGGAAGCTTTCGAGCGAATAAAGTGTAAGACCTATGCGGTGGTCGGTTATACGTCCTTGAGGGTAATTATAGGTCCTTATACGCTCGCTTCGGTCTCCCGTGCCTACCTGACTCTTTCTATCAGACGCTATCTTTTCGTTCTGCTCGGTGATCTTCATATCATAGAGCTTTGTTTTGAGCATCTTGAGCGCCTTGTCCTTATTCTTGAATTGGCTTCTTTCCTCCTGACACTCTATAACGATACCCGTAGGCTTATGCGTAAGCCTTACAGCCGACTCGGTCTTGTTGATATGCTGACCGCCCGCACCGCTCGACTTGCAGGACTCGATGATTATATCTGCGGGATTTATCTCGACCTCAACGTCCTCTGCTTCGGGAAGCACTGCGACCGTCGCCGTAGAGGTCTGTATGCGTCCTTGCGATTCTGTCTCAGGAACGCGCTGAACTCTGTGCACACCGCTCTCAAATTTGAAGCGCGAGTAAGCACCGTCACCCTCGATCATAAAGGTGATCTCCTTATAGCCGCCAAGCTCGGTCTCGTTTGCATTCATAAGCGAGACCTTAAAGCCCTCAGCCTCGGCGTACATCGTGTACATTCGATAAAGCACGCCCGCAAAGAGTGCCGCCTCTTCTCCGCCCGCACCGCCGCGGATCTCGACCATAACGTTTTTATCGTCGTTGGGGTCGCGCGGAAGCAGGAGCACCTTGAGCTCCTCAAGAAGCAGATCCGTCAACGGCTTTTTCTCTTTATATTCCGCTTGCACGAGCTCACGCATATCGTCGTCAAGCGATTCTTCGAGCATTGCACGAAGATCCTCGCATTCGGCGGCTACGGACTTATATTCGCGGTATTTTTCAATTATGGGGGTAAGCGTCTTATAGTCCTTCATAAGCGCGGTAAAGCGCTCCTGATCCGAGAATATCTCGGGAGAGGCAAGCTCCTCCTCCATAGCGCAATAACGGATCTCTGCGTCCTTGAGTTTCTCTAACATAGATTCTCCGATCTAAAATTTGTTTCAGTCAAAATTGTAAAAAGCCTTTATAGCCTTGTGTGTCTCGTAAACGTCGACCTTTGCCGCAAGCTCGTAGGGCGCGTGCATAGCAAGAAGAGCTACACCGAGGTCGATAGTCTCAATATTGTGCTTGGAGATGAACTTAGCGACTGTTCCGCCGCCCCCTGCATCTACCTTACCAAGCTCGCCCGACTGCCATACTACGTTATTTGCTTCCATAGCGGCTCTGAGCCAAGCGATAAATTCGGGATTAGCATCGTTGGTAGAGGATTTTCCTCTTGCGCCCGTGTACTTGGTGAACACCGCACCGCAACCAACGAAGGAGGTGTTCATCTTCTCGAACACTTCGGGGAAATTGGGGTCGTATCCGCAGCAAACGTCTGCAGAGAGGCACTTGGAGTTTGCTCTTACAAGTGCGGAGGATACGCCGAAAGAATTTGCAATAGAATCGATTATATCAAGGATAAGATCGCTCTGCATACCGCTCACACCGTCGCTTCCCGTCTCTTCCTTATCTGCAAGCACGCACATAAGCGTGTGAGTAGAATCCTCGGACTCAAGAAGCGCTGTGAGTGAAGGATATGCACATACTCTGTCGTCGTGACCGTAAGAGCCTATAAGCGAGCGGTCAAAGCCGATATCTCTTGCCTTAGCGGCAGGAACTACGCAGAGCTCGGAGGAGAAGAAATCCTCCTCGGTTATACCGTACTTATCCGCGATGAGCGTAAGTACAGCGTTCTTTACGGAGTCCTCCTCGTCCTCGGGAATATTACCGAGGATAACGTTGAGCTGTTCGCCTTTTATTGCGCTGTCGAGAGGAAGCTTTGCCTGCTCATAGCCAAGGTGAGGAAGAAGGTCGGATATGTAGAATACGGGATCTGACTCGTCTTCACCGACGCAAACGTTGACAGTCTTGCCGTCCTTAGTGATAATAACACCGTGGAGCGAAAGAGGTGTAGCTACCCACTGGTACTTGCGGATACCGCCGTAGTAGTGAGTCTTGAAATAAGCAATTCCGCCCTCCTCGTAAAGCGGGCACTGCTTGAGGTCTATTCTCGGAGCATCGATATGGGACGCGGTTATGCGGATACCGTTTCTGATGCTCTCACTGCCTATAGAAAAAGCAAAGAGGTTCTTTCCTCGGTTGTTGTAGTAAAGCTTATCGCCTGCCTTTACCTTGTCGCCGAGAGTGTACTCGCGATAGCCCTTTGCGCTGAGCATAGCGATAGCAGTAGAGACAGCCTCGCGCTCGGTCTTGGAGGAATCGAGAAAGCTCTTGTATCCCTCGCAGTATTCAAAAGCAGCGGCAGTAACCTCCTTGCCGAGCTTCTTGTAAACCGTTTCTTTCTTGTAAAGCAGATCCTTATTCATAATTTGTTATCTCCTCGTTTTTATAGTATGTATTTTTATAATAATCAATAGCCTTGTTTACCTTTTTGACGTAGTTACGTGTCTCTTTGAAGGGGATATCCGTAAGATTTCCCTTGCCGTCGGAATATCTTCTGTCAGCGAGCCATTTGGCAACGTTTCCCTCTCCGCCGTTATACGCGGCAAAGACCGTGTCCCAATTATAAAATTTATCAAAAAGATATCTCAGATAATAAGTGCCGTAGCGTATGCTGACCTCGGGCTCATACAGCTCGCTCGGCGAGAGATTTTCGTCGAGATGGTCGGAAGAGGTGAGCCATTCGAAAGTCGACGGCATCATCTGCATAAGACCTTGTGCGCCCGCACTCGACGTAGCCCCCGCCTCAAAATCGCTCTCCGTGTCTATAACTGCAAAAATGACGTATGCGGGAACGTTGTATTCTGCGGCATATTTTTCAACTATCTCGCGATAGTCGTCGGGGTGCATCTTTCGCTCAACGACTCCCAGGATAGCATCTAAACCAAAGGCTATAGCAAACGAAAGAGCTATGAGCACCACTATCACTACAGAGCGTTTAGTTCTTGTCATTCTGTCCCTCCCCGTTTTGTCTGAACGAGAGAAATTTTGCAAGTATATTCTCTGCTGCCGATATAAATTCAGTCTCATTTTTGCCGTTTTCAAGAACGGCATCGGAATGCTCGATATAAAAGCTATCCTTCTTCTGCGCGTCTATTCTTGCCCTTGCGGCGCTCTCGCCTAAGCCGTCGCGCTTCATTATCCGTTCTACTCGGATCTCGGTGGGCGCGAGCACGCTTATCACCTCGGTGCATTCTCTGTCAAATCCCGATTCTATAAGCGTAGGAGCGTCTACCGCAACGACAGTGTATCCGTCGGCACGGTATTGCGCTATCAGCTCTCTTATCCTGACGAGCACGTAATCAAGCACCGTAGCGTTGAGAAGCGCAAGCTTTTTTTCATCGGAAAAGACTATCGCGGCGAGCGCAGTTCGATCAAGCGAGCCATCGCTTGCCATGACTCCGTCACCAAAAGCCGCCCTGATAGCATCAAGGCAGTCGGACGGCGGAACGAGCAACGAGTGATAGACGCCGTCAGCATCGATACAAGGTATATTATTGTTTTCAAGGAAGTGGCAGAGCAAGCTCTTACCCGCCCCGCTCGGTCCTGTAATTCCGATAACATTCATAGCTGTGCTCCGCCTCTCCCTTCATATAACTATAATACATCACCTTATATTATATCGCATTTTATCATTTTTTTCAAGTCCTTATACGTATATTTTTTTAATTATCGCTATCTTATTAAAAAGAGTCCTTGCAAAACACATAAAAAAATAGTATAATATATATATAACTCCACGGAGGTAGGATATGAGATATAATACGGTACTTTTTGACGCCGACGGCACTCTTCTTGATTTCCCAAGAAGCGAGGACGAAGCAATAAGAGAGACTATGGAAGCCTTCGGCATAACCCCCGATGACGAGAAGGTAGCAACCTACAGCAAGATAAACGACAGCCTTTGGAAGATGCTTGAACGCAAGGAGATAGAAAAGAGCGTGCTTTTGTATCACCGCTTTGAGCTTTTCTGCGAGCATTACGGCTACGCAGCCGATGCACGCGAGATGGCAAAGACTTATATGAATAATCTTTCAAAAAAAGCTTATATGCTCGACGGAGCTAAAGAGCTTCTTGCCGCCCTCAAGGGTAAGGTAAAAATGTACATCGTGACCAACGGGGTTGAATTTATACAAAAGAGCAGATATTCGCTCTCGGGTCTGTGTGACTTTTTCGACGGAATATTCATTTCGGGCGAGATAGGCTTTGAAAAGCCGGATGCCAGATATTTCGAGCGTATCGAGAGCATTATCGGAAAGCTCTCACCCGAGGATACGGTAGTAGTCGGCGACTCGCTGACCTCCGATATAAAGGGTGCTAACAATTTCGGGCTCGACTCTTGCTGGTACGATCCAAGCTCTAAGCCGCTCTCATCGGTCGCAACGCCGACCTATATAGCACACACCTTCGACGAGGTATTTTCGGTCATCGAAAAAGGAGAAATATAATGTCTCAAGCTATTTTCACCGAGATACTCGACTCTCTTCGCAACGAAAATATAGAATTTTGCGAGAACTCCGACACAGCCTGCCGTTCTTCATTCAAAATAGGCGGAAAGGTCGCGCTTGCGCTCTTCCCTAAGAGCATCGATCAACTTATCTTCTGCGTGCGTCTTCTTGATGAAAACAATGTCAAATTTGAGATATTCGGCAATGCATCGAATGTGCTCTTTGCATTTGAATATTACAACGGCGCGTTTATATTTACCGAGCATCTCAATTCTTTTTCGGTAGAGAAAAACAGAATATTTGCGGGAGCCGGCGTTTCGCTCACGCATCTTTCCAACGTAGCGGCGGCAAATTCTCTATCGGGACTTGAATTTGCTTACGGTATTCCCGCGCAGGTAGGCGGCGCGGTGTATATGAACGCAGGTGCTTACGGCTCGCAGATATCCAAGGTGCTTGAATATACGCTCGCCTTCGACCGCTCGACCTCCGAGGTACGCAAAATATACGACGGCGAATTCGGTTATAGAAAAAGCTGTTATATGGCAAACGCCGATCTCATATGTCTCGGTGCGTCCTTTTTGCTGAGCGATGGAGAGCAACGGGCAATAAGAGAAAAAATGTCGGAGAATATGCGCTCCCGCCAAGAAAAGCAACCGCTCAATTTCCCGAGTGCAGGAAGCTATTTCAAGCGTCCTGCGGGACATTTTGCCGGAAAGCTTATCGAGGACTGCGGACTCAAGGGCTTTAGCGTTGGCGGCGCTGAGGTATCGGTCAAGCACGCGGGATTTATTATAAACCGAGGAGAAGCGACCTATCGCGACGTTCTTCTGCTCGAAGAAAAAATAAAGGAAAGGGTTTTAGGTGAATTCGGTGTCCTTCTTGAGAGAGAGGTACGCCTTATAACCGACTGAAATATGTCTTTTACGCTTAAAGTTATAGACGAATTGCTCACGGCGGATACCGCAAAGACCTGCTGTAGAAAAGCCGTCCTCTTCGGTCTTTTCTACTGTGCAAGACTTGACGCCGAAAAGAAAAATCTTTTGCGTGCAGAGTTCAAGAGCGAGGAAGCGGCTCTCTTTGCGTCTAAAATACTGCAAAAGCAGTTCGCCGCACAGACCGAACCAATTCCCATAGTAAGAGCAGGAAGAAAACTATTTTGCATTGAGGTCGCCTCAAAAGCACTCTCCACATTCGTATCTCTGCTCGACAAAAGCGACACGGAAGAGCTTTCTTCACTGGTCGGATATCGTTGCGGTGAATGTGCGCACAGCTTTATCCGCGGAGTATTCATAGCCGCGGGAACTATCAACGACCCGCAAAAGAGCTATCATCTTGAGTTTTCGCTCCCCAATGCCGCACGCGCGCAAAAGCTTGCCGCGGCACTCGAAAAGGTCGTTCCATCGCCAAAAACAGTGCAACGCGCGCAAAAAACAGGGGTCTACTACAAGAGCAACGAAGCAATATTCGACCTTCTCAACTATATGGGCGGCGGCGAGTCGAGATTTCTTATTACAAACACGTTTATCGAACGCGACATAAGGAATGCAGAAAACCGTGCTACCAACTGCGTTGCAAGCAATATATCCAAATCCGTAGATGCTTCTATGAAGCAAATAGAGGCGATACGCAGACTTATCGAGAGCGGAAAAATGCTCTCTTTACCCGAAGAGCTTCGATACACCGCAGAGCTTAGAATGGAAAATCCATCGGCTTCTCTTTTTGAGCTTTCACATCTGCACGAGCCGCCTATATCAAAATCGGGACTCAACCGACGGCTGACACGCTTACTCGAAGAAGCCGAGGCTATAACGAATGAAAATATATAAGAAAAACGCTGTTTGACATTGTGCCAAGCAGCGTTCTTCTTATTCTCTTCGCTTGCGCCGCATCAAAACCAATGCCGCAAGTCCTATATTTACAAATGTAAAAGCGCCTATGGCAGAGCCACAACCAACGTCGACCGCCAGCTCTGTCGTCTGCGTCTCCGTCACCAAAGCACTCTCGCTTGTATCTGTAAGCTCGGCAGTCTCACTCGCCGTCTCGCTTTCTTCGGGTTCGGTCTCTTCGGGCTCGGTCTCCTCCGCCTGCTTAAAAAAGCTGAATTCAAACGTGTCAAGCACGGGTACGACCTTATTTTCAAGCTCAACTACAAAGGTTATCGTATGCGTGCCTTCCGCAAGTCCGTACATATCCGCCCATATATCGCATTTTTGAGCGCCGTTCTCAGCACTGCTTACACAGCCATCCACCCATTCTATAGAGGTGCGCTTACCGTCGAGAAAATATCCGCAACGCAGAATATCCTTCTCAAAATCGAGCGTTGCGCCGAGAACTATTCGTCCTATACCCGTAATTTCTACAGCACTTGACTTGTCTATACTCTCACCGTTAAGAGTGTAACCCTCAATTTTTCCGTCCACGTATCCGTCGGTCTTATCAAAAGGCAGGAAGGACTCGGGCACAGGCTCGGGAATTACGTTCGATATCTGAACTATACGCTCGCTCTTGCTGTTAACGACGTACCCCTGAACAGTCTCCCCGTTTATCTCGCAAACAGCGCGGAGCATACCGCCTATTCCCTCTTCCACGACCTCGACCACCTTTACGACAGTATACGCAGGAATAGTGATACTCTCCGACTCTACGGATGCCTTTGAGTATAAGAATTTATCCGCGGTCGTAACGTAAAGTCCCGCCGTAGCGTTATTTCCCGAATAATCTATCTTCTCCGCTCCGTCGTTTTGCGCGTACGGCAAAGCTCCGTAACCGTCGATGCATGAATAATCAAGCTCATAGCTCTTGAAATAAACTCCGCCGCCATTAGCGACCATAGTGCTTCCGCCGCTCGTGTTGCCCTCGACGGTATATACCTTCTCACCGTCAGAATACACGACGATACCGATATGTCCTATTCTCTTTTCAGGCGACCAACGGAAGAAGATAAGATCGCCCGCCTTCGGCTCATAATCACCGCCGTTTGCCGCAGACGCACGGTAGTATCCCGCGGAAATAAGATTGTCCGCCCAACGCTGACAGCCGACCTCGCGCCATACGTAATTCGCAAAATTCGGGTCGTATTTGTCATCCGTCTCATCAGCTACGTGATTTCTGCACCAATCACTCATACTGCTCTGTGCGGTACAGCGCGACTGCAACAGGCAATAAGAAACGAAGGAAGCGCACCAATCGTAGTCTCCCGAGCCGTATCCAACACCGAAATCACCCATATTGTAGTTAAACTCGGTGTAATTATCGCTTCCCGCCGTCTCGCCCGAAAAGCCCTCTTCATCGTCTCCCTCCATATATCCAAGCTGTGAGCACGCAACGGCTATAAGATCTGTCACGTTATCCTGAACGTACGGAAGCGAGATGAGACGGTTATAATATTTACCCGCAGCATAAGAGTCGGAAACAGCGTTTCTTCCCTTCACGTGAGTTATTTTAGGTATCTCGCCTTCCTGCGCCGCTATTGCCGTAGTCAAGCACAAAAGCACGACTACGAGTGCCAAAGCACACGAAAGCGCCTTTAAAGTCACTTTTTTCATATCAACCGTTCCAAAAAGTTCGTTACCGAATTTTATCGGTACAGTATAATTATACCATATCAACTTTGATTTGTAAATAGAAAACGTAAAAACCGCCCCTGCTATCAATAACA
>SVSY01000021.1 GCA_015064065.1 Oscillospiraceae bacterium
ATCTGTATATACCTCGCGTGACGGATTAAAGCTTTATGGAAATTATTATGAATTCAATAAGGGCGCGACGGTAGAGATACTCTTTCACGGCTATAAAGGAAGTGCGTTGCGCGATCTCAGCGGCGGTATATACAGATGTCGCAGACTCGGTCACAACGTGCTTGTCGTCGATCACAGAGCGAGCGGCAGGAGTGAGGGAAGAGTTATAACCTTTGGAGTCAAGGAGTGCCTTGACTGCCTTGATTGGATAGATCTCGTTATAAAGGAGATAGACCCCGATGCGAAAATATTTATCGGCGGTATCTCGATGGGCGCGTCGACCGTGATGATGGCGTCGGGTGAGCCTTTGCCTCAAAACGTGGTCGGTGTCGTAGCCGATTGCGGATATACCTCTACCGAGGCTATAGTTAAAAAGGTTATGAAGGATATGAAGCTCCCGCCCGATCTTCTCTATCCCTTTGCGCGCCTCGGCGCGATACTCTTCGGGCATTTCGATCCCGATAAGCGTTCGCCTATAGACGCGATGACGCGCTGCTCTCTGCCTATAATTTTCTTTCACGGCGACGTTGACGGGTACGTGCCTTGCTATATGAGCGAGCAGAACTTCAATGCGTGTATATCGCAAAAAAAGCGCCTTGTGATAGTTAAGGGCGCTGACCACGGTCTTTGCTTGCCCGCCGACGTAGACGGCTACATACGCGAGCTTGAAGAGTTTTTTGGGTAGTTAGTTTGTGTATTGCTTTTTTGCCACCTTTCTTTCGGAGAAAGGTGGCGCCAAAGAACTTGAATGAAATAATTTTAATTCAAGTTTGGTTTGTGCTGATAAAATTTCATAGCAAGTAGTTTTTCTAAGGAAGCTTTCTCGGACAGCTCATCGCTACCGAGAAAGCTTTTAATTTTTATTTTAAAAGCAAACATATATAATAAAATAAATAGTGTTCTCGGTAGCGATGAGCTGTCCGAGAACACTACATTAGAAAAATTACTTTGTAACAAGTTTAGTCCTTATAAACCAACCCTTATGTTCCAAAAGAAATTCTTTTCGCAAGAAGTTCTTTTGGTTCTTTTCTCGAAAGAAAAGAACAGAAAAACATAAATTATTAGCAATCTCAATTATCATCGTCAAGCTTAAGCACAGCCATAAATGCCTCGGGGGAGACCTGAACCGAGCCGAGCTGACGCATCTTCTTTTTACCCTCTTTCTGCTTTTCAAGCAGCTTCTTCTTTCGGGTAATGTCGCCGCCGTAGCACTTTGCGAGGACGTCCTTACGCATAGCCTTGACGGTCTCGCGCGCGATTATCTTCGAGCCTATAGCTGCCTGTATCGGCACCTCGAAGAGCTGGCGCGGAATATTATCCTTAAGACGCTCGGCAATTCTTCTCGCTCTGCCATACGCCTTTTCCTCGTGAACTATAAAGGAGAGTGCGTCGACCTGCTCGCCGTTGAGCAAGAAGTCGAGTTTTACGAGCTTACTCGGTACGTAGTCGCCAAGCTCGTAGTCGAGCGATGCGTATCCGCGTGAACGGCTCTTGAGCGCGTCGAAAAAGTCGTAGATTATCTCGTTGAGCGGCAGGTCGTAGTGAAGCTCGACTCTTGCCGTGTCGATATATTTCATGTCGAGGAAATTTCCTCGTCTGTCCTGACAAAGATCCATAAGTCCGCCGACATACTCGGTGGGAGTTATGATATTCGCTCTTACGATAGGCTCGTATGCGATCTCTATCTCATCGGATGTGGGGAAGTTCGAGGGGTTGTCTATTCGAACGATCTCGCCGTTCTTGCGCTTTATCTCGTAAATAACCGAGGGAGCGGTGGTGATGAGGTCGAGATTGAACTCTCTCTCAAGTCGCTCCTCGATTATCTCCATATGCAAAAGACCGAGAAATCCGCATCTGAAGCCGAAGCCGAGAGCAATTGACGTCTCGGGTTCGAACACGAGCGCCGCGTCGTTGAGCTGAAGCTTCTCAAGCGCATCGCGGAGGTCGCCGTACTTTGCGCCGTCTGCGGGGTATATACCTGCGTATACCATAGGCTGAACTGCCTTAAAGCCGGGGAGAGCCTCATCGGTGGGAGTATCCGCGAGAGTTACGGTATCGCCGACTCTCGTCTCGCCGACACTCTTGATAGAAGCGGTGATATATCCAACCTCGCCCGCAGAGAGCGTTTCGCACTTTTGCAGACCGAATGCTGTCATATATCCGACGTCAACGACATCAAATGTGGCGTCGTTACTCATAAGCTTTATCTTGTCTCCGCTCTTGACCTGACCGTCGAATATACGCACGTTTACAACGACTCCTAGATAGCTGTCGTAGTAGGAGTCGAATATAAGAGCCTTGAGGGGCGCATCGATATCTCCCTTGGGCGCGGGGATACCGTTGACAGCGGCTTCGAGCACCTGCTCTATATTAAGGCCCGTTTTTGCCGAAACAGCGGGGCAGTCCTCCGCGGGAATGCCTATAATGTCCTCTATCTCGCCTCTTACGCGCTCTATGTCGGCAGAGGGGAGGTCTATCTTGTTTATTACGGGGATTATCTCAAGGTTAGCATCGACCGCAAGATACGCGTTTGCAAGCGTCTGCGCCTCGATTCCCTGTGTTGAGTCTACAACGAGCAGAGCACCGTCGCAGGCATTGAGCGAGCGCGACACCTCATAGTTGAAGTCGACGTGACCGGGGGTATCGATGAGGTTGAATTGGTAGACCTCGCCGTCGGGAGCGGTGTAGCTCATTCTTACGGCGCGCGCCTTTATCGTGATACCTCTTTCGCGCTCGAGGTCCATATTGTCGAGAAGCTGTTCTTCCATCTCGCGCTTTGAGACGGCATCGGTAGCTTCAAGTATTCTATCTGCAAGAGTCGACTTTCCGTGGTCGATATGAGCTATTATAGAAAAATTTCTGATCTTACTTTGCTTTTCGCTATATGACATCTTTTTCTCCGTGTAATTTAAAATTTCTCACCCTATATTATATAATATTTTTACAAATTTCTCAAGAGCTTTTGAAAAATAAATTTGTTTTAGCATTACTTTTTCTGATTTTTCCGTGGGAAAGCTAAGTTTAATAGTATTTGAAGCATTTTGCTTCAAATACGGCTTATTTGCTCGAATATTTGTTGACAGAGAAGATCATGTATGCTATAATTTTATTGATAAATATATAAAGGAGGCAAAGTATGAAGCAATATTTTTTCTCAAAAATATTAGTCGCGCTTTTTGCGCTTGCTCTTGTATTGACGCTTGCATCTTGCAATAAGGAAGAGACGGAAAAGGCAGATAACGATACGGCGACTACCGAGGATGTGGTTGTTCCCGATGAAAGCAGAGCCTATATGAAGCTTGATGAAAGTGTCGAGATATTCTGCACGAGACAATGGGCGCCCGAAATATCTTCTGCCTCTGCAAAAATAGCTAAGGCAATAAAGGATGCGACGGGACTTGAGCTTCAGATCGTCTACGAGGCTGACAACAAGGGCTCGCAGATAGTTGTGGGATATGCAGAGGGAAGCTCTGTCTCTTGTGAGGCGTACAAAGCTATCACGCTTGATCAGTATGCTGTAGCGGTTGACGGCAACAATGCAGTCCTTGCCGCTTATACGCTGGAAAATTTGGAAAAAGCTGTGGATGAATTCATTGCGACGTCGATAGTAAAGCAGAATGACACGTGGTCTATCGGTTCGGTCGCGCCGAGCGACAAGCATCAAAAGGAGGCGACGTCGATTTCTGCGTACAAGATAGTTTACTCAGCCGAAGCCGATGATTATATAGTTAACGAAACGGTTCCGCTTTTGCAAGATATGATATTTGATCGTGCCAAGGTCAGATTGGAGGCTGTCAGCGACGCTGAGCCTGCTACAGAGCACGAGATAGTTATAGGCAATACCAACCGTTCCACAAAGGCGGTAGGGTCTTACTTTGAAGGTGAAAATGCTTTTAAAGATTACAGGTCTGCAGTTATCATTGCGAACAGCAAGGTATTTCTTATCGGCGGAGAGAGCGCGTCAATGGGAGTCAGCGTTGCTAAGCTGGCGAACTATATAATTGATGCCGATTACGGTCCGAAGCTGTTGGACCTTGATGCAAGGAATTATATCAGCAAAAAAATGATAACGACAAATCCGAGCGAGCTTGCCGACGGTGCTGATGTGCGCGTTATGTCATACAACGTGCTTAACCCCGCGTGGGGCGATGCATCGCGGGGGGAGCTCAACAAGGTCGAATCAAGAATTGATTCATTTATCGATCTTGCGCTCTATTACCGTCCGGACGTCATAGGCGTGCAGGAGGCGGCTTACGATTGGCAGAGACATTTCGACAAGTACTTGGTCAAGTCGGGAATCTACAAGCAATGCTGTAACTCAAGCGACGGCAAGTATATAATGACGGGATTTCTTTACAATTCCTCAACTCTTGATCTCGTAGATTCTTATATAATAGATATAGATCCAAAATCCGATATACGCGTGGTATCTGTCGCGGTTTTTGAAACGCTTGCGAGCGGAGAACGGTTTGTTGTCATCAATACACATCCTGCTCCGCAAAGTCAAAAACCATACGCAGAGCATATGAAGGCGATCATGGAGATCGAGAGCGCAGAGATGGAAAAATACAAGGATCTGCCGATACTCCTGACGGGCGACTTCAATACCTACGAAAATCAGGCGGAGTACGTTACACTGAAGGACACTCTCAAAGTTGAAAATGTCAAGGACAAGGCAGAGCAGATACTTAACAACTACGTGACGAATTGGTTCAAAAAGCCGGTTGAATGCAAGGGAACATGCTGTATCGACCACATATTTGTCAATGAAAACGTCGACGTAAAGCTCTACAGCGCAGTCATTCACGACGGAATAGAGCTGGGCTCTGACCATATTCCGATATATGCTGACGTATCTCTTGGAAAAGGAGAATAGCGTATAATATTTTCGCGCATACAGAGTGGTCAGAGTGATGCAAAAAGTAGACAAATATTGCTCATTTGCATATATTTACTTGACATATGAGACAAAAGGTGGCAAAATATTGTCATAGGGAAGCGGTTGCAAAGCAATCGCCAAAAAAGAAAATTTCATTGAGTATACTGTTTTACAGTGAAAGGAATTTGACATGGTTGGAAACAAAAAAGGCGTAGCTATAGTTGGCTTTGGTGGAATGGGCAGCTGGCACAAGAACAAGCTTCTTAACAGTGACGTTGCAGAGCTTTGCGGTATCTGGGATATCAAGGAAGACAGACGTCAGGCGGCTCGTGACGAAAATATACACGTTTATACATCCTTTGAGGACGTTCTTGCTGATGAGAAGGTAGACATAGTTACTATCGCAGTACCTAACGAGCTTCATATGCCCCTTTCTATCGCGGCTCTTGAAGCAGGAAAGAACGTTATTTCCGAGAAGCCCGTATGTCTTAGCAGCGAGGAGCTCGCAAATATAATCGCGGCATCCGAGCGCACGGGTAAGCTCTTTACCACACACCAGAACAGAAGATGGGATGCTGATTTTCTGATGATGAAGCAGGTATACGAGTCGGGAGACCTCGGCGACGTATTTGCTATAGAGTCGAGAGTTCAGGGCTCTCACGGTATTCCCGGTGACTGGAGAGGAAAGAAGGAACACGGCGGCGGAATGATGCTCGACTGGGGAGTACACCTTATCGACCAGATACTTCAGATCACTAAAGAGCGCAAGATCGAGCGCATCTACTGCGTATTCGACCATATCACCAATTACGAGGTAGACGACGGATTTAAGCTTGATATCTACTTTGAGGAAGGCCTCGTTGCAAGAGTTGAGGTCGGAACTTCTCACTTTATCTCTCTGCCCAGACATTATATGAACGGTAGCAACGGTACCGCTATCATTCGCGGTTGGGGCAAGGACTGTGAGGTCGTTTGCTGCAAGAACTGGGAGGACAAGGACGTTGTTCCCGTAGTTACAGCGGCAGGTCTTACAAAGACCATGGCACCCAGAAACAAGGATACCATCACCGAGTACGTTATTCCTTCTCCTAAGCCCGACGTTCACGATTTCTACCGCAACTACTGCCTCGCTGTTGACGGCAAGGCTGAGCAGATCGTAACTCACAAGGAGCTTATGAGAGTTATGAAGGTAATGGAAGCGGCATTTGAGTCCGACGCGGCAGGCAAGCCCGTAGATTTCGCTGACACTATATAAAGTTATCACACAAAAAGGTCCTTCGCCATATTATGATATCGAGAGGGCAACGCCCCCTAAACTTAATCGGAGGATCTGTTATGAATAACTGTCTTTGCAATCTTTTCGGCGACAACAACATCTGGTGGATCATTATTGCACTTATAATAGTGTTCTGCTGCTGCGGTTGCTGATAAACTTAAAATGCGCTGACCCGTTCAGCACCGAACGAAAACACGATAAATAATTAAAAACCGCTTTGCTACCATTTTTGATAGCAAAGCGGTTTTTTGTAGGATTGACCTTATTGAACGTCAATGCGTATCGGCTGAGTGTAAACGTAAGCCGTCGCGCCGTTTGTAAGCTTGAAGGAAACTCTGAAAATGACGTCTGCGATGCCTGCTTCGGCGGCGGTTATGCGATTGCCGTCAAATTTGAGAGACTCGTTGCCTGCTATTATGAGCATTTCTGCTTTGGTGGTCTTCTTCGTCACGTTTTCAAAGCTGTCGGAGGTTAAGTCTGCACCGTAAAGCTCTGTCGTGAGTTCTACGTCAGCTCCCGAGGAAAGAGCAAAGGTGTATTCGCTCTTATCGGTGTACAGACGCTTGATATAGTCCTTGGCAAAGTTGGGGTAATTGGTGGTTATGCCTGCAACGCCCGAAAGATATAGCGTGTCAAAGGCATTCTGATCGTTTACCGTCCAGGGCCAAGTGAAGATGCCTCTTGTCGCGAGAGTCGATACGACAGAGTAGTATGCGTAAGCATAGGAGGGATTGAAGGAGGACTCGTAATTTGACGTTGACGTGAGTATCTCGGAAATATTACTCGTCGAGCAGAGATAGCCGACCGAGAGCTCGGGCATAGTGCGCTTTACTGCCTTGAGCGTACCTGCGGAGAAGCAGATAACGTTGCATTGATCGTAGAAATCGTATTTGTCGAGCATCGCCTTGAGCGCGGGCACGAGACGGTCGGTGCTCGAGGATTTTATTTCGATAAATATAAAGGTATCCGTATCCTTGAAGGTCTTGATGTACTCCTCGAGCGTAGGTATCGGCAGGGGATCTTCAAGTCTTCCGTCGAGCTTGCCCGTGCTGTCAGGAGCATCGTCAACGAGATACTGACAGAGCTGTGCATAGGACATACTCTCAACGTTTCCTACACCGTTGGTGGTTCGGTCGATAGTGCCGTCGTGCATTACCACGAGAACACCGTCGGTCGTTATGTAGATGTCGTTTTCAATGATATTAGCACCGTATTTTGCAGCAAGTATTGAACCCTTGATAGTGTTTTCGGGTGCTTGTGAGGGCATTCCGCGGTGACCGATGATGCCTATCGGGCGGAGTATAGAGTTAGGAGCGAATACTGTAGACGAGAGTGCGAGCGAGATGAGCTCGGGGTCGGCACTTACTATACCGTTTGCTCCCGAGGTTATGAGTCTGAAGGCTTCGGTCGCACTGTTGTCGGCGGCTTCGTACCATACCGAGATATTAAGAGTGTTCAAGAACTCGGTGTTCTGCTGAGTAGCCATAGCCGACGGGAGCAGACAGATGCGTGCGCCTGCGCTGTTTGCCGCGGAGCGAGCCTCAATAAGACCGCCGCTCAGATCTGCTTTTCTGACGTCGAGCACGCCGAGCAGAGCAGAAGACTTGTCGCGCAGAAGCCTTATATCTTCGGCATTGTCTGAAACTATCATAACGTCTCTGTCGGTGATCTTTTTCAATTCGTTAAAGAGCGTATCGGCATTATCCTTTGATATTGCGGGAAGGATAAATGCGGGAATTGTCTTGCTCGGAAGCTTTGCAAGTATCTCGGACACCGTGCCGAGCTTTGAGCCGTCGGCTGACTTTACGTATCCGTAAGCGTCGAGAGTGAGCAGAGCTATATCTGCCTTTTTAGCAGTGCTTAGTGCCTCGGCGCTGTCTATTTTGGAAATAACGCTTGGTGCGAGGGTGATGTTCGTATCTTCATCAAAATTGAGCGCCACCTTTATTTCGTCGAACACAGCCGTGCTTCCGCTCACGTTGATACCGACAGCGCCTGTCATATATTCGGCAATACCGCTTCCGTCGCACACGAGCGAGCCGTTGATATATACTTCGGCTTTAGTGCCCGTAACCGACAGAGTAACGTCGTAAAGAGAGCTTGGGGAAAACGCAGAGGTATATCCCGTTTTTGCGTGGTATGCCCAGGATTTTGATGCGGTGTAGTGCGCGAGCTCAACGCCGTTAGACGCGTTGGTATTTGCACGCATACAGAGCTGATAGTAGGGAGTATTGTAGTTTTGAACTCGGTACATCAGAGCCATCCATCTGCTCTCGTTTGCCTTTTCGGTTATCGTAGTCTTGGTGCTTATCGAATAATTGCCAAACTGAGAGAGCCATTCAGGGAGAATGACTCTTATCGAGTCGTTCGCGTTTACCGATGCCTTGAGAACGAGCTTGCCGCCCTCGATATAGTGACTTGCCGCACTGCTTGCGTATACGTGGCTGATATCCTCAAGCGAGCTGTCATCGGCAAAATCGTTGTAATAGATAACGTATTCGTCATCGGTGGGCTCTTTGACGACGAGATATATCTGTCGCTCGAGATCCGTGTTTGACGCCGTCAGCTTATAAATGCCCTTTTTGTTCGGAGTAACCTTACTGTCGCTTACCGATATTTCTTCAGAGGACCAGACAATAGAGCTGTTCGGCGAGATCTCACCTGCTTTGAATTCCACAGCGTACTTTGAAAGGTCGACGGTCTCGCCAACGTCTGCAGGAATAGCGGGATTGGAGTATCTTACCGTAGGGACGGGAGTTCCGAATACTGCCGCCGGAGCTTCGGGGAGTCTTTCTTCCTCCTTTTCTTCGTCTTCCTCTTTGTCATCTTTTTTATCTTCGTCGGGGTCGTTCTTTTCGGTGCTGTCCGTGGCTTTTTCGGTAGCCTTCTCGGACTCTGTCGGCTTGCTTGTGTCGGTCTGTGTATTTTTGCCCGAAGAGCAAGCTGCTAAAGAGAAGAGAGTGAGTACTGCTAAGAGCAGGGAGATAATGCGCAGGGAAAAACGGATCTTCATACGATGCTCCTTTATAGTTTTATTTTTTTACGATCATACAAGCTCTGCAAGATCGTAGATAAGTCTTTCGGTCTTTTCCCAACCGAGACAGGGGTCTGTGATAGACTTTCCGTATACGTCGCAGTTCTTTTGCGAGCCGTCTTCGATGTAGCTTTCTATCATAAAGCCCTTGAGTATGCTCTTTATCTCTGCGGAATGTCTTGCGGAGTGGAGTACTTCCTTGCAGATACGGCTCTGTTCGAGGTACTTCTTACCCGAGTTTGCGTGGTTAGCGTCTACGATGAGCGCGGGGTTTGCGAGGTTGCGCGCACTGTATTCGGCGTAGAGATGTGCGAGGTCCTCAAAGTGATAGTTGGGGAGAGACTCGCCGTGCTTGTTTACGTATCCGCGCATAATAGCGTGAGTGAGGGGGTTACCGCTTGACTGGCACTCCCAGCCGCGATAGAGGAAGGTGTGCGAGTGCTGGGCGGCGGTAATGGAATTGAGCATTACCGAGATGTCGCCGCCCGTGGGGTTCTTCATACCTACGGGGATATCTATTCCGCTTGCGGTAAGTCTGTGCTGCTGGTTTTCTACCGAGCGTGCGCCTACTGCAACGTAAGCGAGAAGGTCAGAGAGATAGCGGTAATTTTCGGGGTAGAGCATCTCGTCGGCGCAGAAGAAGCCGGTCTGCTCGATCGCTTTTGTGTGAAGACGTCGGATAGCGATTATGCCCTCGAGCATATCCTCGGCGGCATTGGGGTTAGGCTGATGTACCATACCCTTGTAGCCGTCGCCTGTCGTACGGGGCTTGTTTGTGTATATTCTCGGAATGATGAGTATCTTATCTTCAACCTTTTCCTGAACCTTTGCAAGTCTTGAGATATAATCAAGAACCGCATCTTCTCGGTCTGCCGAGCAAGGACCGATAATGAGAACGAGCTTGTCCGATCTGCCCGTAAATACGTCTGCTATCTCTGCGTCACGCAGTTTTTTCTTTTCGGCGTATTCGCGTCTGAGCGGAAATTCTGCTTTGAGATCCATAGGAATTGGGAGCTTGCGTATAAATTTGATATTGTTTTGCATAGGGATCACCTTCCGTGTATAACTAAATCTTCGACATAATAAGCCGGATAGAGTATATTATAATACTTTTTGAGCTTTTTGTCTATATTTTTTCGTTAATTTTTTTACAATATCGAATTTTCTGCTTCAAAAGAGGCTTTATTTTCAAAAAAAGATTGACGAAAAAGCTTTTTTTTGCTATATTATATATTAGTTACTGTAAAAGGAGGCAATATGGAAGGTTTTAGAGAAATAGATGCACGAGAGCTTGATAACGCTCAAAAAATGATAGGTGACGATTGGATGCTCATTACCGCCTACGACAAGGACCAAAACAGAGTCAACGCTATGACGGCAAGCTGGGGCACGATGGGCGTGCTCTGGAATAAGAACGTGTGCGTTTGCTTCGTGCGCCCACAGAGACATACGCACAAGCTCCTTTGTGAGCAGAACAGATTTTGTGTAGTATTTATGAGTGAGGAGCACCGCGACGCTCTCAAGCTCTGCGGAAGAGAGAGCGGAAGAGATACCGACAAGCTTGCAGCTTGCGGACTTCATACCGTTGAGTGCGACGGAGTGCCCGCAATAAAAGAGGCAAAGACGGTACTCGTCTGCAAAAAGCTTTACGAGGACGAGCTGCGCGAGGATCGTTTCCTTGAGCCCTCGGTGATGGAGACCTACAGAGCAAAAAAGGATTTTCATACCTTTTACGTTTGCGAGATAGAAAAGATATACGAAAAGATATAGGAGAGATATAATGGATATTCAAAATGAAGTAAGAGCTCTTTGCGAGAATGCCAAGCGTGCGACGCGCTCGATAGCTCTGGCGTCAGAGACTAAAAAGAACGCTCTTCTTGCGCGCATAGCAGAGTTGCTTTTGGAAAACAGCGAGAGCATTATAAAGGCAAACGCGGAGGATCTTCTGAAAGCCGAGGAAAACGGCGTTGCAAAGGCTATGCTCGACAGACTTATGATAAACGATGCGAGAATAAAGGGAATTGCCGATTCGCTCGGCAGTGTTATCGCACTCGACGACCCGATAGGGAAGGGCGACGTGTGGAGCAGACCCTCGGGGATCACGCTCCGCCGTGTCCGCGTTCCGCTCGGAGTCGTCGGAATTATCTACGAGGCGCGCCCCAACGTGACGGTCGACTCTGCCGCGCTCTGTCTTAAGACGGGCAACGCAGTCGTTCTCAGAGGCGGAAAAGAGGCGATAAACACCAATAAAGAGTTCGTGCGCGTAATAAAGCAGGCACTTTCTGAGTGTGGCTTTGACAGCTCTGCTGTGGAGCTGATAACCTCGACCTCGCGTGAGAGCGCAACTGCGCTTATGTCGATGAGAGGGCTCGTTGACGTGCTCATTCCGCGTGGCGGAAAGGGGCTTATACGCGCCTGCGTTGAAAACTCCAAGGTTCCCGTTATCGAGACGGGAGCAGGCAACTGCCATCTTTACGTAGACGAGAGCGCCGATCTTGATAAGGCACTTAAGATCGCTGTCAACGCAAAATGCTCACGACCGTCGGTCTGCAACGCTATCGAGACCGTGCTCGTACATTCTACGTTGGCAAAGAGCTTTTTGCCACTTCTCAAGTCTGCGTTTGACGAGTACAAGGTGGACTTCCGCGGCTGTGAGCGTACCTGTGCGATACTTGACGGAATATCTCTTGCTACCGACGAGGATTTTGAGACCGAGTACGACGACTATATCGTAGCAGTTAAAGTAGTTGATACGCTTGACGAGGCAATTGAGCATATAAACCGCTACAGCACGGGTCACAGCGAGGCTATAGTGACCGAAAATATGAGTTGTGCAGAGCGTTTTCAGAGCGAGATAGACTCGGTGGCGGTCTACGTTAACGCCTCGACAAGATTTACCGACGGCGGCGAGTTCGGCTTTGGCGCGGAGATAGGAATTTCCACGCAGAAGCTTCACGTTCGCGGACCTATGGGACTTTACGCGCTGACCACCGAGAAATATCTTATAAACGGTAACGGTTCCGTAAGATGAGGTGAATATGGCTAAGATACTTATTGCATCGGATATACACGGCGACGCTGTGACCTGCCAAAGACTCGTTGATATATACAAGGACAGCGGTGCTGAAAAGCTCGTGCTGCTCGGAGATATACTCTACCACGGACCTCGCAACGATCTGCCCGAGGGATATGCACCCAAAAAGGTCATTGAACTGCTCAATCCACTTAAAAATGAGATACTTTGCGTACGCGGCAACTGCGACGGCGAGGTCGATCAGATGGTGCTCGATTTCCCGATACTTGCCGATTATGCTTACCTCTCGTTTGACGGATTGCGTATATTCGCAACTCACGGACATAACTTCAATATGCAAAAGCTTCCGCCGCTTGCAAAGGGCGACGTTCTTTTGCACGGACATACTCACGTTCCCGTGGCGATAGAGTTCGGAGAGGGGAACGTCTACGTCAATCCCGGCTCGCTCTCGATCCCAAAGGAGAATTCGCCGAAAAGCTATATACTTTACGAGGACCGCAATTTTTCCTTCCGCACGCTTGAGGGAGAGGAATATAAGTCGGTAACACTTTAAGGAGATAAAAAATGATAGTAACTAATATAAACAGCCCCGAGCTGAAGAAGTATGCGGCCCTGCACCCTGCCTTTGATGAGGCATTCGCACAGATGAAGAAGATATTGAGAGACGGTGCAGAGGACGGAAGGATAGTTGTCGACGGCGACAGACTCTTTATCAACGTTCAATCCTATCAGTCGAAGATCGAGAACGCTTGCTGCTTTGAAGCGCACAAGCGCTATATAGATATCCAGCTTATTCTCGAAGGTGAGGAGATCATCGGCTTTGAGAGTGCCGACGAGCTTGAGGTCACTAAGGAATACGACCCCGACGGCGATTATATGCTTTTTGCACTCAACGACAGATACGACAGAGTGCGAGTAAAGGCTGGCGAATTTGCGATGATCTTCCCCGAAGAGCCGCACGCTCCCGCAATAGCCGCAGACGGTAAGCCGAGTTCCGTACGCAAGGCGGTCGTTAAAGTTTTGTGTGAATAATAAAAAAGCTTGTGACGTAAAGCTCGCAAGCTTTTTTACTTATTATTTCTTTTCAAACACCAATCTGATTACCGAATGTGGCGGAAGCGTGACGGTGGGGAAGTCAACACCGTCAAAATGTTTGGCACAGATATTGTAGGGTGCATCGTAAGTATTGTAGGCTCTTACGTCATCGGCATAGATAATATCAGCAGACGTTACGCTCATATGGGAAAGCTCGGAGCAAAGCGTAAGCTTTTCACTTGAGTGAAGATGCTTGTTTGCCGCTGTGATGACGACTCGGTCTCCTTGCTCGCTTATACTTGCAAGAGCATCAACGCTGCTGTCGGCTTCAAATGCGCCTTCAAGCAGATATTGCTCCATATGCTCCTTGAAAAGCTTCATTACCCAATAGGTAGCAGTTCTTACAAAATGCTTTCCGTCCGTGTCAAACAAGCTTTGATTGAGGTTACAAAGCTGAGTCTGGTTTGCCATTTTTACGACGTCGCAATTTCTGTAGAATATGTGCAGAGCAATAGCGCCGAAAATAGCGTCGCGCATTGTCTGACGTGAGTGTCTGCCCGTTTCAACGGTATCCTCTGCATGCCACGCGCCCCATTCGTCGATGGCAAGGTATGTAGGTGCTCCTTGATATGCGTGGTCGCGTATAAGCTGTCTGTGGAATTCTATATCCTTTTCATATTCGCGCAATGCGTCGATGAGATAATAATACTCTTGGTCGGTATACTCGACATCAGGTCCGCATTTCTTGTCCTTCATAGAACCGAGATAATGGTGTACCGACAGCATATCGGGCCCCTTGAATTCACCGTTGCAGGTAACGAGATCCATCACCTTTGCAGGCCAATCGTGATGCCCGTGTCGGATACTGAAGCCAAGTCCTACGAGAGTGCATTTATCGGCTTCTTTTTTATCTGCCGATGCGTTGAAGTTTCCGTCAAGAGCAGTAACGAAACGAAGATAATCTCTTGCGTATATATGCGGCTCGTATGCCATCTTCCACGCGTTTTCGTCGGTATTTCCAATTCCCCACAGTCTGACGTTATATGGCTCGGGGTGGCCGTTGGCGGCTCTTTGTGAGCCGTACTTGGTTACAGCAGGACCGTTGCAATATTCGAACCACGCGCGAAATTCCTCGGGTGTTCCCGTAGCAACGTTTGCCACGAGCATCGGCTCTACGTCGCAAAGTCTGCAAAGCTCAATAAATTCATCGGTTCCGAATGACATATCCCAAATTCCGTTATTTTTGTCCTTGATAAAATGCATTCTCGGCTTGCGGTCGGTGCCAACACCATCCTGCCAGTGATACTTTTCGGCGCAACAGCCTCCGGGCCAACGAAAAACAGTAAGCCCACAGTCGCGTATGCCTTCGATAACGTCAAGTCTGATGCCGTTAACGTTGGGAATATTGCTGTCGCGACCGACCCATATACCGTCATATGTAGTACTGCCGAAAAACTCGGCAAACGTACCGTGCAGATATTTTGATATTTTGTGGGTATGTATAAATTTCATTTTGCAGACGTCCTTTCCTATTTTACGCATACAGTATAACATATTTTTTTAAAAAAGTATATAGGGAATGTGACCATTTTTTCAAAATACGGGAAACGTGACCGTATAAAATGTCGTGTATCTGTAAGCTACATAAAACCTCTTGCCCGCTTTTTCTTTTCACACAAAAGGCGGAAAAGAAAAAGCTATCAAAAAGAAAACGCCGTAGGAAAGTTTCGCTCGTTGCGACGAGCGACCAAGGCTCTGCCTTTGGAAACCGTGACCTTTTTGAAAAAAGGTCAATCAAAAACTTTCAATGTTTATGTGAGCAATACAATAAAATAAAAAGTGTTCTCGGTAGCGATGAGCTGTCCGAGAACACTACATTAGAAAAATTACTCATTATGCCATTAAAACTGCACAAACCAACCCTTATCTTACCAAAAGAAATTCCTTCGCAGGAAGTTCTTTTGGTTCTTTTCTTTCAAGAAAAGAACAAGAGAAAATACCAACACAAACTAACTCACCCGCGTCTTATATCCGCGCCGAGAGATCTGAGCTTTTCGACGAGATTTTCATATCCGCGGTCTATGTATTCGATATTGGATATGGTAGTGATGCCCTCTGCGGCGAGCGCGGCGATAACGAGACACGCGCCTGCGCGCAGGTCGGTAGCCTTAACGCTTGCGCCGTGGAGCTTTTCGACTCCGTTGATAAGCGCGGCGTTTTCCACGACCTCTATATTCGCGCCCATTTTATTGAGCTCTGAGACGTATTTGAACCTGCCGCTGTAGATGCCTTCGGAAACCGTGCTCATACCCTTGGAGAGCGCGAGGAGCGCGCTGAACTGCGGGTGCATATCGGTGGGAAAACCGGGGTAGGGGTTTGTCCTTATCTCAGTTCCTCTGAAGGAGTCCGTGCCCGTGACGGTTATGGTGTTGCCCATTATCCCGACGGGAATACCTATTTCGCGAAGCTTTGCGCTGATAGATTCCATATGCTTGGGCACTACGTTATGAACACATATGCTTCCGCCCGTTGCGGCGGCGGCGACCATATAGGTTCCCGCTTCTATCATATCGGGGGCAAGCTCGTAGGTACAGCCGTGCAGACGTTCGACGCCCTTTATGCGTATCATACTCGTTCCCGCGCCCGAGATATTAGCTCCGCAGGCGTTGAGAAAGCAAGCCATATCGACAATGTGCGGCTCACGCGCGGCGTTCTCTATGACAGTCGTGCCCTTGGCAAGCGCGGCGGCAAGCATAACGTTTATGGTAGCACCGACCGATGCGATGTCGAAATATACGATATTTCCGGCAAGTCCGTTGGGAGTCTCGCCCTCTATCATTGCCGCTGTGGAGAAGGTTATCTTCGCACCGAGCGCTTCAAAGCCCTTGATATGAAGATTTATCGGGCGCAGACCGAAATCACAGCCGCCGGGATATCCCACCTCTGCTTTGCCAAATCGTCCGAGCATAGCTCCGAGCAGATAGATAGAGGCGCGCATCTTGCTTACGTGCTCAAGCGGAGGGCTCTTCATCTGCACGCCGCGAGTATCGATGATGACGGTCGAGGTGTCTATAAAGCGCACGGTCGCGCCTATCATCTCAAGCGTTTCAAGTGCGAGAGCGATATCGCTTATATCGGGGAGATTTTTTATGGTGCATACGTCGTTGACGGCAATAGTGCCGAAAATAACGGGGAGAGCGGAGTTTTTCATTCCGCTTATTTTTACGTCGCCGTACAGTCGGTTAGAACCGCGGATTATAAGCTTTTCCATATAGACCTCCCATAGAAATTTTTTATAGTCGAGATTTATTTGTCTTTGTAATAGGCTACGGCGAGGTCAACGACCATTCCATAGCTCTTGACACCCTCTGTTCCGTTTATGGTGAGGAAGGTGTCGTTGACCTTGTCGGATACCTTTTCGGCAATATTTTCACGGTATTTGTCGAAAAATTTGGAGTAGGCGCTCATCTCAAGCTTGGAGTTCTCAGGCAGCTGAGCGTATATCAGCGAATAGTACTGAGGGTTTGCACTGTTGAGCGGTCCTGCGAGATATTCGAAAAGATTGAGGTAGGCGGAGTAACGAATGTATGCGTCGTCAGCCTCCGAGCATACGAGGAACGCAACGAAATTAGCCTCGTCCTCACGTGCGATACCCCTTTGATGCGCGAGCTCGTGCGCCGCGGTGAAGGGGATAGTATAGTCGGGGAAATTGGTGTTTATATTTGCTTCACCTGTAAAAAAGGTGTAAACGCCGCTTATGTGAGTATAGGTCATCGGCTCGCTGAGCATGATGCGCTTTACTCTGCTGTCAAAAGACTGTATAAAATCGTATTTCTCACTTGCCTTGTCGTAGGCTTCGATAAGCTTGTCGTTGAGCTCGGAATAGCCGTAGGGCATTACCGAAAAATCCTCTTTTTCCTTGAAATCCACGCTGTAGACAAGACCTCCCAGCTTATCGACGACGATCTGTGCCGTCTCGTAAAGCTCGTCTGCGCTGACGGGCTGCTTGTTAAGCCCCATCTTTACGTCGAGCGTAGAGCCGCGGTACGCAGGGAGAAATCCGAGCGTAAAGGTAGAGAAAACGTATGCCGCTACCGATAGCACGGTAAGGCAGAACACTCCGACGTTACGCCAAGAGGAAGAGTAGTGCTTGACTCCGAAATAAACTATCACACCTATGATGAGCGGGAGAAGGATAACGATGAACTCGGAGAGCGAGAAGGGTATCCAACCCGTCAGCTTTGCAAGGGGGACTCGAATTATCGGCGATATATTATAGTTGAAGAAATCTGAAAAGTCGGGGAAGAGCACGAATGCGATATAAAGAAGAACGCAGAGTGCGGCGATAGCGTATATTATCTTGCACACGAGCGGAAGCTTTTTGCGTTCGGGCGGTGTTGCTTCGCACTCGGGCGAGGGTAGGGTAACCGCGTCCTGTGTGTCCTCGGTGATACTTGTGTCGTTGATATTGGTGTTGTCGTCCATTTTTTTTGCAATTCCTTTGTTTTATATAGATCTGCAGATCAAGTCAAGCTGCTCTTTGGATCCTGTCCCAAAAAGCATATCGACTGCGTTTTTCATATCCTCGGGCATAGGGGCGAAGAGATCGAGCTTGCGGCTATCGGCGGGGTGCGAAAAGCATAAGGACATCGCGTGAAGAGCGTGGCGTGAAATTATATCCGACTCGCGCCCGTAGACGTCGTCGCCGAGTATTGCACAGCCGAGATGTGCAAAGTGCACGCGGAGCTGATGAGTCCTTCCCGTTTCGGGAGACGCAAGCACGAGCGTGTACCGCTCGCTTTTATAGAGGACCTTGTAGCGCGTCAGGGCGTAGTCACCCTCTCCCATAGGGCAGACCTCGCGAACGATTATGCTTTCGGCAGTCCTGCGTATGCCCGTCTCTATGATTCCCTCGTCCTGCGGCAAAACACCGTCGAGAATGGCTACGTATTGCTTTCTTATCTCTCCGTTTCGCATAGATGCCGAAAGCTTTGCGGCGCTTATGCGGTCGCGCGCGATAAGAGTAAGACCGCTCGTATTTCTGTCAAGGCGGTTTATCGGGCGGAATACGAAGGGATAGGGGTCGTTTCGGTATCTGTACGCAAGCGCGTCGGCAAGCGTGTCACCGTGATGGTCGTGCGAGGGGTGCGTCGGCATATTCGGGGGCTTTGAAGGAACGACTAAGGCGCTGTCCTCGTATATTATCTCAAGTTCTATCTCTGTTGGAGTAAGGCGTGAGCCGAGCTTTTCGTCTTCGGTGGCAATATCGAGTATATCGCCCGCTTTGAGCTGACGTCGGACCGTCGCGTGCTCACCGTTGAGCAGTATTCCGTTTTCCATAAATTTAAGATGGCGCAAAAACGAGACCGATATTCCTATATCCGAGAGCAATAGCTCCTTTACCGTTTTTCCGCTGTCGCGATCGCTGATAATATACCTCACGTACACCTCTGAAGATAACAGTATAATTATATCATTCTATGCGCGATATTACAATCTTTTTTTGAAAAAACAGCGAGATTTTTTGCGTCTTGCTCTAAAAACGGCTGAAATATCGGCTTTTGGGGTTGGGATAAAATGGTTTTTTTGTGATTTTTGACAAACTTTATCGAGGTGAAGTTTTCCACATTTGCCCACTGTGGAAAACCCCAACCCTGTGGAAAACTTTGTGGAAAGTGTGGAAAACCTTTAAAATCAAGCCGTTTCGGAGCTTGAAAATAAATGTATCCTGTGGAAAACTACTGCGAAGTCTTGTCAAGTACCTTTTTGAAAATAATTAAAATTCGTCGTATTGCACAAATGTAAGTCTACTTTAGTTTTTTTGGCTTCGGCTTTTTCTTCTTTTTCTTGACCGAGAAGCCGAAATAACCTATCTTCTCGCCCAGAGCAAAATATTCTCCGTGCGAAAATGCGGCGAGCTTTCCTCTCTCAAGACAGAGCTTACCCTCGTTGTTCAAAAGCTTTTCGTCAACGTCAACGGCGACGATATCGGCAAGAAACATATGGTGCGAGCCGAGCTCGATAACGTCGGTAACTCTGCATTCGAGCGAGAGCGGACTCTCCTCGATGATCGGGCAGGAGACCTCGCTCGCCTCCTCTTTATGAAGTCCGCATTTTGCGAACTTATCGACCTTAGCTCCCGTGTATATTCCGCAAAAATCCGCCGCACGCACAAGGTCGGTCGAGGTCAGATTTATCGCGAACTCACCGCTTTCGCGTATGAGCGCGTAGGAGTGGCGCGAGGGACGGATGGAAACGTAGGTCTTTGGCGGAACCGTGTTTATTATTCCCGTCCAGGCGACAGTTATTATGTTAGCCGTGCCGTCGGCATCATTTCCGCAGGTCACCATAGCGGGCGGTACGGGCGCGAGCAGTGCGCCGCCCTTCCATTTTTGCTTAGCCATTTCCGCACTCTCCTTTCGCGATAAGATGCTTTACAGCCTCACCCGCGGCTATAAGTCCCGCGACCGACGGAACGAAGGCAAGGCTTCCAACGACCGTTTTTCCGTTATCGGTCGTGATATGCTCAAGAGGGGTCATAGCTTCCTCTTCCGAGTAGACCACGCGAAGATGCGAGATGCCGCGCTTCTTGAGCTCTCGGCGCATAACTCGCGCAAGAGGGCAGGTGTTGGTCTTCGTGATATCGGTGACCTTGAGCGCGGTAGGGTCTTGCTTGTTTCCCGTGCCCATAGAGCTTATGAGCGGGACAGAGTGTGCGTTGCAGACTTCGGCGATGGCAAGCTTTGCACTGACCGTGTCGATAGCGTCGATGACATAGTCGAAGGAGTCGAGCGAGAAGCTGTTTATGTTTTCGGGCAGTACGAATTCCTGCCTTTTTTCGATGATAAGCGACGGGTTTATATCGAGCAAACGCTCGGCTACTACGTCGACCTTGGGGCGACCTACCGTGCTGTGAAGCGCGCAGAGCTGTCGGTTTATGTTGCTCGGCGAGACTGCGTCGTCATCGACGAGCATGATGCATCCGACACCCGAGCGCGCGAGAGCCTCGGCGGCATAAGAGCCGACACCGCCCACACCAAAAAGTGCAACGCGCGCCTCTTTTAGCTTTTGCATAGCTTCTTTGCCAAATAGAAGCTCCTGTCTTTCAAATTCCTTGTTCATATATTTCCTTTATAAGCTGTTCGTATTCTTCGTATGTAATAAGCATCTTGAGCGCTGCAAGAAGCGCGTTTGCGCTCATACCGCTCGGGAGCTCCAATTTCTTAGCAAGCGCGTCGCGCGCCGCCGCGCTGTTATCCTTGCCCGAAAGGCCGTCGCGGTAAAAGTTGGCTTTTGAGAGAGGATTTTCCTTTGCGCGCTCAATACGTGAAGCGTCCTCATATGGTGAGAGAAGCGAGAAGAGAAACTCGTTTTCCATTCCTTCAACGCCAAGCGTTCCCTCGGCGGAGGGGGTAGATTTCCTTTTCTCCTTGCCCTCTATCTTGGGTATGTAGAGCTGTATAAGTCTGTCCTTCGGTATTGCCGAGCAGAGATGCGAGCGGATGAGCTTTCCCGCACCGTCGCTGTCGGTCAGAAGGATGATAGGGCTTATCGTGCTGAGCTTGCGTATGAGCGCAAGCTTTTCATTCTTTTTGAATATTCCAAATCCGTCCGTAGTTATGATCTGCGCGTTGCAGACGGCAAGGAGCCGCAGACGGTCGTATTTCCCCTCGACTACTATCGGGTAGGGAATATTTAGCTTTTCCAAGTATTTTTTCCATTCCTTTCCGTCAGATGCATAGCAGGGCAAGCACCGCAAGTCCGAGCAGGATACGGTATATGCCGAATGGGGCAAAGCTGTGACGTTTTATAAAATCGGTCAGAAATCTTATCGTTACCAAAGAGAGCGCAAACGCTGTGATAAAAGCGCAGGCGAGTAGCTTCAACTCTTCTTTCGGCAGAGCAAGAGCACCGCTCGATACCTCTTTTGCAAGGTCGGATAGCTCGAGCACGCTTGCCGCGCTTATCACGGGCAGAGCGGCAAAAAAGGAAAATTCGGCGGCGGCTTCTTTATCCGTGCCGAGCAAGCGCGCACCGAGAATGGTCGCGCCCGAACGTGAAGTTCCCGGCACGAGAGCGAGTGCTTGAAAACAGCCTATCGCGAAGGCTCTGCCGTATGATATATCTCTTCTTTTTGCACGTTTATCCTCTTTTGGCAATTTTTCGGCGGCTATGAAGACGATACCGTAAATTATGAGCGCCGCCGCCACTACGATCGGTCTGAACAAAAGCTCGTCAAGTCCTCTGCCGAATAGCTTTTCCGTCAGCACGTCGGCGGCAAGTCCCGCGATAGATGCGGGGATAGTAGCTATTATGAGCTTGATATATAGCTTTTGCGTCTGCGACGAGAGCGAAAATAGCTTTTTTCGGTAGACCACGGGCACGGCAAGGACCGCGCCGAGCTGCACGACAACGTCGAAAAGTGAGCGCATCTTTTCGCTAAGACCTAAAGAAAGTAAGGGCTCAAGCAATATAAGATGTCCCGTAGAGCTTATCGGAAGCCATTCTGTTATTCCCTCGACTATACCGAGAAGAATAGCCTTTATATACTGTATAAGCATAGTTACCTCATAAGATATGTCATAGTCAAATCTTATGAGAGTGAGAAAGCTTTTATTCTCCCGAGCGGATTATATCACCCTCGCAGACCTCGAAGGGCACGCGGGTGAAGAATTTTTGAGAGGGGTGGGGAGCAGAGTCGATAGGCTCGCCGTTTTCGCTGTAAAGCTCTGTGACGATAAATGCACGTCCGAGCTTTGAGGGCGATATCATTTCGGCAGAATCGCCGAGCTTTATCTTGTTGCGCTGTATAAAGGGAGCAAGCACGCCGTTTTCATTGATCGCTTCAAGACCCTCGGGGAGTGCGAGCTCGTCTTTGTCAAGAGCGGTCGCAAAATAAGCCTTTTCTCGTATATAGCCGTTGATGGTCGACATCTGCGGCTCTTGCATAGGGTCGTCGAGATAAAAACCTGTGCAGTATTCTCTGTGCGAAACGCTTTCAAGCTCGCGCATGATGCGCGTGTCGAACACGTAATTTTCTTTATCGCTCAGATACGCGTCAATAGCCATACGATAGGAGTTGGTCACGACGGCGGCATAATACGCGCTCTTCATTCTGCCCTCTATCTTAAAGGAATCTATTCCCGCCTCAATAAGCTCGGGAATGATAGAGACGGTGCACATATCCTTTGAGGACATAATAAACGTGCCGAGCTCGTTTTGCTCGATGGGATAGGGTTGGTCGGGGCGCTTTTCCTCAGTGATGATATAATTCCATCTGCAAGGCTGAGCGCAAGCACCGCGGTTTGCATCTCTGCCCGTAAGGCTGTTGGAGAGCATACATCTACCGCTGTAGGAGACGCACATAGAGCCGTGAACGAAGGCTTCGAGTTCGATGCCCTCGGGCAGAGCGGCTTTGATAGCCTTTATCTCGGAGAGGGTGAGCTCGCGCGCAAGAACAAGGCGCTTTGCACCGAGAGCGACGTAAGCCAGAGCCGCCTCGGGACTGACTATGCTCGCTTGCGTGGAAACGTGTATCTCGGCATCGGGTATCACCTGACGCAGAAGAGACATAACTCCGAGGTCGGCAACTATATATGCGTCGATGCCCGCGCCCTTGATGCGCTCGAGAAATTCGCGCAGAGGCGCGTATTCGTGTGCGTGGGGCATCGTGTTGAGCGTAAGATAGAGCTTTTTGCCGCGCTCGTGAACGTATTTTGCGGCATCGTAAAGCTCGTCGTCACTAAAATTGTCTGCGGCAGAGCGCATACCGAAGCGCGTGCCTGCAAGATATACGGCGTCAGCTCCGTATAGAAGCGCCGCCTTGAGCTTTTCAAAATTTCCCGCGGGGGATAAAAGTTCGGGCATATCAAAAATTCACTTTCGTATATATATAATTTCTCAAATTATATTATAATATAATTTTACCGTTATGTCAAGAGAGAAAGTCTTTGCAACGCTGAAAAGAGGGGGGAATTTTAGAGTTTAGCTATTGACTTTTTTGGGGGCGTGTGTTAAAATTCAATTGCAATTTAAAAAGCGAAGGCTTTGGGAGGATATTATGCTTAAAATAGGGGTTATCGGATACGGGAACAGAATAAACGACGTGCTCAATACAGCAAAAAAAGTCGGGGAGTTCAAAGTTGTTGCGGTTGCAGATAATGACTTGAGTGCAGAGAAAAAGAGCTTTATAGAGAAAAACGGACACACCGACGTCAGATATTATTCCTCTGCCGAGGATATGTTAAGTAGCGAGAGCCTTGACGGTGTTTGCATAGGAACACGATGCTCTTCGCATACCGAATATATGCTTCTTTGCGCGAAATACGGTCTGCCGACATTCCTTGAAAAGCCTGTTTGCACGACAGAAGAGGATCTTGCTCGTTTGAAAGCTATCGAGGGAATGAACGACAAGGTAGTCGTTTCTTTCCCACTCAGATATTCGGTGCTTGTCAGCTACGTTAAGGAGCTTATCGACAGCGGAAGGATAGGTAAGGTACAGCATGTACAGGCTATAAATAACGTGCCGTATGCAAGAGGGTATTATCATAAGTGGTATCGCGATGAGAACGAGACGGGCGGACTTTTTTTGCAAAAGGCTACGCACGACCTCGATTACGTTAATTATATCGTCGGCGAACGCAGACCCGTTTCGGTGTGTGCTATGTCGTCAAAGCAGATATTCAAGGGCGATAAGCCCGCGGGTATGCTTTGTGCCGATTGCACCGAGGCACAGACCTGCCCTGAAAGTCCGCAGAACGTAAAGACATACGGCGACAATTACGTTATCGGTCCTTACTGTTGCTTTGCGGTGGATACGGGAAATCAAGACAGCGGCTCGGTGCTCGTGATGTACGACGATGGAATGCATATTTCATATACACAGGATTTTATCGTTCGAAATTGCGCGGGAAGGCGCGGGGCGATAATAGTGGGTTATCTCGGAACTATCGAATTTGACTTTTATCGCGGTCAGGTAAAGCTTTTCCACCATACCGACGGCGACGTGGAGACCTTTGATTTTAAGAGCACGGGCGCGCACCACGGCGGAGACGAGATACTTGCAAAAAACTTTATAGGAGTTATGGAGGGGAGAGAGGTTTCTCATTCGACCCTCAAAGACGGAATACTCAGCGCAGAGCTCTGCCTTGCGGCAAAACGCTCGGCGAAGGAAAGAGTCTTTGTTGATATCGAAAACTAAAAGGGGCTGATTCATTCAGCGCAGAACAAAAACACACGAATAAATAATAAAACGAATGCCGCTTTTGCTATCTGAAAAATGATAGTTAAAGCGGCTTTTTTGTAGAAATTTTCGAGATATATCTTTCAAATTTCATTTTTATGTGTGTTTTTTAGCCGCGCTGAATGAATCAGCCCCTTTGCTATAATTTTTAATACTCCACGACCCCGTCGGAGCAAACTACGGTAAACCCGCGTGTGCCGTCTTCCCAAAGATCTACCTTTTCAACGTTATTCCATTGTTCTACCGTACCCAAAAAGTATATGTTTTTAAGTCTGATGCAGTATGCAAAGCAACATTTATCAAGCTTTTCTATAGATGCGGGGAGTGCTATGGAATTAAGGTATTTGCAGTTGAAGAATAAATGTTGGCTGAGAACTGTTACGCTGTCCGGAATGACTACCTGCTTGAGTCCGTCACAGGCATCGAATACGTCTTTACCGAATGTAGTGAGCGTCGAGGGAAGATAGAGAGTTTCAAGCTTACTGCACTCCCAAAATGCCCCCGATTCGATCTCGGTAACACCTTCGGGAATTATTACCGTCGAGAGCGAGGTGCAACCCGAAAAAGCACTGCCGCCTATCTTTGTCAACGTGCTCGGGAGCTTGACTCCGCGCAGATCTTTATTGTTATAAAAAGTGCTTGCGGGCAACTCGGTAATACCTTCTTCTACGGTTACGTAATGGATCGACTCAGGGTTGTCGAATTTCGATTCGTCGAGCGTGGGCATACCCGCAAATATCCAATCGGGATATTCGGGATCGTACTTCGGCTCTTCGGTAGGCTCTTCGGTAGGTTCTTCGGTAGGTTCCTCGGTGGGCTCTTCGGTAGGCTCGTCGGTAGATATCTCGGAGCTGAGCGAGCTTTGATCAGCCGTTGTTGAAGGGCTTGACGGTTGCTGTTCGACCTCGGTCATAACGTCGCAAGATGATAATACAGAGGTGAGGAGAACAGCGCATAAGATCAATAGGGCTCTGATAGAAATTCTGCTTTTTTTCATACGTACCTCCTTGAAAATAAAGACGCACGGGCATACAAAGAAAAGCTTTGCCTGTCCGTGCGTGATTTTTGTTTTTAACAGGCGAAATATTTACATCGACCCTCTGGTATTATTTTATCACAAATAATACGGAATGTCAAGAAAATTATTTCGCGTTCATTTTGAGGTAAGCGTTGATGAACTCGTCTATCTCGCCGTCCATTACGGCAGTAATATTTCCGTCCTCATAGCCTGTTCTCGTGTCCTTAGCGAGAGTGTAGGGCATAAATACGTAGGAGCAGATCTGTGCGCCCCACTCGATGTTTGTCTTGTTGCCCTTGATGTCCTCGATAGTGTCAAGACGCTCGCGGAGCTTGATCTCCATAAGCTTTGCCTTGAGCATCTTCATAGCGGTCTCTTTGTTCTGGAGCTGTGAACGCTCGGTCTGACAGCCGACGACGATACCCGTGGGCTTGTGGAGTATGCGGATAGCAGAGTCTGTCTTGTTGATGTGCTGACCGCCCGCACCGCTCGAACGGTGTGCGGTAACTTCTATATCCTCTTCGCGTATCTCGACCTTATCGAGCTGGTCGAATTCGGGCATTACCTCGATAGAAGCAAACGAGGTCTGACGTCTGCCTGCCGCGTCGAAGGGGGACACGCGGACGAGTCTGTGAACGCCGTTTTCAGCCTTAAGATAGCCGTATGCGTTGAGGCCTTCGACCATAATAGTCGCGCTCTTGATTCCCGCGGCATCACCGTCAAGCCAATCAAGGAGCTTGTATTTGTAGCCCTTGCGCTCTGCCCAACGGGTTATCATACGGTAGAGCATCTGTGCCCAGTCCTGAGCCTCCGTGCCGCCTG
>SVSY01000133.1 GCA_015064065.1 Oscillospiraceae bacterium
TGGTATTCGGCTATCGCCGAGTGATATTCGCTACGCGAGCTTGGGAGGCGAATATAATATCACTGCGACCACAGAGTTGCAAAGCAACTCGGAGCAATATCACTGTTGCTTGCAACAATATCGCGCTGACACGGTCAGCATATCACTTCCAATTTGATATGGCATTTGTGTCTACAAATGCAGTGCTTGTCAAGAAAAAAAGGACAGAGAATGTAAAACACTCTCTGTCCTTTTCCTGTCAGTTCGAGTATACTGCTCTATGGCAGACACCGTTTAAACGGTCTCTTTTTCTGCTTCTTTATTTTTCTTTGCTTCCTCTGCCTCGTCGTCAAACAACGGATTGGAATTGAAAAGCATAGTCTTTTTGTAGTTTATTATGGGACGGCACTCGTCGTTTGCTATTATGAAATGGTCTATGAACTGTATTCCCAACTTCTCGTACATACCCTTCAGACAGCTTGTGACCTCGATATCCTCGCCTGACGGAAGGGCCTTTCCCGAAGGGTGATTGTGCGCAAGAATTACTCCTGCGGCGTTATTTTCAAGTGCAAGAGTTATTATTTTGCGCAGATATACGGTATTGACCGAGGAATAGCCCTCGCTGATCTTTGCGCAAAGTATAAGTCTCTTGGAGTTGTCGAAAAGAAGCAGATAGGAGATCTCGTTTTCGGTTCCGACGAAAAGCGAGCATAGATATCTTCCGAGTGCATAGTTTGAGCTAAGAGGGTTGTCCGTGTAGTTTGACGAGCGCTCGTAGCGCAGAAGAAGCTCGGAGATCGCGCGAAGATAAAGAGCCGAATTGTCGCCAATGCCCTCTACCGTGCGAAGAGATAAGTAGCTTGCATCAAGGACTCCTTTGAGAGAGCCGAAGCGTTTTATAAGCTCGTGTGCAATTTCGTTTGTGTTGACTCTCGGAATAGCGTAAAACAGTAGCAATTCGAGAAGCTCGTGATCCTCAAAGCTTTCGCCCGCAGAGAGAACTCTTGCTCTTAGTCTTTTTCTGTGTTCATCGTGTGGTCTTTCTGCCATATCGTCCTCCATATCGGGTATTTTTTTGATCAATATACGCAAATATTATATAATAATTTTTCGTTTATGTCAACGGTCGCACTTGACAAAATCGCTAAAATATATTATAATATCCTTTATAATGAGTTAATATGGCTATTTTTGACCTTTTGTTAAACTAAAAAAGGAAAAATTGGATTTTATGGTAAATATAGATAGGTCGGTCTCGCCAAACGAGATAGAAAAACAAAAAGAATATATGGCAAAAATACGCGCTTTGAACGATGCGTATTTTGAAGATAAAGGAGTCCGCCGCAAAGCATTTGCGCTGACTCTCGGCTGTCAGCAAAATGAAGCGGACAGCGAGCGTCTTATGGGAATGGCGATCGAAATGGGATACGAAAAATGCGACTCTCCCGACGATGCCTCGCTCATAATGGTAAACACCTGCGCTATACGTGAGCACGCTGAAAAAAGAGCACTTTCGCTTGTCGGTCAGTATAAACACGTAAAGAGCCGCAATCCCGATCTTATTATCGTTATCTGCGGTTGTATGGTGGTTCAAGAGCACAGAGTTAAGGATATCAAAATGAGATACCCTTACGTTGATATACTTTTCGGACCTTCACTGATATACCGTATGCCCGAGCATATATGGAGCAGAAGTGAGGGCGGAAAGCGTATATTTGATCCCGATAATGCAGAATATAAGGTTGCCGAAGGCTTACCTGTATGTCGCGAAAGCAGCTATCGTGCGTGGGTCAGCGTTATGTACGGCTGTAACAATTTCTGCTCATATTGCATAGTTCCTTACGTTCGCGGAAGAGAGAGAAGCCGCCGCAAAGAAGACGTTATTGCAGAATTCAGTGAGCTCGTACAAAAGGGATACAAGGATATCACGCTTTTAGGTCAGAACGTCAATTCCTACGGAAAGGACAGCGGATTTGATTACGATTTTGCCGATCTTCTCGAACAGCTTGACGCGATAGAGGGCGACTACACGATACACTTTATGACGAGTCACCCGAAGGACGCGACGCGTAAGCTTATCGACGTTATGTCGTCTTCAAAGCACGTGGCAAGGCATTTTCATCTTCCGCTTCAATCGGGAAGCGACAGCGTGCTCAAAGCGATGAACAGAAAGTACGATTTTGAAAAATATATATCAACTCTTGACTACATTCGAGAAAAGATGCCCGACGTAACGCTCTCGTCTGATATCATAGTCGGATTTCCGGGCGAGACCGAAGAGGACTTTGAAAAGACTCTTGAAGCACTCAGCCGCGCAAGATTTGATATGGTATATTCCTTCCAATACTCGCCAAGGCGCGGAACTCCCGCCGCCGAGATGGAAGAGCAGATATCCAAGGAGGTAAAGGGCGAACGCTTTGACCGCTTGTTGAAGCTTCAGGACTCTATCTCGCTTGCTTCCAATCAAGTGCTTGTCGGAAAGACGCTTAGGGTGCTTTGCGACGGACCGAGCAAGAATAATAAAGACGTATTCAGCGGACGGACCGACGGCGGAAAGATAGTTTTCTTTGACGGAGAGCTTGATGACATCGGACAGTTCGTCGACGTAAATATAGAAAAGGGCGACACCTTCGCTCTTTCGGGAAAGATAATCAGAAAATAAAATGAAAGAGGATAAAGAAATGACTATTTTTGAACTTGCAGCAGAGCTTGGAAAAGCTCTCAAAAAAGATGAAAAGCTTGTGAGACTTGAGAATGCTAAGAAGAAATACGAGAACGAGCCCGATCTTCAGAAGATGCTCGTTGAGTATGAGGTTCAGCAGAAGGCACTTCAGGTCGAGATAACTCGGGAAGAAAGAGATACGATGTTTATCGACGTTATACAGAAGCGCATAAACGAGCTTTATGATGCGGTTATGAGCCATCCCGTTTTCATTGAACTCAACGATGCTCAGGCAGAAGTAAACGAGCTTATGAACGCAGTAAATAATACTATTACCTTTGAGATAACGGGAGAGCTTCCTTCCTGCACGCACGATTGTTCTACCTGCGGCGGAGGCTGCTCGCACTAAGCGTAACCGTAAATCTTTATAAACGGAGGAAAATACCATGACTCCAATGATGGAGCAGTATTTTGAAATAAAAAATCAGTATAAGGATCATATACTGTTTTACAGACTCGGCGATTTTTATGAAATGTTTTTCGACGATGCGATACTTGCCTCGCGCGAGCTTGAGCTCACGCTTACGGGAAGAGATTGCGGCGAGGCTGAAAGAGCGCCTATGTGCGGCGTTCCTTTCCACAGCTCCGAGGGTTACATAGGCACGCTCGTTTCCAAGGGATATAAGGTCGCTATATGCGAGCAGACCGAGGACCCTGCTCTTGCAAAGGGACTTGTCAAGCGCGAGGTGATACGCGTGGTACACCCGGAACGCTTATCGAAAG
>SVSY01000134.1 GCA_015064065.1 Oscillospiraceae bacterium
AGTTAAAAGTACCCGTATGTGAACGTACAAAAAAGAGCCTTTATATTAGCGATGACGTTATTCCTTTCGTTGATGATCCCGAAGTGTGCGGCAAATGGAAAATGATAGACATTCTTCCCACTCGTGAACATTTTATATACGGAAAACAAAAATGCAACCACTTGGCTTGGTTAAACGAACTATATTTCATTGATGGAGGCAAATCCTATTGGGCGGTCAGTGGCTGGACAAAGGGACAACTCTTCACATATGCATCGAAGACTAACTCTATTTATGTCAATAAATATACAATAGAGAACAATGGAAATCACAAACTATTGTTTCTTGAAATGTACGATTATTGCGATGGAGGCGGTGAAGGATTTTTTGACAATCCGGAGATATGGGTATATGAACAAGTAGAGGATAAGCACTATGCATCTCAAGAGGAACTTCGAAGATGTGATAATATTGATTATCCGTTTATTACTGACGAAAATGTTCTCGGCGTTTGGAAAGTGCGGGATTTTCTAATAAATAGAGAAGATTTTGATGTTAAAAAACAGAATTGGCCCGTAGATGACTTATTCGTTTTGTCAGCAGAGTTCAAGAATAACGGTGTATATGTAATAACCACAAAAAAAGCAACAAACAGTGTCACTTCTGTATGGACAAAGGGACTTGTTTTGAATAAACGAGAAAATACAGCATCTGCATATGAGATTGTAATGATCGATGGTAAGGAGTATTTATTTAGAGAGTGGAAAACCGGAGATTACTCGTTTGGCGGCGGCAGAGTGTATTGGTATGTATTCACAAGAGAATAAAATTCAACCTCGGCAAGGAAACTCCCTGCCGAGGCTTTCTCTATTACGCTACCTCTGCTTGCTTTTTCTCTTTAATATTACTTACCAAACTTTTGCAGTATATCCCTTGCTTTTTCCACTATCTCTTTTTCAAGCGTAGGCGTAAACAGTGAGCTCTTTGCTTCGTAGCCACCCTGCGCAAACGCCTCTTCGGTGGGGAAATAACCTTGATATCCGTTTGAGCACACGGAGCAAAGAACGAACTTATCCGGCGCAAGAGCGCGCATAGCGGCTCCGTACGCTGTAAACGCCTCGCCGCCAAAGCCTACGAACACTACGCTTCCAACTCCCATTACCGTGAGGGGAACGGGATGGAACACCGGCGCGGTACGGAGACGTACTATACGGCTCGCATAGGCGAGCTCGGTTATGTGCGGAGAATACGATAGTCTTCCCGACTCGTAATCCTCATACCAAGACTTATACCGCTCGTATTCATCTATGCCTTCGAGGTTGGTCTTATTGTATATCAGCACGTTTTCTGCAAAAACTCCTTGATCCTTCTCTTCCCTCGTCTGCTCCCAGGCTTTCTTTACCGCGTCTGCGACGATGCGTCCCATATATTTTGAATGATCGTAGCCGTTATTATTTTTGATACGCTCCGTCTGAGGCTTGAAATAGTCTATATGGTTACTGTCTCCCTGGCATCCCGTAAAGAATATTGCTGAAACGCCGCGGATGTCTTCCTCTACGTATCTTCTCGTAAATCCCGGCCAGTCTGCAGAAAAGTGCTCTCCGCCGATAACGTCAGGGTGTGTCGAGAAATTGATCAAAGCTATATCATCGGCGTTTTCTCTGCTGAAACGAAGCAAGCGCATGGTGTTATCAGCTTCAGCGCATCTCTTCGTGAGAGTATATTTCTTAGTTGAAGGATTGGTCTGAACGCTACCGTCGGTTGTAAAATAACGTCTGACGAAGGCTATGGGCTCTGCTACATTTAGTTCAGCAGAACTCATTTTGGCTTCTTTCATATCATCTATAGCAATTTTCGCACCATCTGCAAATTTACGGTACAGAACGTTTATAAACACGTTATCACGGAGCGCCGTCGGTTTATTTTCGGGATCGGCAAGACAAGGTGAAGTGTGTTGATGGAGAGCCGCGATCAGGATATGATCCTCCGGAACAGCCGTCTTTTCCGAGATCAGCTTACGGATCTTTATGTTATGCGAAAGCTCAATACCGATATAGTCTATCGCCATCAGAATAAGCGTCTCTTCTCCGCTCTTAATCGCGACCGTATTCAGATACAGCGGATCGCGGATGCCCTTTGCTTCTCTGCGGAAAAAATATCCCGAAAGATCTGCGCCAAGCGGCGGAGTTACATCTAATCTAGAGAATCCGACTTTTAACATTTCTTTTTTCTCCTATCTGTTTATTCTTGATTACATTATAATCTTTTTCCCTGTTGTTGTCAATATATTACGGTTATTTTTTGCTCTTTCCGTCATTGTTCATATACCCTCCACCTTGCGTTTTTTATTATTATAGCACGGTCTTGATCAAGATACGGCAAAGCATGATACTTATAAAGTATACCATATTTTTGTGAATATTTAAATCCCCCTTTTTTATTTCAGCCCGCGCAGCTGAAACGAGCCCGACGGTTATGTCGGGCTCGTTTTGATTCAGTTGTTTCAGCCGTTTGAGTTACGCCGTTTTGTCTTACAGGAGACTTCTCTTACGCTTGAGAAGAATGATCCATACGAGAAGCGCGACGTTTCCGCTGATGCCGATGCCTGCCGCGGAAGATATAGCTATTATCGCCGTGTCAAGTTTTTCCTCTATTTCCGCATCCTTAGCTTCAAGGCTTGACTTTGCGTCTGCAAGCTCGGAAGTAAGCTTCTTTATAGCCGCGTCAAGCTCTGCGTTTGCAGAATCTATCTTTGCGGTGAGCTCTGCTCTGCTGTCTGCGTCTGCTTTTTCAAGCGCGGACTTTGCGGTATCAAGAGCTGTATTCAGAGCGGTGATCTTATCGTCAAGAGCCTTATCTCCGTCTGCTATAGCCTTGTTAAGCTCTGCTTTTGCATCGTCAAGGTTCTTCTGAACCGCTTTTATTGCATCGTCGAGAGCTTTATCTGCCGTTTCGATCTTTGCGGTAAGCTCTGCCTTGCTGTCTGCGTTTGCTTTTTCAAGCGCGGACTTTGCGGTATCAAGCGCTGTATTCAGAGCGGTGATCTTATCGTCAAGAGCTTTATCGCCGTCTGCGATTGCCTGATTAAGCTCTGCTTTTGCATCGTCAAGGTTCTTCTGAACCGCTTTTATTGCATCGTCGAGAGCTTTATCTGCCGTTTCGATCTTTGCGGTAAGCTCTGCCTTGCTGTCTGCGTTTGCTTTTTCAAGCG
>SVSY01000022.1 GCA_015064065.1 Oscillospiraceae bacterium
CGGTTTCGCGAAGCTGTGTTCCTCGAACGATCGAATCGTCTACGAAGAGCAGCTTCTTATCGTTTATTAGCTCTTTGACCGGTATCTGCTTCATCTTAGCTATCTTATTGCGATCTGCTTGCTTTGCAGACGTGAAGCTTCTCGGCCACGTGGGAGTGTATTTGATGAACGGACGGGCAAAATGCACATCGCTTTCATTGGCATAGCCTATGGCGTGTGGGGTTCCGGAATCCGGTACGCCGCAAACATAATCAATGTCCTGCGCTGCTCCGGATTTCTTATCGTTTTGCGCCAATATCTCGCCGTTTTTGTATCTCATAAGTTCAACGTTTACACCTTCGTACGTCGAATTTGAATACCCATAGTAGCTCCAAAGGAACGAGCATATCTTAAGCTCTTTGCCGGGCGGGCAAAGCTCTATGATATCGGTGGGGGTAAGCTCTACGACCTCTCCCGGTCCGAGTTCGCGCTCGGTAACGTAATCAAGCTTTTCGAATGCAAAGGATTCAAAGGAAACGCTGTGACCGTTTTTATTTTTTCCGACTATAACGGGAAGTCTGCCAAATTTGTCTCTTGCCGCTATAAGATTTCCGTCTTCCTTCAAGATCAGCAAGGACATAGAGCCGTCGATCTGATCCTGCGCAAATTTTATACCCTCAGCAAAGCTGTCCTTGTGGTTTATTAACGTAGATACGAGTTCAACGGAGTTTATTTTTCCGCCCGTCATTGCGGTAAAATGTCCTCTGTCAGTATCAAGAAATTTTTCGATAAGCTCTTCGGCATTGTTGATCCTACCGACGAACGAAATTGCATATGCCCCAAGACGTGAACGCATAAGGAGCGGTTGAGGGTCGCTATCACTGATACATCCGATAGCCGAATTTCCACTCATTTCTTCAAATATGTGTTCGAATTTTGTTCTGAATGGAGAATTTTCTATATTGTGTATGTCACGCTGAAGTCCCGTTTCTCCGTTTAGCGCAGCCATTCCGCCACGTCTCGGGCCGAGGTGCGAGTGATAGTCAGTACCAAAAAAGACATCTGAAATAGCGTCTTTTTTACTTACGACGCCAAAAAAACCTCCCATAAATCCCCCTTGTGTTACGCGTTGAACTGTGCAGTGATATCTGCGTTTTTCTTAAGGACCTTTTCTGCTCCCGCTTTGCGAGCATCATCGAGCTTCTTTGCAAGCTCTGCATCTTCAACTGCAAGTATCTGTATAGCTAATAAAGCGGCATTGGTAGCGCCGTCGATAGCGACGGTAGCTACAGGTATACCCGAAGGCATCATTACCGTCGAAAGAAGAGCGTCCATGCCGCCTAAATTTTTAGATTGTACGGGTATGCCAATAACGGGAAGAGTGGTATTTGCAGCTATTGCACCTGCAAGATGAGCTGCCATTCCTGCTGCGGCGATGATCGCACCAAAGCCTTTTTCGCGCGCAGAGGAGGAAAATTCCTTAGCTTCAACAGGTGTTCTGTGAGCTGAATAGACGTGCACCTCAAACGGAACGTTATACTCCTTAAGGGTGTCGATTGCTTTGCTTACTATAGGAAGATCGCTGTCACTTCCCATTACGATTCCGATCTTTTTCATTTCTACCTCCAAAAAATCAAAATGGGCATTCCTATCCCATTAGTTAAGACAGGTCTGCCCAGGCGGTCGGCATATCACTTCTTGCTTCCATTGTGGTTTTTTCCACTGAATCCGCCGGTTACAAAAAGTCTCATAACGGATATAAATCCAACATTAACATTATAACATATCAATAAAAAAAAGTCAACAGAAAAAACATTCTTTTGATGTAAATTTTTCTTGTTTTCGACCTCTCAAATTCTACTTTTTACTCAAAAGAGCGGCGTCTCTTTATTTGTAAAAACGCGGCACTCTTTTGCCGATATCGCAAAGTATCTCGTATGGGACGGTTTTATTAAGCCCGGCGTATTCTTTTAGACCTATCGGACTGCCCTCTCCAAAAATTATCACCTCGTCACCAACGTGTACGTTTTCCGCCTCATCGGCATTTATCATAAGCTGATCCATACACACGCGACCAATGACCCGACAAAGCTTTCCGTTAAGAAAAACGTGCGTGCCGCTGTCAGCGTTTGCTCTTGAGAAGCCGTCAGCGTATCCAATCGCTACCGTTGCCACTTTGACGTCCTTCTCTGCCGCAAATTCGCTTCCGTATCCGACGGCATCTCCGGCTCTGAGCGTTTTGACGTTTGAAACTACGGATTTAAGGGTGAAGGTGCTTTTCGGGCGAATATCCGACACTATATCATCGGACGGCATAGCTCCGTAGAGAAAAATTCCTGCTCTTACCATATCCAAGCTGAACTCGGGATAATCGAGTATAGCAGCAGAATTGGCGCAGTGCTTTATATTGAAGGTTATTCCTGCAGTCTTTAGCATGGAGACTGCGATGCAAAAAAGCTCATACTGTCTTTCGGTAGTCTTTTTTGTACTCGCGCCGCCATCAGCTGTCGGAAAATGAGTAAAAATGCCCTCTTTTATAAAGCAGTCATATGAGCATATTTCCTTTAGCTCAGTCAGGATATCCTCGTCTCCGTGACGAAAAACAAAGCCAAGACGCCCCATTCCCGTGTCTATCTTTACGTGGATAGCTATTTTTACATTCTCCCTGTTTGCGTGTTCTGCGAGAAGCTTGGCATACTCGTAGGAGTAAACACACTGAGAAATATTCAACTCAGAGAGAGTCCTTGCTTGCTCGGGCGGCGTATATCCCAATATCAGTACAGGGGTAGTTATGCCGTAGGTTCTGAGCTCTACGGCTTCTTCTACAGTTGCCACCGCGAAGAAATCCGCGCCTGCTCTTGAGAGCTGTTTTGATATTTGCTTCGCCCCGTGTCCGTAAGCATCTGCTTTGAGGACACAGCACACCTTCGTAGTGCTCGGAACTCTGTTGCGAACTATGCGGTAATTATATTCAACGTTGTCGGGAGATACCTCTGCCCACGTTCTGTATCTAAGATTATTTATATCGATCCCTCCAGACCTTGTAATATCAATAAAAAATATAACATAATAAACAAAATATGTCAAGCAAAATCGAAAAATTTTGATCGGATAAAAAAAATTGATTTTTGGTGAAAAAATTTTCAAAAAGATATGTACAAAAGACATTTTTTATGTTAAAATAATGTGTGTTAATTATCCCGTAATTTTAAAGCAAGGAGCGAGTTATATTATGAAAAAAATTTACGAAGGCAAAACAAAAGACGTATTTTCTCTTGACAACGGAAACGTTCTCCTTAAGTTTAAGGACGATTGCACCGGCAAAGACGGCGTTTTTGATCCCGGCGAGAACACTGTTGGTCTTAAGATAGACGGTATCGGCAAGGAAAACCTCAAGACCTCTATCTACTATTTTGAGCTTCTCAAGAAGGCGGGCATCAAGACTCATTACGTAAGCGCAAATATCGACGAAGCAACTATGGAAGTTCTTCCCGGCAAAGTTTTCGGTCACGGACTTGAAGTTATCTGCCGTCTCGTTGCTACCGGCAGCTTTATCCGCAGATACGGTGAATATATTGCCGACGGTACTGTTCTTGAGGGCGGATACGTTGAGTGCACCTTTAAGAATGACGAAAAGGGCGATCCGCTCGTAACAGGCGAAGGTCTCGTTGCTCTCGGTATTATGAGTGCAGAGATGTTTGAGAGCCTTAAGGCACAGACTCTTGCTATTACCAAGATCGTTGCTGACGACCTCAAGACCATCGGTCTTGATCTTTGGGATATCAAGTTCGAATTTGGATACAACAACGGTGAGGTCATCCTCATTGACGAGATCGCTTCCGGAAATATGAGAGTATACAAGGACGGCGTTATCGTTACTCCCGTTGAGCTTACAAAGTTTATTCTTAACAGATAATAGTTCTGACTTATAAAAAAGACGAATGCTTAGCATTCGTCTTTTTTCTCTTTTAACGCTTTGTCCTTCGTCAGCATAGAATTTACTGTAACGAAAATTTTAGACGGAGGATGCATATGTCGTCAAAAATTATATTGGGTATCCTTCTTCCTTTTCTGGGTACGTCCATAGGCGCTCTTTGCGTCTGCTTTGTAAAAAAGGATCTTGGCAGTCGCTTTAAATGTATTATAAGCGGTTTTGCAGCGGGGGTGATGATAGCCGCATCGGTATGGAGCCTTTTAATACCCGCTATGGAATATGAAAGCTCTCGCGTTCTCGGCGCTTTTGCGTTTTTGCCCGCTACGGTTGGACTTTGGGCGGGCATTTTATTTTTGACTTTGACCAAAAGGCTAACGAAAAGAATAGATGAAAACGATCTTTTTTCACGCTCCAAAAGAACTTTCGGCGAGAATGCAATGCTTTTTTGGGCGGTAACTATACACAATCTTCCCGAAGGTATGGCGGTCGGTGTAGTGTATGCCGCAATGCTTGCATATCCCTCCGCCCAAACGTATGCGGGAGCACTTGCTTTATCTATCGGTATAGCGATACAGAACATTCCCGAGGGCGCTATAATATCGATGCCAATATATGCAAGCGAAAAAAGAAGATGGAAAGCGTTTTTTATAGGGATACTTTCAGGCGTAGTAGAACCGATAGGTGCATTGCTTACTATTGCCGCGATCTCTGTAGTGCTTCCCTTTCTGCCCTTTTTGCTTGGATTTGCCGCGGGAGCTATGATCTACGCTGTTATCAATGAGCTTATGCCGAATTTAGACAATAAGCATAATGGAGTTATCAGCTTTAGTGCAGGATTTTGCGTAATGATGGTACTCGATATACTTCTCGGATAGCAAAAGAAAAAGCACTTAAGAAACGACGGTATACCTTCGCCTCTTAAGTGCTTTTATTTAAAACAGTGAGAGCTGATCGGTCTCGCTGAGATTATCGAGAGCGTGATTTTTACGCAATATCTCGATAACGCTCTTCGTAAGCTTTGCGCGCGTTTGCAGATCTTCAACCGAGAAGAATTTTTCTTCGTCACGCGCTTTGACTATATTTGCCGCGGCGTTATCACCAAGTCCCGCAAGAGCCGAGAAAGGCATACGTATAGCGCCGTTTTCGGGCTGGAAGGCATACGAATGAGATTTTTCGATATCTATGGGCAAAAACTTAAGTCCGCGCGCCATACATTCGTTTGCAAGCTGCAGCGAAGGTATCGATGCGATCTCCTTAGGAGACGCCTCTTTTCCTCGCTTTTCGATATCCTTTATAGTAGCCATAACGTGCGCTCTTCCCTTGCCTACCGTCTCTGCGTCAAATCCACCCGGAGCGACCGTGAACATAGCACAATAGAATGCTATCGGTATATGTACCTTGTACCAGCCGAGACGTATCGCAGACATAACGTAGGCTGCCGCGTGAGCCTTCGGGAACATATATTTGATCTTTTTACAGGAGTCGATGTACCAATCGGGAACTTCGTGTTCTCTCATAGCGGCTTCCCATTCGGGAGTAAGTCCTTTACCCTTACGTACAGCTTCCATTATCTTAAACGACAATGCATTTTCAACGCCGTAACGGATAAGGTCATTCATTATGTTGTCACGACATCCAATAACCTTGGATATATCGCAAATTCCCGCCTTTATAAGCTCGTCTGCGTTTCCGAGCCACACGCCCGTTCCGTGAGTGAGTCCTGATATCTGCAGAAGATCCGCGAAATTCTTGGGCTTTGCGTCAACGAGGACCTGCTGTAAGAAATGCGTGCCGAACTCGGGAAGTCCGAACGTGCCTATAGGCGCATCTATATCCTCGGGAGATATGCCGAGCGGACGCGTAGACTCGAAGAGCTTATATACGTCGGGATCGTTCATGGGAACGTCCATAACGCTCGTATTTGAGAAGGTCTCGAGCCACTTGTATTTCGTCGGAATATCGTGACCGAGCTCGTCAAGCTTAAGTATGGTATCGTGAAGATATGAGAAGGCAAAGTGCGTAGTAACTATATCTGAGTTGGGGTCGTCTGCGGGTCTTTGTACGGGGGTAAAATCGTATACCTCGTATTCTCTCGGTACAACGATTATTCCGCCCGGGTGCTGACCTGTCGTTCTCTTTACACCCACACAATGACCGATAATGCGCTCCATTTCGGCTTTTCCTATGCTGACGCCTTTTGTTTCGAAGTACTTTGCAACAAAGCCGTATGCGGTCTTATCGGCAAGTGTGCCGAGCGTTCCCGCTCTGAACACGTTTTCTGCACCGAAAAGCTCCTCGGTGTATTTATGAACGCGTCCCTGCACGTCTCCCGAGAAGTTAAGGTCGATATCGGGAGATTTATCACCGTAGAAGCCAAGGAAGGTCTCAAAAGGTATGTCGTGACCGTCGGCGTTGAGCTTCGTATTGCAGTTCGGGCAATAGGCATCTGGCAGATCGAATCCCGAGCCCACGCTTCCGTCTGTAAAAAACTGCGAATATTGGCATTTCGGGCAGTAATAGTGCGGAGGCAAAGGGTTAACCTCTGAAATTCCCGCCATTGTAGCGACGAAGGATGAGCCGACCGAGCCACGTGAGCCTACGAGATATCCCTGACTTTCGGAATACCATACGAGACGCTGTGCTATCATATAAAGCACGGCAAAGCCGTTTTTGATGATGGACGTAAGCTCTTTTTCGAGTCTTTTCCGGACTATTTCGGGAACGGGATCTCCGTACATAGACTTTGCACGCGTCCAACACTTTTCTTGAAGTTCCTCTTCAGCTCCGTCCATATGCGGAGTATAAGAGCCCTTTGGAATGGGGCGCACCTCTCCTATCATATCATTGATAAGATTGGTGTTTTTAACTACTACCTCGTATGCCTTTTCTTCGCCAAGATAAGAAAATTCTTCAAGCATTTCCTCGGTGGTTCTGAAATAAAGGTGGATATCGCGATCGCAATCCTTGAATTTCATTCCCGCAAGAAGTATCTTTCTGTATATCTCGTCCTCTTCGTTAAGGAAGTGGGCGTCACAGGTAGCAACGACGGGTTTATTGTGTTTTTCTCCGAGAGCAACTATCTTTCGGTTGAGATCACGCAACCCCTCGTCGTCTGCGACTCGTCCCTCTGTGACTAAAAATCTGTTGTTACAGATAGGCTGTATCTCGAGATAATCGTAAAAATTAACTATATCCTCTATCTCACGTTCGGGCCTTCCCTCTAATACTGCCATAAAGAGCTCACCCGCCTCGCAGGCAGAGCCGATTATAAGTCCCTCTCGGTACTTTTCAAGCTCTGTCTTGGGTATTCTCGGCTGCCGTCTGTAATAGGACAGATAGCTTGATGATATAAGTCTGTAAAGATTTTTAAGTCCCGTCGCATTTTTGACGAGTATTATCTGATGATAAGGCTTGAGCGTGAGCGGATTTGCGCTCGTTCCGAACTCGTGATCAAGATCCTTGAAGTTCTTCACGTCCATCTGCGAGAGCTGCTCGGTCATCTTGAAAAATATTCTCGCAAGTATCTCTGCGTCGTCGCAGGCTCTGTGATGGTTGAAGTCTCCAAGCTTATAGTGCTTTGCAAGTACGTCAAGCTTATGGGATTTCAGCTCTTTATTCAAAAATCTTGAAAGACCTACGGTATCGAGATATGCGTTCTCAAAAGGAATATCAAGCTCTTTTGCGGCGGCACGGATAAAGCTTATATCAAAATTCGCATTGTGCGCGATAAGCAGTCGCTCGCCGACGAAATCTAAAAATTCGGGCAGTACCTCGTCTATCTTTCGCGCATCGGCTACCATTTCGTCGGTTATCGACGTAAGCTCGACTATCTCGGGCGGAATAGGCATTTCGGGATTTACGAAGGTATTATATACCTCAAGCACTTCTCCGTTTTTGACCTTTACTGCTCCTATTTCGGTGATCTTACAGCTTGCAGGCGAAAGTCCCGTAGTCTCTATATCGAACACTACGAATTCGTCTGAAAAATCGCCCTCGTACTTGCCGTATACAGCGCTCGCGGTGTCGTTAACGAAATACGCCTCCATTCCGTATATGACCTTCATTCCGCACTTATCTGCGGCTATCATAGCCTCGGGAAAGCCTTGGACGTTTCCGTGATCTGTGATAGCTACCGCGGGGTGTCCCCACGCTTGTGCTGTCTTAACCGCTACGTCGGGCGGTATGAGCGCATCCATAGTCGACATATTCGTATGCAAATGAAGCTCTACGCGCTTCTCGGGGGCGTTATCCTTGCGTTTTTTCTTACTTATTACAGCAATATCGCTGTAATTCATAAACATCTCGCTCGGGTCGTTTCTCTCTTCCTTCGTATAGCCTTTTATGGCTATCACCATTCCGTTTTTAATGGAATTTCCGAGCTCCTTTGCGCTGTCGGCATCAAGCGAATAGCGCTTTACGAATATAGATGCGCTTCCGTCGAAAATGCCGAACGTGACGTTAAATTTGTCTCCCGCGCGGTTTGCCTCGCTCGTATATGCAAACACCTCTCCAACTATGACGACGTTTTTCGTCGGGCGGGTAAGGCTCGATATAAGAACGGGATTTATGGCAAACGGTACTCCGATAATGTATTCGGGCGCAGAGACGTCAAACACACACGCACCGATGTGTACGGTTCCGTCGTCAGACGTAGTTACAGAGGTATCTTCGAATACCGATGCGAGCTTCGGAAGCTTTTCTTCCTGACTTACCGTACTTTCGTGCGCCATAGGCACTCTTTCCGTGTGCTCGCCGTAGCTACGCTCTGCTTCTGCTATCTGCTTGTCGTAGTGCCTCATTCGCTCGCTGTACTCATCTGACATAACGTCAAGATCGATATTCAAATTTTGCTCGATCTTTACTCTTACTCTTACGGAAAATTCGCTGTATATGATGTTTTCAATAACGGTTGGAGTTTGAGCATTTTCAAGAAGTCCTATTCCGTTAGCGGAAAATGGTATTTTTACGGTAAGGACCCCGTCTTTGAGCTCATATTTATAATTCCAAAAAAAGCCCTTCGCCACTGCACCCGTTCGTTCCGCTTCGATAAGTATCTGCGGAATATAGCTTGCGTCAAAAAGGACTGACGGGTAGTGCGGCAATATTTTGCACAAAAACAGATCGTAAGCCTTTGCCACACCTATCTCTATCTCATAGAGCTCTTCCTTTGGTACGACGTAGCTCAGGTCAACGTGCACCTCGATGATCCTGTTGATCTTATCGATCTTGGAATTCGTCGCTACGGCATTATTGAGTATAGTCTCCTGCTCGGGCGTAGGAAGATATTTTTTGAAATATTCTCTTAACGTTTTTGCCATAGCTTTTCCTTCCTTTATATTATTTCACAGTTTCAGATGGTTTTTATCTCTGCTATAAGTCGCTCTACTATGTCACCCTCGGGTATTTTTTCAATTATGACCCCTTTTTTTATGAGGACTGCTTCGCCCTTTCCGCCCGCGACACCTATATCGGCTTCGCGCGCCTCACCGGGTCCGTTTACAACGCAACCCATAATGGCTACCTTTATGGGCTTGTCCATAATTTCCTCTTCCTTTGCTCTATCCAGAAAGCGAGAGACCAAAGATATGAGGTCTATCTTCGTTCTGCCGCAGGTAGGACAGCTCACAAGGTCAAGCCCTCTTTGTCCTTCTATACCCACAGCATTGAATATGCTTTTTGCCGCCGCTATCTCTTCTATCGGGTCGTTGGTAAGCGAAACTCTGACGGTATCTCCTATACCGTCGCAAAGTAGTGCACCGATACCGACAGCGCTTTTTATTGAGCCTATCTCACGGCTTCCCGCCTCGGTCACACCGAGATGAAGCGGATAGCGGCACTTTTCGGCTAAAAGTCGGTTTGCCTTTATCATATTATAGGGATCTGACGCCTTTATAGATATAACTATATCGTCAAAATCATATTTTTCAAGCAAAGACACGTGATACATTGCACTTTCGCAAAGTGCCTCGGGGGTCGGTGCGGAATATTTGGCGAGTATCTCTTTTTCGAGCGAGCCGCTGTTAACGCCTATTCTTATCGGTATGTGCGCCTTTTTACAGGCGCATACTACTTCACGAACACGCTCGTCAGCGCCGATGTTACCGGGATTTATCCTTATCTTGTCTACGCCCACCTCTGCACATCTGAGCGCGATCTTGTAGTCAAAATGTATATCCGCTACTACGGGTATCGTGACTCCGTTCTCCTTAAGATAAGGAATGGTATCAGCCGCTTCGATATCGGGTACGGTTATTCTTATGATATCACAGCCGCTTCTTTGCAACGTCATTATCTGGTCAAGCGTTGCTTTTTTATCGTGTGTGTCGGTATTGGTCATAGACTGAATAGCAATAGGCGAAGCTCCGCCTATTGCTATATTACCGATCTTAATTTCTTTCGTTTTTCTTCGTACGTCGTTATATATCATAGCTTACCTGAAAATCAATTTTAAAACGTCCTTGAATGATATAAATATCATCAATCCGAAAAGTATTACTATACCTGCAAAGTTGATATATGCCTCAACGTTTTTGCTTATGGGCTTACGGCGTATTGCTTCTATTATAAGGAACAAAAATCTGCCGCCGTCAAGTGCGGGAAAAGGAATAAGATTGAACACGCCTAAGTTTACTGTCAGTACCGTGACGATATAAAGGAAGCTTAGCGCGCTCGTTTTTGCCGCTTCTCCGACGACCTCGGCAACACCGATAGGTCCTGACATAGCGTCGATACCAAATCTGCCGCTGAAAAGTCCTATAAGCGAATCGACGACCATCTTAACGGTAGATATTGAACGTGTAAAGGTCTGCGAGATTATATTGAAGAAGGTACGCTCCTGTGGGAATACTTTGAAATCCATTTCTCCAAAGGTAACGCCCTCCTCTTCAAACGTAGGAAATACGACGTCTTCAACAAGTATCTCGGATCCGTCTCTTTTTACGAGAATGTCTATCGGCTCAAAGCCTTGATTCATTATCTCGTACATTACCTCGTTACCGCTCTTTACGCGCGTTCCGTCTACCTTGAGTATCTCGTCTCCGACCTTGAGCGTCTCTGCCGAAAGCGCACCTTCGTCAAACTGTGCTACTGTCGTAGAGCCTATCGGACCTTGAATAAGCACGACGGATAACATCAATATAAATCCGAGTATAAGGTTCATAAGGGGACCCGCCGCGGTTATAAGCATTCTTTGCCAAACCTTTTTATTGCAAAATGCACTCTCGTCCTCGGATGCTTCGTCCTCGCCGAGCATGCTTACAAATCCGCCTATTGGGAATGCGCGTAGCGCGTATTTGGTTTCGTATTTTTTTGAGTGCCACGAAAACAGGGTCGGACCCATTCCTATGGCAAACTCCTTTATTGCAACACCGCATCTTCTTGCGGTGAAAAAGTGTCCGAGCTCGTGGATAAATATAAGTATCCCAAACACGAACACCATCACTATGAAATAAAAACCGGCAGTAAGTATACCGTTCATAAATATTTCCTTTCGGGGATAATTCAAATCAAATAGCCAAAAGGCTTTTTGTTATTTCTCTCGCTTCTCTGTCAAGCTCAATGATGCCGTCGAGTGAATGCACCTCACTTGCACGCTGCAAACCTGCTACCGCTTCGCATACCGCCTCGGTGATCTGATAAAAACCTATTTTCTTGCCAAGGAATGCCGATACAGCTACCTCGTTTGCGGCATTGAGGACCGCAGGCAAAGCGCCTCCCTTGTTTATACAGTCAAAAGCACAGCCGAGCAAGGCGAAGGTATCGATATCCGGCTTCTTAAAGCTCAAAGTGGATATCTTGAAGAGGTCAAGCTCATCTATTGCAGCTTCAACTCTTTCGGGATAGGACACAGCATACTGTATGCAGAGCCGCATATCCGGAACCGATAGTTGAGCGATAACGCTGTTATCAATATATTCGACCATCGAGTGTATTATACTCTCGCGGTGAACTACTACCTCGATCTGCTTTGGAGCAACGTCAAAAAGATGTACCGCCTCTATGACTTCAAAGCCTTTATTCATAAGGGTTGCAGAGTCGATGGTTATTTTTGCGCCCATACTCCAAGTGGGGTGTGCAAGTGCATCTTCGGGACGCATATCTACAAGCTGCTGTTTTGTATATCCGTAAAATGGTCCGCCCGATGCCGTCAGGAGTATTTTTTTTACTTCTTTGGCCTTTCCCGACTTCAAGCACTGAAATATAGCCGAGTGCTCGCTGTCAACGGGTAATATCTCAACGCCCTTCTCTCTTGCCTTTGCGGTAACTATCTCGCCCGCAACGACAAGTGATTCCTTATTTGCAAGTGCGAGTCTCGAACCCGAATCAATGACCGCAAGCGTCGGAAGCAAACCTGCTTCTCCGATAATGGAATTGACTACCGTGTCGTTATTCTCCGAAGCGATCATTTCGCAGATACCGCTCTGACCTGAGTATATCTTTACGGCAGTGTCAGCAAGTCTTAGCTTCAGCTCCTTTGCGGCAGACTCGTCAGCCATAGCGACTGAGGAAAGCGAAAATTTTCGCGCTTGCTCCTCTACGCGCGCAAAATTTGTATTTGCGCTGACGGAATTTACTTTTATTCCGAATTTTTGAGCTACGTCAAGTGCCTGCTCTCCGACCGAGCCCGTAGAGCCGAGCACGGAAATTTTTGTATCGATGCTTTTTTCGTTCATAGTTATCTTCATACTTAAAGTATCGGAATGTTTATAACGAAGGATATCATACACATAGCGGCAACGCCGACGGATACTGCGAGTATAGAGTCAAATCTATCGAGCATTCCGCCGTGTCCCGGGAATATCTTTCCGTAGTCCTTAATGCCGTAATGCCTTTTTATTACCGACATTATAAGGTCACCTATCTGCGCTATAAACGATATGAAAACACCGCTGCAGCCGAGGAATATGAGATTGGCATTGCAACCGAAAAACATATCGGCTATTATTCCCGTCGCTACAAAAGACAGAGCGCAAAAAACGGTTCCTCCAATGCTTCCCTCAATAGTCTTTTTGGGGCTAACATCCTCTATAAGCTTATGTTTTCCGAAAAATACGCCTGTGAAATATGCGAATATGTCGGTGATCCACGCGCCGATAAATATCAGCAGATATATGATATGCCCGTTGTTTCCGAAGTCTCTTATGTAAAGTATCATATTCATAGCGAAAACTATATAGAGACTCGTGAGAACAGAAGATGCCATATCATTATAAGTAAACCTTCCGTGTGACCATATAACAAGCGCAAAAGCGTACACAAGATACGCTACGGCGCACACGGCAGAGAGTGCTATGACCTTTGCTCCATTTTCAAAAATACGCTGAAACACGGGTAAAAGTGCGCTTATAGCGTAAGCGGGCAACGTAAGTGCGAATTTTTTATGATATCCCATACATCTGAACATCTCAAACAGGCACATTACCGAAACGACGGATATAGCTATCGGAAATACCCAAGTATGCGATAAAAGCAGAATAGGAACAAGCACGCAGAGTGCAAATATTGAAGTTATTATCCTCTTTAACATATCGTTTTATACTCCTCCATACCGACGTTGCCGTTTTTTAAAAGACTCGATCGCTTCGTCTACGTCCTCGATAGTGAGATCGGGCCAAAGCTTATCGGTAAAATAAAGTTCGGCGTAAGCTAATTGCCACAAAAGGAAATTGGATATTCTGAGATCTCCACCCGTGCGCACGATCAGATCAAGCTCGGGGGACTCTTTTGTATAAAGTGCGCCGGCGATATCCTCTTCTGTGATATCACCGATATTATTTTCGCGAAGCTCGTTGAATGCATGAACGAGTTCGCTCCTTCCGCCGTAGTTTATAGCAAGGTTCAGTATTCTCGTATTGGAGGAAGATGCACTTTCGATGTGCTCCATTTTTTTTCGGAGCGAGGAGGAAAAAGGCGATTTATCGCCTAAAAATATAAAGCGAATGTCTTTATCCTTTTTTTGAAGTCTTTGCACACATTTATCAAGATATTCATCAAGCAGTTCCATCAAAGCGTTGACTTCGTTTTCAGAGCGCTTCCAATTTTCCGTGGAGAATACGTAAAAGGTCGCGGCCTCTATTCCGAGCACTCCGCAATAATCAACTATTCTTTCGAAGACTTCTGCACCGCGCCTGTGACCGTATTCGCGCGGCATTCCCCTCTTTTTTGCCCATCTGCCGTTGCCGTCCATAATAAAAGCAATATGCTTGACGGGACATTCATTCTTCTGAAGCTCTTTATTAAAAATCATATCCAATCCTTAAATAATCAGCAGTCACATAAAACAGGACGGGCAAAACACCCGCCCTGATATGCCGAAGTTAGATCTGCATAATTTCTTTTTCTTTTTTAGCGGTTACAGCATCAACGTCCTTGATGTACTTGTCGGTGAGATCCTGAACAGACTTTTCGGAAGCCTTTTGCTCGTCCTCGGTCATCTCTCCGTCCTTCTTGAGCTTCTTGCACAGATCGTTAGCGTCTCTTCTTATGTTGCGGATAGCTACCTTTGCGTCCTCGCCCATCTTCTGAACCTGCTTAACAAGTTCTTTACGGCGCTCCTCGGTAGGCTGCGGGAATACGAGACGGATGACCTTACCGTCGTTAGTGGGAGTAATTCCTATGTCGGATGCAAGAATAGCCTTTTCCATAGCCTTAAGAGTAGATGCGTCATAAGGGGTTATGGTAACGGTCTTTGTATCTGCAACGCGAATGTCTGCCATAGAGGAGATCAACGTAGGAGCGCCCCAATATTCAAAGCTTACCTTTGAGAGCACTGCGGTGTTTGCCTGACCGGCACGGATCACCGTGAGGTTCTCCTGATATGCAGCGATAGTTTTCTGCATCTTTGTTTCAAAATCCTTGGTGTTGAGTTTCATAATAATGGACCTCCGTATAAATTATATTAAAGTGTATAAAAAATATTCTGTGTTATCTGTGAAGCTCGGTACCGATCTTCTCTCCCATCGCGACGCGATAGATGTTCATCGGATCTTTGAGTTCAAAAGCATATGCACGGATATCGTTATCCATACAAAATGCAGTAGCCGTAAGATCGAGCGCCTTAAGCTCTTTGGCAAGAACGTCATTATAGGTAATCTCGTCGTAACGGACTGCCGTGGGATCAAGCTTGGGGTCTGCAGAGTAAACTCCGTCGATATTTTTTGCCATAAGCACGGCATCTGCACCTATCTCTGCTGCACGCAATGCAGCTGCTGTATCCGTTGAGAAGAAGGGGGAACCGAGTCCGCATCCGAAGATAACTACCTTTCCTTCTTCCAATGCGCTGACAGCACCTCTTATAGTGTACTGCTCAGCAAATGCGTTCATTTCGACCGCTGTCATAGCTACGGCATTGAGACCTGCCTGCTTGAAGGTATCCTCAAGCGCAAGCGCATTTATGGTAGTTGCGAGCATTCCCATATGGTCTGCACGCACTCTGTCCATCTTACCGCCCTGTCTGCCTCTCCAAATATTTCCTGCACCAACAATAACTGCGACCTCGATCTTTGCAGCTACGCACTTTTTTAATACTTCTGCTATCGAAGAAATGAAATCAAAATCAAGAATTCCATTATTTCCGGAAAGTGCTTCTCCCGAAAGTTTAAGTAAGATCCTCTTGTATTTAGGCTGTGAAGCGTTGCACATAAGCATAATACCTCTTAAATAATTATATACATTATATATTTTACTACATTTTTCCCGATTTGTAAACAGTAATTTTAATATTTCTTAAACAAAATTTATTTTTTACACTTTATTAAATTTTCCGAAGCTGTATTTGACGAGAATAAAAATAATTTACAAAATATAAACACTTTTTTCGGGTTTTATGGTATAATAAACTTAATACACTTTAGGAGACGAAGATGATACGCCTTTTGCAAGCACCGATAGACGCACAAAAAACAAAAAAATACTTTTGGAGAGTGCTCCTGCTTTTCTGTCTGCTTCCCGTTTTATTCAACACTCTCATTCTTATACCGATATACTCAACGCTTGAAGCAGACGTGGTATACAGCGGTTCTGCGCTCACGATAGTGATAAAATACGTACAGGATCTTTTCGATCTTTGCGCTTTTTCGGTATCCTACGCTCTTTTGATCTTCTCACTCCTTCTGCTCGAAAAAAAGGATACGAAGACCGTAGTAATATTTTATACCCTGCTCTTTTTTGCACAGATACCCCTCAAGATACTTATGAACGCCGTCGTCTACGGAACGATAGGTGACGGAATGCAGATAACTATTGACGTCGTATATCTTACCGTCTATTTCTGCTTACAGATGCTGCAATTGCTCGTCGTTTATGCCTTTGCCCGTACCGATTCGGATAAATACAAGCTTTACGTCTCCTCATCAGGAACTGAAAGATCGTCGGCATCGTCCGAAAAGAAGCTTATTCTTCCCTTTTCAAAGCTTATTGATTGGTATAATCCGCTTCTTCGTTCGGCACTTAAGACAAGTTTGCTGATATTGACGTTAAAACTCCTTACACGCGTTATAAACGACGTCACGTACGGTGCGCCCACCTCGGCAGGAGAAGTTTTGCTCATGGTAGTATATTACGTTTCCGACTTTATATACGGCGCAGTGGCTTACGCTATGATCGTATTGGTAATATCTGTCATCTATGAGAAATTGAAAAAGAAGGACGAGTGTTAAAGCTCGTCCTTATAATTAGACCTATGCAAGCAATTTTTGCAAAAGTGCTATTTTGCTCGCGGAATACTCGTAAGCTCCTTTAAAGTCGTCAAGCTCTTTGCAACATATCTCAATATCGCAAAGCACGAAATACATCATCGGCTCGGGAAGATCGTAATCCTCGCGGTAAAGCAAGCTATGCAATATCTCATGTGCATCGGTGTATCTTTCGTCATTCATTGCCATTCTTGCCGATATATGAAGCGAATAGGAGCTTTGAGGTTCAAGCGAAGCTATCCGTTCATTAAGATATTCTATTTGCGACCAACCGTTCGTATCAGCGTCACAGATGATCCCCGAATATACCCAAAACGAATTTTTCAAAAGGAATATCCCCTTGTCGCTATCCTCCAAGGAATTTGAAGCAAGCATCGGTGACACGAGCTCCATATAATCAAAATAGCTTTTCGCTTCTGCAATAAGAGTTTCAGTACAGTATATACTCTCATTGCAATGCGCTATCGCTTCTTCAAGATATTCCGCCGCTGCGTGAAGATCGCCCTTGCAGAATTCCTCTATCCCCACCCTGAGACTGCATTCTGCAAAAATTAAGGTTATCTCGTCATCTTCAAAAAGAAAGTTTTTGCACATTTCATAGCAAAGCTCAAAATTTTTGCTGACGTACGCCTTCTTTATGTCGTTTATTGCCGCATTCTTCAAAAACAGCTTTTCGTCCTCTTCGCTTGCCAGAAGAAAGCTTGGAGATACGTTGAGCCGCGATGCTATATAAGTCACCGTGCTAAGCGAAGGATTTGCGCTTCCGTGCTCTATCTGGCTCAGCATATTTCGAGTTATCTCGCTTCCCGCAAGCTCGCTTTGAGACATGAGCTTGTCGGTACGCAATTTTTTTATTTTTTCACCTATAGTCATAAATTTTATCCTATCCTTGCGGGGTAAATTCAGTTTACCTATATTTTATCACAGATATTCAAAAAAAGCAATACGTATTTTTAGTTTCTTATTACATTTAAAAAGGAGAAAACAATGATCCTCAAAGGTCTTCAAAAAACCACTCTTCTCGATTACCCCGAAAAGCTTGCCTGCACGGTATTTACGGGCGGTTGCAATTTCCGTTGCCCTTTTTGCCACAACGCCTCTCTCGTTTTGCGCCCTTCTGACGTCGACGAAATATCCGAAGAAAGCTTTTTTTCCTACGTAAAAAAGCGCAAAGGTCTTTTGGACGGCGTATGCATAACCGGCGGAGAGCCTCTCCTCAATCACGACATTGAGGATTTTATTACAAGACTCAAGGTGCTCGGATTTTTAGTAAAGCTTGACACCAACGGTGCTTTTCCTGACCGACTTGAAGCTCTGCTCGACAAGGGCTTGGTCGATTACGTAGCTATGGATATAAAGAATTCTCGGTCAAAATACGCAATGACCGCGGGACTTGACGGAAAGCTTGACGTATCGGTCATCGAGCGCAGTATAAAGCTAATAACAAATAAGGCTCCCGACTACGAATTTCGCACGACCGTTGTGCGCGAGCTACATACAAAAGAAGATATAGAGGATATAGCGAAGTGGCTTTCGGGTGCGCGAAGATATTACCTGCAGAAATACGTTGATTCGGGAGATATACTCCTTGAGGGTTACAGCGCGTACAGCGACGGTAAGATGCATGAGCTTATCGCTGTATCTCGAAAACATATACCTCACGCGATACTACGGGGTGTGTAAAATTTAGTACATTAACACAATATATAGTGGTTATCACCAAAAAAGTCATCAATATCTTGTAATTTCTCACAATTGACATTTTTCGATATTTAATGTATAATGTTATACGTAAGCGTTTTTTAAAATTCAACAATGTCATAAAGGAGAAAAAATGTATCAGGTATTAAAAAGAGATGGCAAAGTCGTCGATTTTGACATTGCCAAGATCAGTGAAGCCATCAAGATGGCGTTTGAAGCACAGGAAAAGCAGTATCATCCCACAGTTATAGACCTTCTTGCTCTTAAGGTAACGGCGGAGTTCGAGCCTAAGATCAAGGAAGGACTTATTTCGGTCGAGGACATTCAGGACTCTGTTGAGTCTGTTCTCGTTCAGGCAGGCTATGCAGACGTTGCAAAGGCCTATATTCTCTACCGTAAGCAGAGAGAAAAGCTCCGTAATATGAAGTCTACTATCCTTGACTATAAGGATATAGTTGACAGCTACGTAAAGAACATTGACTGGCGTGTAAAGGAAAACTCCACCGTTACTTACTCGGTCGGCGGTCTTATCCTCAGCAACTCGGGTGCTATCACCGCTAACTATTGGCTTTCCGAGATATACGACGAGGAGATAGCTAACGCACACAGAAACGCGGATATACATCTTCACGACCTTTCTATGCTTACCGGCTACTGTGCAGGTTGGTCGCTCAAGCAGCTCATTATGGAAGGTCTCGGCGGCGTTACCGGTAAGATAACCTCTGCACCCGCAAGCCACCTTGCTACCCTCTGTAACCAGATGGTAAACTTCCTCGGAATCATGCAGAACGAATGGGCAGGCGCTCAGGCATTCTCGTCCTTCGATACCTACCTTGCTCCCTTTGTTAAGGTAGACAACCTTTCTTACGATCAGGTCAAGAAGTGCATCGAATCTTTTATCTTTGGTGTTAACACGCCTTCCCGTTGGGGTACACAGGCTCCCTTCTCCAACATCACGCTTGACTGGACAGTTCCCGCTGACCTCGCAGAGCTCAATGCTATAGTAGGCGGCAAGGAAATGGACTTCAAGTACAAGGATTGTAAGAAGGAAATGGATATGGTCAACAAGGCGTTCATCGAGACTATGATCGAGGGCGACGCAAACGGAAGAGGCTTCCAGTATCCTATCCCCACGTATTCCATCACCTCCAACTTCGATTGGTCGGATACAGAAAACAACCGTCTTCTCTTTGAGATGACATCCAAGTACGGAACACCCTATTTCTCCAACTATATCAATAGTGATATGGAGCCCAGCGACGTAAGAAGTATGTGCTGCCGTCTGAGACTTGACCTCCGTGAGCTTCGTAAGAAGTCGGGCGGATTCTTCGGCAGCGGTGAGAGCACAGGTTCTATCGGCGTTGTAACCATCAATATGCCGAGAATTGCTTATCTTGCAGAGAACGAGGCAGATTTCTATGCACGTCTCGATCACAAGATGGATATCGCCGCACGTTCGCTCAAGATCAAGAGAACAGTTATTACAAAGCTTCTCGATGAAGGTCTCTATCCTTACACCAAGAGATATCTCGGAACGTTCGAGAACCACTTCTCTACCATCGGTCTCGTAGGTATGAACGAAGCTTGTCTCAACGCTAAGTGGCTCGCAAAGGACCTTACTCACGAGGAAGCTCAGCAGTTCACAAAGGACGTTCTCAACCATATGAGAAACCGCCTCTCCGACTATCAGGAGAAGTATGGCGACCTCTACAACCTCGAAGCAACTCCCGCAGAGTCGACCTCTTACCGTCTTGCAAAGCACGACCTTAAGAGATTCCCCGACATCATCACTGCTTCCGAGAAGTGCGAAACTCCTTACTACACCAACTCCTCTCACCTTCCCGTTGGATATTCCTCCGACATCTTCGATGCTCTCGATATTCAGGATGAGCTCCAGACCCTTTACACCTCGGGAACGGTATTCCACGCTTATATGGGTGAAAAGCTTCCCGATTGGAAGTCTGCGGCAAATCTCGTAAGAAAGATAGCTGAGAATTACAAGCTTCCTTACTACTCGCTCTCTCCCACGTACTCCGTATGTAAGACTCACGGATACATCGCAGGTGAAAAGTTCACCTGCCCCTTCTGCGGCGAGAACACCGAGGTATACAGCCGTATTACAGGCTACTACCGTCCCGTTCAGGCTTGGAATGACGGTAAGGCTCAGGAATATAAGCACCGTAAGCTCTACAATATCGCTGATTCTATGAGCAAGCGCAACTTTGACACTATCAAGGCTGACGACTACGTTGATGACTGCGGCTGTGTAGTAAACGCAACCACCGCAAAGATACTTCTCTTTGCTACCACCACCTGCCCCAACTGCAAGATGGCTGAAAAGTTCCTTGGCGAAGCAGGCGTACCCTTTGAGAAGATATACGCTGACAAGGAGCCCGAGCTTGCAAAGCAGTACGGCATAACTGCTGCGCCTACTCTCGTAGTAGTTAAGGGTGACAGCATTGAAAAGATAGTTAACGTTTCCAACGTTCGCAAGTTTGCTGATTCCTACGGCAAATAATCAAAGCACACTCTGGTGGGCATAGCAATTTGCAATGCCCACCACTTTATTGATTTTAAGTAACGAAAGGTAATAGTTATGAAGGATATTATCGTTATAGGCGCAGGTCCTGCGGGTATGACTGCCGCTCTTTACGCTCTGCGCGCCGACAAAAGCGTGCTTTTGCTTGAAAAAGAAAATTTCGGAGGACAGATAACCTACTCCCCGAAACTCGAAAATTATCCGTCTGTAATGGAGATAAGCGGAAGTGCCTTTGCCGAGCAGATGCTTGAGCAGGTAATGGCGCACGGTGCGAGCATCGAGCTTGCAGAAGCAACTAAGATCATAGATCACAAAACACATAAGACCGTGTGCACAGAGTACGGAGACTTTGATGCAAAGTCTGTAATTATTGCCACGGGCTCGAAACATCGCCACCTCGGTCTTGACGGCGAAGAGGAGCTTATCGGCGCAGGAATATCCTTCTGTGCCGTATGTGACGGCTCTTTCTTCTCGGGCAAAAAGGTAGCTGTTATCGGCGGTGGAAACACCGCTCTTCAGGAAGCAGTTATGCTCTCTGATCTTTGCTCTGAGGTGGTCATAATTCAGAACCTCTCGGTAATGACGGGAGAAAAAAAGCTTTTGCAAATACTTCTCTCTAAGTCCAACGTGAGTATGATATTCGATACCGTCGTTACCTCGCTTGAGAGCCGCGACGGCGAGCTTTGCGCTATAAACTTGAAAAACACGGTGAAAGACGAAGAAAGCAGACTTGAGCTTGACGGAATGTTCGTGGCTATCGGACAAAAACCGGAGAACGAAGCCTTTGCTGACGTTACGGGGCTTGACGGATACGGATATATAATCTCGGACGAAAACTGTCTTACCGATACCAAGGGAGTTTTCGTTGCGGGAGATTGCCGCACGAAAAAGATACGTCAGGTGACCACCGCTGCGGCTGACGGTGCCGTAGCCGCACTTGCTGCTTGCAGATACATAGACGGTTTGAATTGATCAAGAGAAAAATTTGTATATTTTTCGTTTTTCCTATTGAAAAAAAGTCAAAAATGTATTACAATGTATAGGTAGTTTATTTTGCGAGGGTAATTATGAGTTCTATTGGTTTTGACAACGATAAATATATAAAGCTTCAATCACAGAAAATACAGGAAAGGATATCGAGCTTTGGCGGCAAGCTCTATCTTGAGTTTGGAGGAAAGCTCTTCGACGATTATCACGCATCGCGCGTACTGCCCGGTTTTCAGCCCGACAGTAAGATAAGAATGCTTCTCAAAATGAAGGACGATGCAGAGGTCATAATCGTTGTATCTGCTACTTCTATCGAGCAAAACAAGATACGTGGAGATCTCGGAATATCCTATGATATGGATACCCTGAGAATGATAGACGCTTTCAACGAGATAGACCTGCTTGTAAGCGGAGTGGTCATCACTCAATACACTAATCAGCCGTCTGTCGATCTTTTCATCAAGCGTCTTGAAAATCTCGGAATAAAGGTATATCGCCATTATCCTATAGAAGGATACCCCTCAAATCTTCAGAAAATAGTAAGTGATGACGGCTACGGCAAAAACGAATACGTCATAACCAGCCGTCCACTCGTAGTTATAACCGCCCCCGGTCCCGGAAGCGGAAAGATGGCTACCTGCCTCTCTCAGCTCTACCACGACCACAAGCGCGGAGTTAAAGCCGGATACGCTAAGTTTGAGACCTTCCCTATCTGGAACATTCCGCTCAAGCACCCTGTAAATATGGCGTATGAGGCGGCAACTATCGACCTTCACGACGTCAATATGATAGACCCGTTCCATCTTGAAGCTACGGGCACTACTGCGGTAAATTATAACAGAGATATTGAGATATACCCCGTTTTAAAGGATATCTTTGAGAAGATATACGGTGAATGCCCCTACAAATCTCCCACGGATATGGGTGTAAATATGGCGGGATACTGTATCACCGACGACAAGGCTGTATGTGACGCTTCTAAAGCGGAGATAATCCGCAGATATTACGATACACTCTGCCGCAAGAGAAACGGACACGCTGACGCTGAAGAGGTCTACAAGGCAGAGCTTATTATGAAGCAGGTCGGAATAGACGTCAAATACAGAAAGGTCGTATCCCCTGCCCTTGACAAAGCTGAGCTTACGGGTGAGCCTGCAGCGGCTATCGAGCTTCCTAACGGCGATATAGTTACGGGAAAAACCTCTAAGCTTATGGGTCCCTCTGCATCTGCTCTTCTCAATGCTCTTAAGAAACTTGGAGATATCGATGATGACTATCTCTTACTGCCGCTTGAAGTAATCGAGCCTATACAGCGTCTCAAGATAGACAATCTCGGAAACCACAATCCGAGACTTCACGCAGACGAGATACTTATTGCGTTAGCTATTTCGGCAACGACCTGCGAGGTCGCCGCAAAGGCTATGCAACAGCTCCCCAAGCTCCGCGGAGCGCAGGCGCATATAACCGTTATTCCGTCAAGCGTTGACAGCAACGTTTACAGAAAGCTTGGACTCAATCTCACCTGTGAGCCTATATACGCTACCAAAAAGCTATATCATAAGTAACCTAAAATAAAAACTTTGCAATAGAAAAAGAGAGGACATTTCGGTCTTAACCGTTTTGTTCTCTCTTTTTTGATCACAAATTTCCTGTTCGCAAATTACTTCATCAACTCGTCGGTAAGACGAATTATCTCGGGTGCGAGTTTCTTGCGTTTTGTTTTTACGATGGCGTTATAGATAGGATAAGCAAGGCTTGCGATAACACCGCCGACAATGCCCACAATAATGCCGATGACCATAGCCATATCTTTATATGAACCGAGGATTTCTCCAAGATCGGTCATACAAAGGCTCATTCCAAAGCCGAGAATAAGTGCGCCTATGATACCAAACACAAGTGCGACCGCTTGCGCGGTATTAGTCACGCTTGCATCAAGTCGGCGCAGGCGTGCCATCTTATCCTCATCTTCGGTGGGAGCTGTATATTTATTGCGGATATGCTTCAGCTCTGCCTGCTCCTTGGCGGAGTAGG
>SVSY01000023.1 GCA_015064065.1 Oscillospiraceae bacterium
TTAACAAATCATACGAGCTCACTCGCCGTAACAATCTCGTTGCGGTGGTGACCGACGGAACTGCGGTGCTCGGACTTGGCGATATAGGCGCTGAGGCGGGAATGCCCGTAATGGAGGGCAAGTGCGCTCTTTTCAAGAGCTTTGCCGACGTTGACGCTTTTCCCATCTGCGTTCGCTCAAAAGACGTTGACGAGATAGTCCGCACGGTATATCTCATATCGGGAAGCTTCGGCGGCATCAATCTTGAGGATATATCCGCACCGCGTTGCTTTGAGATAGAAAAAAAGCTCAAGGAGATATGCGATATTCCGGTATTCCACGACGATCAGCACGGAACGGCTATCGTTGTCGCCGCGGCACTTATAAACGCACTCAAGGTGGTTAAGAAGGATATTTCAGAGATCAAGGTCGTTATAAACGGCGCGGGCGCGGCGGGATGCGCTATAGGAAAGCATCTGCTCAACGTCGGTGTAAAAGATCTGACTATGGTCGACCGCTTCGGCATCATCAGCCGCGACGACCATTCGCTAAATTCAGCTCACAAGGAAATAGCGATGCTGACGAACCGCTCCTGCTTACGCGGCACGCTTTCCGATGCTATGCGCGGAGCAGACGTATTTATCGGCGTTTCCGCGCCGAATATCGTAAGCGAGGAAATGGTATCTTCTATGGAAAAGGACGCTATCGTCTTTCCGATGGCAAACCCCACACCCGAGATAATGCCCGACCTTGCAAAGCGCGCGGGCGCTCGTATAGTCGGAACGGGACGTTCGGATTTCCCCAACCAGATAAACAACGTGCTCGCCTTCCCCGGAATATTCCGAGGTGCGCTTGACTGCAGAGCAAGCTGTATAAACGAGGAGATGAAGGTAGCTACATCTTATGCTCTTGCCTCTCTCATTCCCGAGGAAGAGCTCAACGAGGAAAATATAATAGCCCCTGCGCTTGACAAGAGAGTTGCCAAGGTCGTAGCAGAGGCTGTCATCGATGCCGCTAAGAAGACCGGCGTAGCAAGAATATAAAGAGGCACAAAATGGACTTTTCACAGATACTAAAAGACTATCCCTTTACCACCGAGCTTCACGCTCACTCCTTTCCCGTAAGCGCTTGCGGAGATTTTCCCGCAGAGGAAGTCGTGAATATATACGCGGCGGCGGGTGTGCGCTCACTCGTGCTTACCAATCACCTCACGCCGAACAATTGCAACGAGGGAGCTGACTATTATCTTGAAGACTACCGCAAGGCACGCGAGGCGGCAGGAGATAGAATAAACGTCATACTCGGTGTGGAGCTAAGATTTACCGAAAACACAAACGATTATCTCATATACGGCGTTTGCGAGGAGGATATCAAGAATTTTATTGAGCTTATCCCCTACGGTATCGACAACTTCTACAAGGCAGCCAAGACCGAGCGCAACGTGATAATTCAGGCACACCCATTCAGAAAAGGCATTGAACTTGCCTCGGAGGACTCTATCGACGGCATAGAGAGCTTCAATATGCACCCCGCTCACAATTCGCGTGTAGGTATCGGTGCGCGATACGCGAAGCTCAGCGGTATGCTTGCTACGGGCGGAAGCGATTTTCATCATCAAAATCACCACGCACTCTGCCTTATGCGTACGCAAAACGAGCTAAAGACCTCGTACGACGTAGCCGATGCTATAAAGTCGAAGAACGTGGTCTTCGATTGCTCGGGTCATATTATCATACCCTATATTTACTAAAACGGAGGACATTATGGCAAAAAAGTTATTTTGGGAATACAGCGAGCCCGAGACCGATATTGAGACGGGCGAGCTGACGGGAAACACTCTCACTCACACCATCTCTCTTAGCTACTCATATTTTAGCGGCAAGGCAGTCGTTACCATCGACGGAAGCGAATTTAACATAAGCGAGCGTCCGTTTGCGCTCAAGGGCACGGAGCAGATGTTCCGTCTTGGCGACTCTGCCGCTCTTCTTCGCTTTGAGTCGGGCGAGCCTACCGTAACCGTGGACAACGAAATTCTCAAACCTATCAAAAAATAAAAAGGAGAAAGAAAATGAAGACCCTGACAAAACTTTTATGTGCTCTTCTCTGTCTTTCTATGCTCTTTGGAATGATCGGCTGTAACAACTCCGAAGAAAAGGAAAACACGCCTAAAGAGAGCGAAAGCTTGGCAAAAGAGACAGAAAAGCAGACCGAAGCGAGCACCGAAAAGCAGACCGAACCCGAGCAAAATGATGAAAACAAAAATGAAAACGAGAATAATAACGAAAACGAGAACGAAAGCCTTCCCGAAAAGATCACAAGCGTTTATGAAATAAGTATCTTTAACGGAGACTACGGCTCGTACGTTGTAAAGAATTACGATTCGGACGGCGTTCTTCTTTCTGACGAGATTCGCACACCCGAGCTTTACGGCTCTTCTTTTATGATATTCGAGCACAACTACACCGACAACGGTGTGATAGACAGCACCACGGTCTACAGAGAGAACGAATTTTCCTATTACAATAATTCCTACGACAAGATAGCTACTATCGAGTGGGAGACCGACGAAAACGGCAAAATACTTTCGGGCTCTACGGGCAGGGACTACGATATCCCCGCGTTTTACGATTTCACCTATCACGCAAACGGCAAGCTTGCAAAGGTCGAGCTTCGCGATATGGGAATGTATAAAAACGAGGTAGCATTCTCTGTTGAATACGACGAGAACGGAAACAAGACACGCGAGGTGTTTGACGGCGACGCTGAGGCTATCTTTACCTATACCGACGGTGTAATTACAAGTATGAAGGAGACCTCTCTTCATAACGCAGAAGATACTGCCGACTATACGCTAAAATACGATACTATCGGACGTATTACCGAGATCAAGAGATCTACCGTGGACGAGGTAATGACCTATACGTACGATTACGTAGAGCAAACTAATACACACGCAAAAGTGTCGCTCGATTGGCTTGAGCTTGGAGGTGACGAATACTCCGAAAAGCAGACCGTAACTTTTACGTACAATGAAAATGGCTTTATGTCTCAGATCAGCGAAGAATTCAACGAAGACGGCGAAATATACTACACTACCCAACAGATAGCTTATGATGATAAAGGTAACGTTAAAGGTATTATAGAAACCGATATCGAACCCGATGACGACGTACATTATGTTGAAGAATACAAAATGGAATACGACGCAAAGGGTCAGCTTATCAAAAAGGAGCGCGAAAGCAAACAAATCGATACCGCAAACAACGGTGATAGTACCGTCACAGGCAGACAGATCAAAACCTATAAGTACGATGAAAACGGTAATCGGACCGAATATTCCAACGAACGCTTCAATTCAGATGGTGACATCACAGAAAAAAGAATTTACAAATATCAATACGATGCAAACGGTAATCTAACACAGCAAGAAGAGCTTTCATATAATGACAGCACTACACTTTCCTACAGATCTCTCACAAAAAAAGAGTATAACGAAAGAGGTCAGGAAACCAAGCGCACGATGTACAGCTTCGATAATGACTATGAAACTGTAAATTATTACACCGTATATGAATACGAATATTCTGCTGACAGCTATATGACCGCACGCAAAACGACGGAATATAGAGAAGACGGCAAGGAATCTCGAACAGAGGCCTTCACGTATGACGAAAACGGTAACGAAACACGCGTAGAACAACCAAAGAAATAATAATTTTAAAAGTGAAAAGCTCCGCCCGAAATTTCGGGCGGAGCTTTTCTTTATTTTTTTATACATCTCGTCGCTACAAACGACGGAACGTGCTTGTCGTGAAGGTTTCCCGATCCGTTAGTGTCCTCATACAGATCGGTAAGCGTAAATCCCGCACGCAACTGACCGCCTATCTGCTCTTCGAGCGTGTGCGAGAACTGTATGCCCCAATCGTTTTTGACACATTCCTCGTATATCTTCTCGTCGCTCAAAGGGTCGAACGGCAAGGAATAGAGCACTCTGTCCTCGTTCTCGTCGAAAAGATAGTTTATTCCGATATCGTATCCTCCGAGGAATATTCCGCCTTTTTTAAGCACTCTGAAGCACTCGCGAAATATCGGCTCTACCTCTTTGACGTAGCAATTGGATACGGGGTGAAATATGATATCGAAGCTTTCGTCCTCAAACGGCAAAGGCTTTGTCATATCAGCCTGCAATATCTCGATCTCGTACCCTTCGCGTTCTGCCACTACTCTATCGCTCTCGCACTGTCGTGCAGAATAATCGAGCAGAGTGCATTTTGCGCCGAGAGCCGAGAATATCGGCATCTGCTGTCCTCCGCCGCTCGCAAGACCAAGAAGCTTTTTACCCTTAAGGTCACCAAACCATTCGTGAGGAACGGTCTTCGTCGGCGTAAGATACACACCCCATTCGCCGCCGAGTGCCTTTTGATAGACGTCGTGGGTGATTGGAGTTCCCCATTCCCAGCCTTCCTCGCACCAAGTGTCGATAGTTTTTGAATTTATCTTCTGATATTCCATATTAACCTCATAGCGATACCACCGTCATCTCGTGCTTGAGCGTGGGTATTATCTTAGACACAAGATCTTTAGTCTTTATGCGGAGACTCGAAGTGTTTATACACGGATGACAGCCTACGTATTCTTCAGCGAGCACGTCCTTATCCACAAGAAGCTTTACTCTGCCCTCACTGTCATTCATAAGTCCCATAACGCTGACAGAGCCCGGCGTTATGTCTATCAGCTCCTCCATATGCTCCGCCGTTGCAAAGGAGAGGCGCGACGAGCCTATCTGTGCCGACAGATCCTTGGTCTTAAACGGCTTATTTGCGGGCATCATCAGCAAATAAAAATCAGTCTCTTGTCTGTTGCACAAGAACAGATTTTTGCATATAAGTGCGCCAAGTGATGCGTCGATCTCTTCACAGACCTCCATAGTCATAGCGGGCTCGTGATCTATTCTTTCGTATTCGACCCCAAGCGCATCGAGCAGATCGTAAACTCTTATTTCCTTTTCGAGTCTGCCCTCTGAGCTCTTGGGCCGTCCTTTTATTCTTTCCATATCTTCCTCTTAAACTCAGATGTCGTACTTCGCAAGTATCTCCGCAGGTGTTTTTCTCAAAAGCGAGCGTATCGGTATCTGTCCGCACGCGGCGGTTATCGCAAATATTCCCGCAAGCGCGAGTAATGCAAGCCACCAAGGATAATACACTATCGTCATAACTCCCGTTGAGATGGATGCGATCACAGTCATAAGTCCGCTTGCAAGCAGATATCCGATGAATACCGTAAGCACGAAGAGCACCATACTTTCAATGAAATATCTGTAGCAAAGATTTCTGCGGCTGACACCTATGGCTCTGCTTATTCCGACCTCCTTGATATCTCCGAGAAGTGCCGAACGCATAATGAAATACATACACAGTGAAAGCACCGCCGCAACGACACCGAGTGCTATTGCTGCCGCGGCAAAATCTCCGCTGAACTCAGCGCGCAATGCATTCTTAGTTGCCTCGGGAGTAACGACGTCTGCTATTCCGTGCTTTTCTATGAGCTTATCTGCAAGCGCCTCGGGGTCTTTCGAATAGAAAACGTAATGTCCTCCCTTATAGATATTGGCCATGAGCGAATTTGCGGGCGCATTTTCGCCGGTGGAGTAGGCGTTAGATATGAGCTCCATATCGTTTTCTGTCATTATTATCGACGGCAAGGTCGAATACGCCGCCGCAATACAACCGTTTCTAAGATCCTGCATAAAGAGCATATACTCGTTGGTTGTGCTGCTCACAAAATCTGCATATTCCTGCTTTGCTTTGTCGCTGTCCTTCTCGTCACCGTAGCTCTCCTCGAACCAGATCTCAAAGCTCGGATATCCCCAAGACCACTCAAGATAAGCCTCAACACCCTTTGTGAGATCTGATCCGTAGTAGTTCTGCGAATATGTCGAAAGCATCTCATCGGTGATCTCAAGTTCAAAGGTATCGGCTACCTTAAAATCTTTGCCGCCGATGATATACTTATCATTTGCCACATTACCCAATCCGCTACGCAGATATATGCTTCCGTCTTCAAGCTTGGGAAGTGTGAGCGAAGAATGTGCAAGATCGGAAATATAGGTCTTTGAAATACCGTAGAGCGAGGATATCTTTCTCTGCAGATAAACGTAGTCGTCAAAGAAGGCTTCCTCGTCATCCCCGTCGACTACGCCTACTATCGTGTAGGTCTTATTATTCGAAAAACCGTCGGGCGAATAAGAGGGCGCTATTTCTATACCGCCGTCATAATACATATCCTCGTAATAATATCCATATCCCTCGCTTACCGTTGCATAAATCAGTTCGCGATAGTATTTGACGGTCGAAACGTTTGCAGTCTCGATAATTCTGTCTGCAAGCTCGTCGGTTATAATTATCTCGTTCTCATTTTCGATCGTTCCCTTTCCCACAAGCACTCCTCTTTCAGAAAGCATACTTTCGGGCAATGAATAAACGTTATGGTTTTCAACGCCGTCAGAATACGAGTACATAGAGGTCTCGAAGCTTCCAAACCTGAAAATAAAGCTGTCGTGTACCGATGTGGGATTTGTCTTAGCGTAGATCTTTTCTATCGTAAACAGGTCTGCACTTCCGTTGCTTACGAGCTCTCGTGCCTCCTCGTCTGTCATTTTCAAAGCACTTATGGCAACAGCGTGGGAATTATACTGCTGTTCGACCTGCATATAATTGTAGACCGTCGTGCCGAATATCGCCACGAAAAACACCATAACTGCAGAGAAAGAAAGCATTCCCGCTATGAGCAGCTTTTTGCGTTTTTTCTTCTTTGCAAAATTTGCCTTGTATCCGCTTTTTATAGCGCCGAGCGTTCCGTACATTCTTCCTGCTTTTTTTGTGCTTGAAATAGGTTTCTTAAGCACCTCGGGAAATTCGCGTTCGGACTCCATTACCTTTTGCTCGTATTTTCCCTCGTGCACGATAAGCTCGGATGAATTATCGGCAAGCTTGAGCTTCACACCCTCATCTGCCGAAACGTAAAGCGTTCCGCCCGCAGAGATTATACGTATTTTTGTCGGCTTGCTCTCGCGCTCACCGAAAAACTCAAAGGTAAATCCTCCGTCCGAGAGCTCCTCGCGATCCATATCGCCGAGATATACCTCGTTGGTCTTCTTTCCCTTGTAGCCCTCCGTGACGCTATTTTCCCTCTCCTCAAATACCTTTCCGTCAGAAATTCCTATCACCTTGTCGCAATAGCTGTCGACGAGGTGCGCCTCGTGCGTAACGAGAAGCACGAGCTTTTCCTTTGCTATGGATTTAAGAAGATCCATAACCATTACCGTGTTCTGCTCGTCGAGATTTCCCGTAGGCTCATCGGCAAGTATCACAGATGGATTTTTAACTATAGCACGCGCTATGGCAACTCTTTGTTGCTGACCGCCCGAAAGTGCGCTCGGCATACGGTTTCTGAACTTTGCCATATCAACGCTCTCAAGCGCCGCTAAAACTCTCTCGTTTATCTCATTTTCGTCAACGACGCCGCAAAGCCTCAAGGAGGCTGCTACGTTTTCATATACCGTCATTCTATCAGAGAGATTATAGTTTTGGAATATGTATCCGATATGGAGATTTCGCTCGGTGTCGGCATTGGGATATATCTCCTTGCCGTCAAGCTCGACGCTTCCCGAGCTTGCCTTGTCAAGTCCCCCTATAACGTTGAGGAGCGTAGTCTTTCCGCAACCCGATTTTCCGAAGAAGGCTATCATTCCCCTATCGGGAAGAGTCATCGTTATATCGTTGACTGCGTGGACTTGATTTTGTCTGCCTTTATTGTAATATTTATTCAAAAGCGAGAGCTTGATCATTCCTTAGCACCTCCTCTCAAAGTCTTTCTTACACTATCCTTGAACATCTTCTTGTTGTATTTAGTGGATATATAGAGATTTATCAACAGCATTCCGAGTACTATCATCGCGTACTGCCATGCGTGCATAAACGGGAATAACGGATTGAGTACGGGAGACGTGTAGATAACTATGGCGGCTATGGCAAGAACGGCAAAAGAAGGTATCATCGAAAGTGCCGTCTGTACGTACATAGATATCTTTATCACCTTTACTTCAATGCCCATTGAGCGAAGTATCGCTATATCTCCGCGCTTTGCTATTATTGCTCTTACCGAGCAGATATACAGGAAGAGCGAGAGGAACAGAAGTGTCAGCAGCCAACCGCCTATCGTAAACACGGCAATAAATACCATAAGCAGCTTCTCACCGTTGTTTGAGAAGGTATGATCCGAGGTTACGGCATAGTATCCGCTCTCTCTGAGTTTTTCTACATTTTTCTCCGCCGCAGTATCATTTTTAAAGAAGAGCGATGCCTGATAATAATTCGGATCGCGAAGTCCTTCAAGCACCTTATCAAGCGCTTCCTCGGATACGTATATATCTATCGTATTACTTGCGGAATATTTCATATCTTCGTAGTACACTTCTCCGTCGTATACAATATCACCGTAATAAAAATCATTTTCGGGAGCGTCCACTACCGCACACTTGTCGGCAAGAAGATTCATTCCACTAAGAGCATAATTATACGTATTCGAGCTGCTGCCGCCGTTTTGTATCTTGTTCCAAGAGAAATTAAGGTCAAGCAAAGCAGATACCTTCTTTGCGGCATCTATCATTCTGTAATTCGACGAGGTAATGTAGATATCGTCACCCTTCAGCGACGGGTCGATACGTACGTTGCTCACGTCGGCGTACTTAAGATCGTCGGGCATAACGTCTGCATTATTGATCTGTGCAAATACTCCGCCGTATTGATATCCGTTTATAAATATCGTCTTAGCGCATTTTGCAAAACCCTGTTCGGTAAATATCGCCTTTGCGGACTTCGTATTGTCATAGAAATAATCTATTCCCGAAAGCTTGAATTCAGCTCCTCCGAAATCCACCGTTTCATCGTCTATCCCTTTTTTGTAAACGTTTTTCCACTCTATAGGCAAAACGAGCATTACCTCGTCCTCACCCATCGGTATTTTTCCTACGTCGCAGGAGTAGCTTCCGTCATCAACGTATGCATACATTTCCGCAAATGCGTAACGTCTTTGATCGTTTGCATAATTTTTACGGTGAACGAAAGAAATATCGTAAACGTAGTCGTAACGAACGTATTCAAGCGCTCCCATTTTCTCGCAAAGCTTTTCAAGCTCTTCTTCACTCATCAGCTTTCCGTCTCGTCTCGAGAGCACTACTCTGCCGTCGCGGTGCGAAAAGGCGCTTAGATCCATCTCGGTCAGCGAAAACGTGTTTGATATCGTTGCGAAGAAAGTACCGAGAATTGCCACGACCATAAGCATACACATAAACGTCGAAAGCTTGGGCATTGCCTTAAATCTGTGCACTCCAAGCTCAGCGCCGCGGCGGAACAGATGCTTTTTTTGTGAAATTTGGTCGATTTTTACGTTCTGACTCGTTTCGGTCTCGCGCAAAGTCTCGTCACGTTCTATCGATCCGTCGAAAATTCTTATCTCACGGGTCGCATATTGCTCAAGCTCGGATGCGGAGTGCGTGACCACGATAACGAGCTTATCCTTCGATATCTCTGCAAGAAGCGCGATTATCTCCTCCGAGGTCTTAGCATCAAGATTTCCCGTCGGCTCGTCGGCAAGGATTATAGGGCTGTCCTTAGCCAATGCACGCGCTATGACCGTCCTCTGCTTCTGCCCGCCCGAAAGCTTAGAGCCTCTGTGATTTTTGAATTTTGAGAGTCCTACGCGCTCAACAAGTTCAAGTGCTCTCGCTTTGCGCTCCTTTGGAGACTCTATGTAAGAGAGCGCGAGCTCGACGTTTTGGAGCACGGTGAAGCTTTCGATTATGTTGTAATCCTGAAAGATAAAGGAGATATATTTGTTGCGGTACAGCTCCCAATCCCTCTGCTCGTAATGTGAGGTAGGCTCGCCTTCAATATAAAGCTCTCCCTCCTCGTAGGTATCCATTCCGCTGAGCACGTTGAGAAGCGTTGTTTTTCCACTTCCCGATTTACCCGTCACCGCAACGAACTCACCTATGTCAAAATCAAGATCTATGCCGCGAAGACCTACGGCTACCGAGCCCTCTGACGCATATATCTTGCCGATTGAACGCAAAGATAATAAAGACATTTTCGTCTCCTTTCATAAAAGTTCCTTTGAAAGATCAAAACCATCTTTCGCTTCTGTATTATATGTCGCCAAAAATTTCAAAAGGTTACATCAATATCAAAAATATTATATCACTTTTATATTTATATTTCAATAGGTCAAGTGCATTGTTTACAATTCAGTAGTAATATTGCACAATAAATTCATTATTTTTCGTCAAGATATGCTTGAAATATCCAAAAAACTGTGTTATAATTATTTTACATAAAGCTTGTGGAGGAAATATGAAAAAATATATTCTTGCGCTTGATGAGGGCACGACGAGCGCGCGTGCCATTCTCTTTGATAAAAATATAAATACCGTAGCTATGGCTCAGCACGAGATACCTCAGATATATCCCGAGCCCGGTTGGGTGGAGCAAGACCCTATGGATATATATGCCAATCAGTACTCTGCACTGACCGAATGTATCGCAAAAAGCGGAGTTGATCCCGAGGAGATAGCCGCCGTCGGAATTACAAATCAGCGAGAAACGACTGTCGTCTGGGATAAAAATACGGGAAAGCCGATCTGCAACGCTATCGTGTGGCAATGCCGCCGTACCGCAGATATCTGCGAAGCGCTTGAGCGCGACGGATACGGCGAATATATAAAAAAGGTCACGGGACTTCGCCTTGACCCCTATTTCAGCGGAACTAAGCTTAAATGGATACTCGACAACGTCGAGGGTGCACGCGAGCGTGCAGAGGCAGGAGAGCTTCTCTTCGGCACGGTCGACACCTGGCTTGTCTGGAAGCTGACCGACGGCAAGGTCTTCGTCACCGACAGGACCAACGCTTCGCGTACTATGCTTTGCGACATTCGCACGGGTGAGTGGGACGAGGGTATGCTGAAGATACTGAACGTTCCCCGTGCTATGCTCCCAGATATAAAAAGCAGCAGCGAGATATACGGACATTTTGAGTGTATGGGTGCTACGATAGCCATATCGGGTATCGCGGGAGACCAGCAGGCAGCACTCTTCGGTCAGTGCTGTTTTGAGGAAGGAAGCGCAAAAAACACCTACGGAACGGGTTGCTTCCTTCTCACCAACACGGGAAGAAACGCCGTTATGAGTCGGCACGGACTTTTGACTACGATAATAGCGACCGAAGCAGGTCAGCCGATAGAATACGCGCTTGAAGGCAGCGTTTTCGTAGGCGGTGCGGTGGTTCAATGGCTTCGCGACGAGCTACACCTTATAAACGACTCTCGCGACAGCGAATATTTTGCAAAGAAGGTCAAGGACAGCGGTGGTGTCTACGTTGTACCTGCATTTGCGGGTCTTGGTACTCCCTATTGGGATATGCACGCGCGCGGCTCTGTTCTTGGACTTACACGCGGCACAGGATCAAATCACATTATACGCGCCGCGCTTGAATCTATATGCTATCAGACCGAGGACGTGCTTGCTTCTATGAATGCAGATATGAAGTCTGTAGGAGCAGAAAGCGCCATCTCCCGTCTCAGAGTCGACGGCGGTGCTTCGGCAAATTCGCTTCTTATGCAGATTCAGGCAGATCTGTCGGCTATCACGGTTCTTCGTTCATCGAATGCCGAAGCAACGGCAACGGGTGCGGCGTTTCTTGCGGGACTTGCAGTAGGATTTTTTAAGGACCGCAACGAGCTCCGCGCGCTTTCGGGCGGCACGAGCGAGTTCTCCCCCGCGATAACGCAAGAGGAGCGTGCAAAAATGCTTAACGGCTGGCACCGCGCAGTCCGTGCCTGCCGTGAATTTACAAATGCGGAGGAATGAGTTATGTCTAAAGTTGATATTTTAAATATCCCGTCAAGCGACGGAGCGCATACGCTCTACACGAAGGTATACGTTCCATCTGCCGAAGTGCGCGGATTTTTTCAGATAGTTCACGGAATGGCAGAACACATTGAGCGCTACTACACGTTTATGCAAAGAATGGCAAGCGAGGGGTGGATATGCTTTGGGCACAACCATCTCGGTCATAAGTTGAGCGTCAAGGACGACTCGGAGCTTGGATTTATAGCCAAGAGCGGCGGTGACAAGCTACTCGTAGCAGACGTTGGCAAGGTTGCCCGCACAGTCATAGAAAAATACTCGGGAGAAGCTAAGCTTCCCTACGTTCTTATGGGGCACAGTATGGGCTCGTTCACAGTTCGTCTTGCGTCGCTTGAGTGCTCGCCCGATAAGCTTATAATAATGGGCACGGGCGGTAAAAACCCGCTTTCTTCCGCAGGACTTGCGCTCATCGCAATCATCAAGCTCTTCTGCGGTGCAAAGCACGTCTCAAAGCTCGTTGACAATATTGCCTTTGGTACTTACAACGACCGTTTTGACAAGAGTCGGACAAAAGAAGACCCGTCTCAATGGCTGAGCACCGACGAGAGCGTACGTCAGAAGTATTACGACGACAAATACTGCGGCTTTAAATTCAGCGTCAGTGCTATGGGTGACCTCATAAGAATGATAAAGAAGAGCAACAGCGACGGGTGGTATGCCGCGCTGCCAAAGGATATGCCGATACTTTTAGTTTCGGGAAGCGATGACCCCGTTGGCAATTACGCGGCGGGTGTGCACGAGGTCGAGAATAAGCTTCGCCAAAAAAATATCCCCACCGAGTGCGTAATATACGACGGCGCGCGCCACGAGATACTCAATGACTTCTCACGCGAAAATGTTATAGAAGATATACTTGAGTTTGTAAAATAAACGAAAAAATGTCTGTCCAATAGCGTAGTGCCCTTAAGGACACTACGCATCGATATAAATCCCTGACGGGATTTTCGATATGTTGCTACCGCAACTCGATATGCTGCGCTCGATATGTTTGCTCCGCAAACGATGGATTTATATCATATCGAAACCGACCGCAAGGGCGGTTATATCGAATTTGCCGTAAGGCAAATATATCGAGCCGAGCCAAGCGAGGCATATCGACAAATAGCATCTGTGGACACAGATGCAGTGCTTGCAAAGAAAAGAGGACGAGGAGCTTCTACAACTCTTCGTCCTTTTCCTGTCGGTAGGTATCATCTTCTATTGAATCTAAAACTGTCCTTTGGGGTACAACCCTATAGGACAGACATTTTTGCTTGTGTGGAGCTATCAAAGCTCGCTGAGCACCTGTTCTTTATTATTTTGAATTGAATACGGAAGATCGATCTTTATCATAGAATCGCAAGCGATATAAATATCTTTGGCATATTTGAGAATAGCCTCAGTTGATGCTGCCCATCTTGTATCGCGAATGTAGTGACAGAGATTTCTCTTTGCCGCAGGATATATCGCGACCTCGCCTCTGACGCTGTCGTAAAGCTCCTTTATAGACGGCCAAATGCCGTGATGCGCTACCTGCATAATATCAGAGCTAAGATAGTCGCCCCACGTTTTTATCATAATGGGTGCGGAATCGTAGCAGGTATCGGCAAGCAACATTATCTTGTGACCGCACGTATTCACTCTGACTACAAGCGAGGTGTTGTTGATATTAAATATCTTGCGCGGAAGAAGATCCTCAACGGTATACAGTATCTCGACAGTAGCCGAGCCGAGATCCATCACCTGACCCGTGTGCGCTCTGAGCACGGGAAGCTCGGGGGCATACTGCTTGAGGCTTTCGTAAAGTGCTATGACTTCTCTTCCGTTCATTTCAACACCCGCTGTGCCCTTTATATTATACAGCTCGTGGTACGCGTAGTTGAAAATAACGCGCTCAATAACGACAGACTCGTCGTTATAATGATCTCTTATGAAGTCTATGAATGCGGGGTAGTGATCTCCGTGCGGGTGGGAAATAAACCACGCGGCTATAACTATCTTTCCCTCTTCAAGCTCGCGAAGAGCCTTATAAACGCGGTCGCCATCTCGGTATCCTGCGTCAGAGATCAAAAATCTGCCGTCGGGTATACGGATAATATATCCGTTTCCGTCGCTTGGCTGAGGGATAGAAGCCAAATAAGCTTCTGCGCCATCACTTATCTCGGTGCGGCAATCCTCGTCGAGCAGAGACTCGATAGGTCCCGCTATCACTCTGATCTCGGAGTTGTATGCAGTATAATAAACGTAAACGTAGTCCTTATCACAAACAAAGGTGGTAAAGAGATTTTCCGTTTCCTTACGCGAGGATATTTTTTCAAATCCCGCATTGGATATCGCATCGCAATACTCGTTATAAGCATCTGCGGTAGTACCCTCTATGCAGGTCATCTGCGTGTTCTCGCCGCAATCGACCTTGCTCACGTTTTCTGCGTTGAATATCGGCAGATCAAGTCTTGTCTGTGCTTTCATCATTTTCTCCTTTGCTGTTTCTTTTTTCAAGATATTTGTTAAATCTGTATGCAAGATAAAATACCGTGACCACGAACACCGCACAAACACCGATAAATATTATCCAATGCCACGGAGTCGTAAATTTGTCGTAGGGTATGCTTCCGAGTCCGAAAACTATCGTTACTATGCCTATTCCGCGTCCGAAAACGATAGACGGAATAAACCATTTGAGCGACATCTTGAGCGTTCCCGCGACCATAACGAGTGCGTCGTCGGGAAACATAGGAAACATCATCATAAGCGGAAAGAATACTGCGCCCTTGTTGTTGAGAAGCTGTGAGGCGCGCTCGCAATCCTTCTCGCCAAGTATCTTTTTGCAGAGTCTGTATCCGCCAAAGCGACCCGTGAGGTACATTATAAGGCTTGAGAGCATAACGCCCGTAAATGCAATAAAAAACGACTGCCAGACCGAATCGAAGAGTGCTTGTATAAGCATTATAAATGCCATTGAAAATCCCGGAACAAAGCACAGAAGCGTGGTAAGCACGACTTGTACGAGAAGAATTATGAGATTTCCGTACCACGAGGTCTTAAAGGCATCGAACAGCTCTACGTTCATCTTTATTCCGTCGTCAAAATAAACTATGCCGAATACTTGAAGTATCAAAAGCGACACAAGCGATATCAGCAAAAATATCAGCAAAAGTATTATTACATTTATGATCGTCTTTTTGTTTTTCTTTAAAAAGTTTATCAATTTTAACTCCTGTAAGCTCCTACTTCAGCTTAAATCTCATACTGACGGGTGCGTGGTCGGAATATTCAAATCCCGTGTCTATATTCTCTACAGTAACACATTCAACGTTATCGGATACGATAAATCCGTCAACTATTATCGTATAATTTCCCTTTTTGTAAGCAACGTCGCAATTGCGGCAGGTCGGCAAAAGCTGATCTCCCGCGTAGTCGGTACAACGCTCAAATCCGTCGGGGATAAGCTCTTTTGGAAATGGCTGTGCCCAACCGTGATCGTCAACGTATCCGTTGAGTCTTGCGCTTGAGTCACCCGTGAAGTCGTGATTGAAGTCTCCGCCGCAGACCACGTAATTTCCCTTTTCGTATTCAGCCTTCATATCGTTCATAAGCATCGTCATCTGTGCGGTGCGTATCTCGTCGCTTCCTCCGTACGCGGAGCTGTGGACATTATAGAGCAAAAGCTCTTTTCCGTTCTCGACGGGAACTCTCGTGACGCTGTAGCATCTGTCGAGATCGAGAAACTTTGAAAACGAGGTCGATATCGGGAAGCTGCGGCGCATCGACGAGCTTATATTGATATTTGAAAAGGTAGCAAGCGAGCTTTTTGACGCTCCGTGCGGTTCAAATATAGGGTACATAAGATATGCCGAGTCATAATTGATAGCACAAGTGCTCGAATATCCCAAAAAAGCATCACGAAGCATAGCGTACTGATCGGTGTGATAGCTTCGCGTGGAATCAAGGTCTACCTCTTGAAAAAGTATAAAATCAGGTTCAATGGCCTTTACTGTATTTGCGCCATTTTCTATGCAAGAAATAACGCTTTCCTTACTTTTGGCACGCGATTCCCTACCGCCGTCCATAAAAAATGTAAAATCGGTAGTATAAGCACCAAACCCGAGATTTTGAGTGACTACAGTGTATTCTTTATCAAGCTCTGCATACTCTGTTCCCGCGCCCGAGTCGACGTCAAGAGAAACCTTGTCGGGCAGCCTTGAATAACTTAATATCACGTAGAGAAGATAACCTATAACTACCAAAAGAAGCGCCGCCAAAACGGCAAGAGATATCTTAAGCGCAAGCTTAACCGCCTTTTTCAAATCCAAGACCTCCCGCAAATAAATTTCGACAAGTAAATTATACAACAATCGCTCAAAAATGTCAATCACCGTTTTCGCTTTTATGACTTTTTATTACAAAACTATTGCAAAGAAGCACGGCAAATGATATAATATTTTTAACCGCTAAATAAACAAAGGAGAATACTTATGTGCCCTAAAATAGCAGAAATAGATAAAAATTTTACGATCGAAACAGTTCTAAAGAAGGACGGAATTTCATTTTACGACGTTCGCAAAGCTCCCTTCTCTGTTTACGGACTTTACGACTATAAAAATCAGCCTCACTTCCGCCGTCTGCCCGAAGACGTGGCAAAAGCGACAAGCGAGGGCGTTACGACACTTGCAAAGCATACCTCGGGCGGAAGAGTGCGTTTTTCTACCGACTCGGAGTTTATCTGTATAAAAACGAAAATGAACTCTATCTCGCTCTTCTCGCATATGCCCGCGAGCGGTGCGGCAGGCTTTGACCTTTTTATTGACTCACCCGACGGTGCAGAGAGCCGATACGTTCGCACCTTTATGCCTCCTTGGCACACGACCGAAGCGGGATATGAATCTAAAATAGACCTCAGTGGTAAAAAACTTCGCCACTTTACTATAAACTTCCCCTCCTATAGCGGAGTTGACGAGCTTTGGGTAGGAATCAGCGACGGTGCAATTCTTGGTGAAGGACTCAAATACCGCGACGCCGCCCCTATTCTCTACTATGGAAGCTCGATAACTCAGGGCGGATGCGCGTCACGTTCGGGAAATATCTATCAAAACGTCGTATGCCGCAGAACAAACTTCGACTATATCAATCTCGGCTTCTCTGGCAACGGTCGCGGTGAAGATGCTATAGTTGATTATATGGCATCTCTCGATATATCCGCATTCGTCTGCGACTACGACCACAACGCTCCAAATCGAGAGCATCTGAGTGCGACGCACTACAAGATGTATGAAAAGATCCGCGCCGCGCACCCCGATATCCCCTACATTATGCTCTCAAAGTGCGACCTTGATCAAGACTACGATGCAAACCTCGCTCGCCGTGAGGTAGTTTACGAGAGCTTCTGCCGCGCACGCGCGAACGGAGATAAAAACGTATATTACATCGACGGCGCTTCTATATTCAGAGGTCCGTATCAGAATATGTGCACGGTCGACGCCTGCCACCCCAACGACCTCGGATTTGCGCTTATGGCAGACGCGATCACCGCAGAGCTTGAGCGCGCGTTGACACAAAACATCATTTTATAATGGCAGCTAACGAACACTGCTCGCGCACCGTAAAAAGTGAGCTTTTGGCTATGGCTGACCCGAAATACAAAAGCTTTTCGGCAAAGCTTACCCCTACTGTCGCTCCCGAGCGCATCATAGGAATACGCATTCCCGCTTTGCGCGCCTATGCAAAAAAGCTTTATAAAGACGGCAGAGCGTCGCTCATATTAAACGAGGGCGAGCACGAATTTTTTGAAGAGAACAATCTTCACGCCTTTCTCATCGAGCAGATAAAAGACTTTGAGCGATGCATATACGAGCTCGAGCGTTTTCTCCCGCGCATAGACAATTGGGCGACCTGCGACTCGCTCCGTCCGAAATGCTTTTCAAAAAACAAGGCTTCCCTGCTGCCGAAAATATCCAAATGGTTAAACTCCGAGCACGAATATACCGTTCGCTTTGCGATCGAGTGCCTTATGCTTTATTATCTCGACGAAGATTTTGACGAGAGCTATCTCGGACTTGTGGCAAAGGTCAAGCGCGATGAGTATTACGTAAAAATGATGGTCGCGTGGTATTTTGCCACAGCGCTTGCGAAACAGTGGGACTCTGCCCTGCCTTATCTTGATGAGCACAGACTTTGCGAGTGGGTACACCAAAAGACTATTCAAAAAGCGTGCGAGAGCTATCGCATCACCGCAGAGCAAAAAGAATATTTAAAAGGCTTAAAGGATATAAAATATGCTTATAAAAAATGAAATTCCCATTTTGGAATTTGACAGCGACAAAAGCGCCGTTATTACTCCCGACCACGAGAAATTAAATATTAAGCTCCCCGAACGCTGTGTTTACGCTTTTCTTGGAAACGAGATGGAGAAATATGCCACGAAAGTAGGCTCATCTCCCGTGGCACATTTTGAAAGCGAGACAAAGTTATATCCCGTTTACGTTATCGAGCACAACGGTAAGCCGATAACGCTCTGCCAAGCTCCCGTGGGAGCGGCAGCGGCGGCACAAATACTCGATTGGCTCATAGGCTACGGTGTACGCAAGATCATATCCTCGGGCTCTTGCGGAGTGTTGCAGGATTTTGAGGAAGGCTGTTTTCTCGTTCCCTATCGTGCGCTTCGTGACGAGGGTGCGTCTTACCATTATGCTCCGCCGTCACGCTATATCGAAATCAACGAAAATGCTCGCAAAGCAATAAAATCTACTCTGCTCGACAGAGGGATAAAATACCGTGAGGTCACTACTTGGTCGACCGACGGATTTTACAGAGAAACGCGCGAAAAAGTAGAATACCGCAGAGCTGAGGGCTGTGAGACGGTAGAGATGGAGTGCTCCGCTCTTGCCGCCTGTGCAGAGTTCAGAGGTGCGACATTCGGAATGATACTCTATACTGCAGACACGCTCGCAAACGTTGATAAATACGATGAACGCAGTTGGGGTAAAGACTCGGAAGAATATGCGCTGATGCTCTGCCTTGATGCAGTGTCGAGGTTATAACTATGCAAAAAAGGATAATCACACCGCGACTCGCGCTCGACGTCATCACCGATACCGACAAGGACGCGCTTATAGAGATATTCAGAAACGACACCGTTAAGGCCACGTATATGCTCCCCGACCTTGAGGACGACGATAAGGCTCTGTCTCTTTTTGAGCAAATAAAAGCGCTCTCGGAGCAACACGGCAGATACGTTCGCGGAATATATCTTGAAGGAAAACTCATCGGTCTTATCAACGACACCGATATCGACGGAAAAACTGTCGAGATAGGCTATGCACTACACCCCGCTTTTCACTCAAAGGGATATATGACCGAAGCTGTCGTCGCTATGATAAGCGCTCTTTTTGAATGCGGATTTGAACAAGTAAGTGCGGCGGCATTTGAGGAAAACGCCGCAAGCTTCAGAGTAATGCAAAAATGCGGTATGGAGCGCATTGACAAAACGGAAACGCTTGAATACAGAGGAAAAGCTCACAGGTGCATATATTATTCAATAAAAAGCAGTTTTTGATAAATGCAACCGACATTTGACAAATTGCAAGCTGTCGGTTGGTAGACGCAAATGCGGAAATTTGATATAATAGCACTACAAAATAACACTAAAAGGAGCTATTATGATACTTGCTGACAAAATAATTCAACTCAGAAAAAAGAACGGGTGGTCTCAAGAAGAGCTCGCCGAAAAAATGAACGTCTCGCGCCAAGCCGTTTCAAAATGGGAAAGCGCGCAGGCAGTTCCCGATCTTCAGAAGATACTTGCACTCTCAGAGCTGTTTTGCGTCACGACCGACTATCTTCTTCGCGACGAGATAGAAACAGAACAGATCACGGCAGACGAGCCGAGTGACAAAAAGACTGTCACGCTATCTATGGCGCACGAATATATCGCCCTTCGAAAGAAGGCTGCACTTATGATAGCCTCGGCTACTTTTCTATGTATAGTGTCAATAATTCCGCTTTTGATATTAGGCGCACTTGCAGACCTCACAAATATTGGTATATCCGAAGACACGGCAGGTATTGTCGGGCTGTGCCTGCTCTTCTTAATAAACGCGGTTGCAATATCTATGTACATCGTTTGCGGATACCGCTCCTCACACTATTCTTTTTTGAATGACGCTGAGTTTGACACAGAATACGGCGTTGTCGGAATGGTCAAGGAAAAGGAGAAAGCCTTCAAGAAGCTCTATATGCGCCTGAATCTCATCGGGGTCATTCTCTGTGTTCTCTGCCCACTGCCGCTCATACTTTCCGCCTTGGCAAATAACGATCTTATATCCGCCGCTATGACCTGTCTTTTGATATTGATCGCGGCACTCGGGGTATTCTGTTTCATCTACGTAGGTGTACGGTGGGCGAGTCTGCGCAGACTTCAGCACGATCCCGAATATATCGAAAACGATAACAAAAAAAGAGCGCCTTCGCTCTTTGACACCGTAAGAACAGTATATTGGCTGATCGTTACGGCATCTTATTTTGCGTGGAGCTTTATCGGCGGAGCGTGGCATATCTCATGGATACTCTGGATAATCGCAGGTATACTCTTTGCCGCAATAAACGCGATCTTTAACTATTTTGAAAATAAAGATGCATAAGCGTAGCGTGGCTGCTTCATTTAAACGCTAAATGAAGCAGCCACGTTGTTATTTTGTTCCCTTTATCACCATCATTACCGAAACGTTGGTATCCCAATGCTTGATCCCCCGCTTGTAGTCATCAAGCCTTTTATCGTATTTGGCGTTTATAAGCTCACGCATTTTTTGCGTTTCGAGGGGTTCTATATGCTTGCCGAGAGTAACCTCAACGGAACTTATCGCGTCAAGCTCGCCATATCTGTCGGCATTTATTATATCCTCCGCCATTTTGCTTGAATACTTGGGATCGTCGGGCGTCAGATCGACAGTCACATATCCCGTACTGACGTCGCCAAAGCCGTATTTTTCGAACGCTGATGGCAATTCGGACTCTGTCATAGGATATTTGCACACCTCGCAGACCTCAAAGGTCTCGTCGTATTTTTTTACTTTTTCCCAGAATTCAATCTCGTATCTGTCGTCAGCAAGACACTCCGCTCGGCTCAAAATGCCTTTTCGCGAGGATATTACGATACATATACCGCCGCGCTTGAGAACTCTGTACTGCTCCCCGAAAAACGCAGAGGGTTCTATATGTTCACTAACGGTATTGGAGATCGTAACGTCAAATTCTCCTTCCTCAAACGGAAGGGCGCAGGCATCTGCCTCGATAAACTCGACTCCTTTCTCGTGAGCACGTGCATATTTGATAAAATTGCTATCTCTATCAACTCCCACCACGCTTGCGTTAGGATACCAACGCAAAAGCGCGCCCGCAAGAGCACCCGGACCGCACCCTATCTCAAGGATACGCAACGGCTTTTCCCTATCAAGCGAAAAAAGCGAGCAATAACGCTCGGCAAAAGCATCGTCAAAACGCAAGCGACGGCTATAATACAGCGTGTCACAGCCTTGAACGTAGGTAGACCAAAGAGTGTTCATATCTATCCCCCCTTTTCATAAAAGCAGTAATATTATACAGTAAACTTTTTATTTTGTCAAGAAGCGATGCTTGACATAAGGTTTTATGGGTGGTATAATATCTGCGTATGATCCGCAAAGGAGGTATAAGCCGTGAAAAGCAACGCTAAAACAAAAGATTTCACAAGCGGTCCGGTCTGGAAACGAATAATAGCGCAGGCGATACCTCTGACGATAGCTCAGCTCGTACACCTTCTTTACAACGTAGTCGACAGAATATACATAGGACACATGGAAGAAGCAAACGGTCTCGCCCTTACGGGAGTGGGACTCGCCTTCCCCGTAGTTACGCTGATAATGGCGTTTACCGCTCTTTTCGGAAACGGCGGAGTTCCTCTCTTCTCCATTTCAAGAGGAGAGGGTGACGACGAAAAGGCCTCTAAAATACTCGGCAACTCCTTTTGCCTTTTGCTCATATCCTCGGTAGTTCTCACCGCCCTCGGATATCTCTTCTCAAAGCCTATACTTTTTGCGTTCGGTGCGAGCGACGAGTCCTTTGTCTACGCAAAGGAATATCTTGACGTCTATCTTTTGGGAACGCTGTTCTCTATGCTCAGCACGGGAATGAACGGATATATAAACGCGCAAGGGTTCCCAAAAATAGGAATGATGTCTATAATAATCGGAGCTCTGACCAATATTATCCTTGACCCGATATTTATTTTCACGCTCGATATGGGTATATCGGGAGCGGCTCTGGCTACAGTAATAAGTCAGGCTCTTTCGTGCGTTTGGGTAATGAGCTTCTTGCTCGGCAAGCGCCCACCAATAACGCTGAAGCCTAAGAACGTAAGGCTTAACGGAAATACAACTAAAGATATATTCAAGCTCGGCAGCGCAAATTTCATTATGCAAGGCACGAACTGCTTGGTTCAGGTCGCTTGCAACTCAACGCTTCAGGGCTACGGCGGAGACCTCTACGTTGGAATAATGACAGTGGCAAATTCGATAAGAGATATCTTTACTCTGCCCGTAAACGGAATAGTCAATGGCTCACAACCCGTCATAAGCTTCAACTACGGTGCTAAAAAATACGATAGAGTGAAGTCGGGAATAAGATTTAATACCGCGGTAGGAACGGTTTATACACTCATCGCGTGGATATTGATACTTGTTTTGCCAAAGCTCTGGTTCTCTATCTTCTCCGACGACGCACAAATGATAGAAACGGGCAGCGAGGTTCTCAGAGTCTATTTCTTCGGATTTGTGTTTATGGCACTTCAATTTGCAGGGCAGTCGACCTTCCAGGCACTTGGAGACGCAAAGCACGCAATATTCTTCTCCCTGCTCAGAAAGGCAATAATCGTCGTGCCGCTGACCTTGATATTACCGATGTTTTTCGGAGTTATGGGAGTTTTCCTTGCAGAACCGATATCGAACGTGGTAGGTGGACTTGCGTGCTACCTTACTATGAGATATACAGTTTATAGACGATTAAATAAGGGATAAAATTATGAAAACATTCAAAGAGGAAAAAGCAAAATTAAAGGCAGAGTGCCCGCAACTCTTCCAAAAAATAGATAACTCGATAAAAAAGGCAATTATAAGGTCCGTATTGGTCGAATTGCTTATCGTAGCTATCGCATATATTCTTCTTGTTCCAAAATATTTGACGATTTTTATCATTACCTGCTTATCGGGCGTAATTTTGTCTTTGATAATAAGTAAATCTATCAAACTTTTCAAAAAACAGTATGTCGGAACTGTAACAGAAATTTTTTACGAGCAAAGACGTGTACCGACAAAAAGTCAAGCAGCAGGCTCTACTTCGGCTACAAGTATGGTAGATACTACCGTTATAACCTTGGTTGTCGAAGATAGCCGTTCAAAAAATCACTTTATTGAGCTTCATTCAAAATACGATAGCGTTTATAAAAAATGTGATACTCTCTTTTTCACAGCAGGAATCTCGTATCCGATCAATTTAACTCCACACGACAAAGTCGTTTGCCCATTTTGCGGGAATATATTCGTTTCCGAAAAACCTACGTGCATAAATTGCAACGTAAAAATCCTACACTCCTCAAATGATATTTTTTCTTAAAAAACTTTTCACTTTTTTCGCAAAAAGACTTGACAATTTTCTAAAAGCGTGATATAATATCAAAGTCGTAAAGATCTGGGTGTGGCGCAGCTGGGAGCGCGCTACCTTGGGGTGGTAGAGGCCGCAAGTTCAAGTCTTGTCACTCAGACCAAGAAAACGAGTAGATTATTTCTGCTCGTTTTTCTTTATTTTACAAGGGTTTTTGGCACTTTTTCAGTGTC
>SVSY01000135.1 GCA_015064065.1 Oscillospiraceae bacterium
GCAGTGATATTATATTCGCCTCCCAAGCTCGCGTAGCGAATATCACTCGGCGATAGCCGAATACCACTGCGATGCAATAGAACTCGCCAGAGGCGAATATAACTGTGGCACCTGCTCTACGGCAGGTACCACAAACGGTCTCTTTTTCTTTTACGTATTCATTTCGAAAGATATTTATCGATCGCCGCCGCGGCGGTCTTTCCCGCGCCCATAGCGGATATTACCGTAGCCGCTCCCGTGACTGCGTCTCCGCCCGCAAATACGCCCTCTCTTGTGGTCGCGCCGCTACCCTCTTCGACGATTATTCCTCCGCGCTTGTTAGTCTCAAGCCCTTCGGTCGTCATTTTTATAAGGGGATTTGGCGACGTACCTATAGACATTATCACAGCGTCGACGTCAAGAACTAACTCACTTCCCTCTATGGCTATAGGAGATCTTCTTCCTCGCTCGTCGGGCTCGCCAAGCTCCATTTTGATACACTTCATTCCCACAACGAAGCCGTTGCGCGCATCTCGCTTATTTTCGGGATCTTCAAATCCGAGTATCTCGGTAGGATTGGTCAGGAGCATAAACTCTATACCCTCCTCGACAGCGTGCTCGACCTCCTCGCGACGTGCAGGAAGCTCTTCCATCGAACGACGGTAAACTATATACACCTTTTCCGCTCCGAGTCTCAGTGCGCTTCTCGCCGCGTCCATCGCAACGTTTCCGCCGCCGACGACTGCCACTCTCCCGCCCTTCATAATGGGTGTCGTCGGATCGTGGCGGTACGCCTTCATAAGATTGGAACGGGTGAGAAATTCGTTAGCCGAATAAACTCCCTTGAGCGACTCTCCGGGTATCCCCATAAAATTGGGAAGTCCCGCACCCGAGCCGATATATACCGCCTCGTAGCCCATATCGAACAGCTCGTCAACGGTAAGCGTTTTGCCTATGACAACGTTGGTCTTTACCTCAACGCCCATAGCTATGAGGTTGTCCACCTCTTTTTGAACTATGACCTTCGGAAGTCTGAATTCGGGAATACCGTAAACGAGAACTCCGCCTGCCGCGTGAAGAGCCTCGAACACCGTGACCTCGTAGCCCTTTTTGGCAAGGTCGCCCGCACAGGTAAGACCCGAAGGACCCGAGCCGACGACTGCAACTCTGTGTCCGTTTTTCTCTACATTCAAGCATATTGCCCCGGAGTGCTCGTTGTGCCAATCGGCAACAAATCGCTCAAGTCTGCCGATACCGACCGACTCGCCCTTTATACCTCTGACGCAGTATTTCTCGCACTGATTTTCCTGCGGGCAGACACGTCCGCATACCGCGGGAAGACTTGAGGTCTTGCTTATTATCTGATAAGCTTCTTCAAACTCTCCCGCCTTTATCTTTGCGATAAATTCGGGAATGTGTATATTTACGGGACAGCCGCTCACACAGGGCATATTTTTGCAGTTAAGGCATCTCTCAGCCTCGGCTATAGCAGTCGCTTCATCGTATCCGAGAGCGACCTCGTAAAAATTACGTGCGCGCACATCTGCAGGCTGAGTGGGCATCTCGTGACGCTTAGGATCCATATTCGGCATATCACTCGACCTCCTTTTTATAGAGATTGCACGCCGTCTCATACGCGTGACGCTCGAAGTCGCGGTACATAGCCGAACGCGACATAGCCTCGTCAAAATCGACCTCGTATCCGTTGAAATCAGGTCCGCTTACGCAGGCAAATTCGGTAATTCTCTTTCCGTCGCGTATAAGCGAGAGACGGCAGCCTCCGCACATTCCCGTTCCGTCTATCATAATGGGATTCATCGACACAGTACAAGGAATGCCCGTAGGTCTTACCTCTTCGACGACAAATTTCATCATTACGAGCGGTCCTATAGCTATGACCTCGTCAAAGCGCTCGCCCGCCTCAAACATTTCGCGAAGAGGGAGACAAACGTTTCCCATTCTGCCGTACGAGCCGTCGTCTGTCATAACGGTAAGCTTCTTTGACGCTGCTTTGAATTCGTCCTCAAGGATAAGCAGATCCTTTGAGCGAAAGCCTATGACCGAGGTCACCTCACAGCCAAGAGAAGCAAGCTTCTGCGCTACGGGGAGTGCTATCGCGCAACCTACGCCGCCGCCAACTATACAGACCTTCTTAAGTCCGTCAACCTGTGTTTTCCTGCCGAGCGGACCTACGAAATCGCTTATATATTCGCCCTCGTTTTTCGAGTCGAGCTGTTTTGTGGTAGCTCCGACTATCTGAAATATTATTCTGACGCTTCCTCTCTCGCGGTCAAATCCCGCAACCGTCAGCGGTATTCTCTCCCCCTCGCCGTCTACGCGAAGGATAATAAACTGCCCCGGCTCTGCTTTTGCGGCAACGAGCGGCGCTTCTATATCCATCATAGTGACGGTTGGATTTAAACTTTTCTTGCTTAATATCTTATACATAGGATCTCCAAACTTTTTGTCGGGCAAAATATCACCCTGTCTTAAAGAACAAATTTCATTATATCACAGTTGCAGAGATTTTTCAATAACTTTTTTGCAAAAAAGAGCTTTTATAAGCAATACTATTTTTCTACAATTCACAATATCTTAATAAATTTGTTGTATAATTATATATTAGTATTATTCTCTACCAAGGAGACAAGATGTTTTTAAAAAAAGAAGGTATCGCCGACGGTATTTCTCTGTCGGTAATACAGAGCAATAAATTCAAGGCGGGCGTGATAGCCTTCTCGCTGACACTTCCGCTCACAAGGCACGGCTCTGCATACAATCACATACTCTCGGGGCTTTTGCGGCGCGGAACTAAGAAATATCCGACGATGTCAGCTCTCAACCGCCGTCTTGACGAGCTTTACGGCTCGTACGTCGAAATAAAAAGCAACCACGTAGGAGATAATCTTTCTCTCACGTTTACCTGCGAGGTGCTTGATAACAAATACATACCCGACGGTCTCGATGCCCTCGGCGGAGTTATAGATATAGTTGCGGATATGCTTCTCTGCCCTCTCTTTATGGAAAACGACTTTGACACGTCGCTTTTCGATCAGGAGATAAAGGTGATCATCGACGCTCTCAACGCAGATATAAACCACACGCGCGTTTACGCGGTAAAGCGCTGTGCTGAAAT